>JAITAB010000055.1 GCA_031284315.1 Campylobacteraceae bacterium
CTCTTGTGTCTATTATCTTAAAGTCTAAAAATGTAAAAAGTTTTTTTAAATTTTTCTATTGATTGTTCTATTGCCATTTTTTGTTTTTTTTGGATTCCCGCCTACGCGGGAATGACGGAGGGAGCGCATGTGTTTCGCTTGTCGTTATATCGTAGAAATTACCTCTCTATGTCATTCCCATGCTTTCTCTATGTCATTCCCGCGCAGGCGGGAATCCAAAAGAATATTTACAAACAAAGACAGTATGAAAAGAATTGACATTTTATAACTCTCTTCTATTTTTTTTTCACATTTTTATGCTTTAAAGTTATTAGTTTAGATTCCCGCCTACGCGGGAATGACGAAAAGGAGCGCGGGAATGACATAGGAGGACGATGGAATGACATAATGAAGCGCGGGAATGATGGAAGTAAAAACTTGATTTTATGTTTTGTTGATTTGCAATGACGGAAAAATATGCTGTCTTGCCAATATTTTATATAGAATAGATAGCATTAAACATATTTTAGATATTTAAAGTATTTTTGCAACACCAAAAGAGATATTAATTTTTCGCGCTTTTTATCTTGAAACTGCTCTACAAATTTATGTGCATTTTTTATGATATTTAAAGCCTCATCGGTATGTTCTATGTAATAATTTAATTTTTCTTCCAAGTTGGAATAATCTTTTTTTATCTCAATATAATGATAATCCCCAACAAGCGTTCCTTCCATGAACCATGTTTCATAAACCGGTTTTGGCATAACGGCTATAGAATTTGAAGACATTACCCATTTCAAATTTGTCGCAACATCGTTTCCTTCAAGGCAAAGTATAAATTTAAAATTCAAATGCTCGCCGATAGTTATGTGTTGTTTAATCCATTCAGGATGTTCGGCATGGCGCGTATTTGTCTGCCCCAAATCGCACATGTGATGACCAAAATACATTTCCCAAAATTTTACGCGGTGAGATTGAAAAACAGCCGCCCGCCCCAATAATTTACTCTCTTTTTCTTCAAATCTTTTTTTATCTTTTACAAATAAAAAATGCCTTACTTTGCCCAAATTCAAAAGCGCGGAATTTTGATTATCTCCATTGACGGGTCTGCTCTTAACTATTGAGGGGATTTTTGGGATATGCGTAACATCGCCGAATATAAATGCAAAACAGTTATTTTTCGGAAAATAGCGCATATATTCATAAGTATCAAAAAAATGCGTATGAGGTTTTAATTTTACTTTTAATTTAAAATTTTTTACCTGCGTCATACTCTTGTTATAATAAAATTCCTTGTCAAGTTTATTATAATAATTGACGCGCTTCATTATATCGTCCCTATCATATTTGGCAAGCTTTGATAACTGAGCATGAAGCCGCCGTCTGAATAGAAAATTTGGCAAAAGATAGTATAAAAAATTTTTCGCAAAATAGCAAAATTTACTGTTTTTATACATTATGGAGTTAATGATTTTCATGTCAGGCTTTCATAAATATTAATTTCAAAAAACAGCGATATTGTATCATAATTTTTTATAGCCCGCCTACCGTTTTCCCCTTAACCGCCGCAGAAATTTTGATATTTTCAGTCTTAATTTAAACAGCCGATATGGATATAAACGAACGCGTCTGTAAAGCTTGCGGTTGTATGTTATCGGCATTTTTACATCTTTTTTCAAATCAAACGAGCGAAAAATTTTTCTGCACTCGTTATAAAAATTTTTATACTCCAAAGAGTCGTCATATTTAGACAGATACCAGCCGAGCATGCATGCAGTTATTGTTTGAAAACGCGTTTTGTCGTAAATCTTTAACCGCTTTATTTCATTTTCTAAAAACGAAACGGCGCGTATAAAGCGAGGATACATGGACTTGTCGCCGGAGAGTGAAAAAGAACGCTGACGATAACCATATCCGACAAAATTCAGCCAATAAAAATATTCGGAGCATAAAAATGCGCACATGCTAAAAGGAACATCGTCCAAAACTTCGCGCGGAATGGGCGTCAAATTCAACTCTTTTAGAAAACTTCTTTTAAAGCATTTATTACAAAGAATCGTTCCCATCATGATATTCTCTTCCGCGCTTTTGCGTATGCCTGATACGCCTCTATCGTAATACGCGGCTCTTTCGCGGCGCATATTTTCATAAACGCGCTCAAGGGTAAACTCTATGATATTTATATCGGGGTTATTTTGAATAACTTCATTTAGCTTTTTAAAAAGCCCATTATTATACCAATCATCGCTGTCTAAAAATAAAATCCACTCATTTTTAGCAAATTTTAATCCCTCTTCGCGGACTGTACTAAGCCCTCTATTTGTTTCGCATTTGATAAATTTAATGCGTTTATCATTGATGCGTGCGATATACTCTTCAACTTTTTCAATGGAGCCGTCTGTGGAAGCGTCATCTACGATTATAATTTCAAAGTTATCGTAATCCTGCGCAAATATGGAATTTAGAGCTTCATCTATATAATCTTTCACGTTAAATACAGGGACAATTACGGAAAACGAAGCGTTTTTCACTTATATACCTCTTCAAAAATTATATTTCGCAAATCGCCGATAAATCTTGGAATATTATGTATCTTTTTCACATAATCAACCGCTTCTTTGGCTAATTTAACTCTATTTTTATCGTTTTTCATCAATTGTTCTATACCTTCCGCGTACAAATCTACTTTATCAAATCCATCACCCAAAATATCTCCGACCCACACTCCAAATTTTTCTGTTAAATTTTCAGGATTGCAGTTACTGACAATTAACGCGCCATAAGATAAAGCTTCCAAAAAAGATATGGGAAGCGCTTCGTGTATTGACGTATTGACTAAAATTTTCGCATCTTTTAAATGCCTTATTTTCTCTTCGCCGTCTAAATGCCCTGTAAAATGCAGATTGGGAATATCTCTATATTTGTCTATTATGGCAAGATTTTCATTTTTTTGCCGAAAAGTTTGACCTATCATGTAAAAATTATATTGCGGCATTTTTTTCGCTATTTCGCAAAACAACCATCCCCTTTTGACCGATTCAATCCTGCCGAGAAATATAATATTATCTTTTTTCGGACAATTTTCAACATCAAAATATACATCTATTTCTATGGGATTTGGCAGATATTTTATCTTTGTGTCATAAGGCAGCTTATATAAATCGCATGCTTTGCGGTTTAGAAAATAGCCCTGCGATACAAAAGAGACGCGCCCTTTTTTATGCCAGTTATGCGCCAAATCATAAATCTCCTGCTTGTAATAATTGTTTTCGGGGAAAAGATCTACCGTATCAATTTCGTCCCATTCGTATTCGGGTCTTGGGTCTTGTATCCATAATATAAGTTTTTTTTCGGGATTGTCTTCATGCTTCAAGACATAATCATCTGTGAGTTCTATACTAAGATACATATCGTAATTTTTGCGCTTTATCCACCGTTTTGCGGCAATTCGGCGTCTTGGCAAGTGATATAAAGTTACGCCGTCCACTAAAAACTTTTCAGCAAAAAAGTGTCTTTTTCCTTTTCCGAGCAATATATCTATCTCTATGTCGGCGCATGGAATATATTTGGCGATATATCTTCGCGCCAAAAAGCCGTATCCGCCAAACGCGGTATCTGCCCCGCCAAAAAATTCGTCTATCAATAAAGCTGTGCGGATTTTTTTGTGTGCGGATTTTTCTATTTTATAATATTGTTCATATCCGAGACAATTTATTTTTTTATGCCAAGGTTTTCCTTTACCGTTATAATGGATAATGGATGCCGAATTTATCTGTTTCGGATATTTGTGCATATTGTCGGACGCAAAATTAAATTTGTCGGGAACGGCTTTTATCCCGCCTTTAAATACGATATTGATAATATCCTGATCCTGAAATCTAACTTTGCCTGACAATTCATGAGCAGCCGCCAAAAGTTTTTCCTGCATATTGTCCCGCCTGATAGCGGATAGATTGAACAGTATAACGCCTGCGTTGATATAAAGGTCGCCGCTTTTAAAACCAATCTCTTTTTTATAATCAATAATATCAATATACAAGTCCGAAACGCCCGCGGCATAATAGTTTTCAAGTTCTGTTTCCCAAAGTTCGGATAAATCGCCCTGCACTAAAATATCTGCGTCAAGATAGAGTATTTTGTCTAATTCGGGCAAAATATCGGCAAGCATTAAACGATAATATGTGTGAATGGATATATACTCAATAGTCAGTTTTATATCTGAAAAAAACGATTTCGGAGCGTCATGATACTCAAAAAAACAACGCTCTTTAAAGCGAAACGAAAGGTGCAAAAATGATGAGCGGCTCTCATGCGAGAGGTCGTCGCAGATAATATGAAAACGAAAAACGGCATTTGGATTTGAGCGCAAAATGGAGTAAGCGGTCGTTACGGCATGTTTGACATATTGGTCGTTAATCGCAAAACATATCTCTATTGGCAAAGTAAAAACGGCAGACATTTTTATCCTTTTTTTGGATTTACGTCTTAAATTATAATTTGCATTTTTATATCTTTATTTTATTATATATAAACTTATAAACAAATTTTTTCATATCGTCAAAACTCCGCGTATAGCGTATTTTTTCGCATTTTTTCTCATATTTTTAGCAGTTTTATTGTCAAAATTTTTGTTTTTCATTAAAGTTTCAGCTTTATGGCGTAAAAACAAGTATTTTAATATAAAAATATACTTAAATATTATATCAAATTTCTAAAATAAGCATGATTTACAGCTTCGCATTATATCGGCGAAAATTTAGTCTTTTCCCGCTTGGGAATCGTATAAATTTTGATATTTTAATATAACAGAACGGCGGATATGAATTAGATTTATACCTTTTCCAGGAGCCGAATTTTGAAAGTTGGGAACAACCGTAAAAGCATGTTAAAATTTTCGCTTTTATCCTCAAATGTCGGACGGTTTATGCATTACTATTTTTTGCGGCGATATTTGCCTATCTTTTTGCGATACGCCTGTATAAAATCGCCATTTTATCCATGAAAGTTTTTTTGGATTTTCTTTCCAATTCATCGGTTATGAGATTTAACTCTTCTATTGAGCTTATGTCTGACTTTTGCGCTATCCTCTCTATCGCATTTTTTATGATAGCGCTTTTTAATTTATCTATATTTACCGCTTTTGGATTCCAATCAAGCCATACCATATCTCTTGGGTGATATATGGGCAGTATCCCATGAAGCACATCAAATCTTACATTTTCGCTTTTTTCATGGATAAATACAACAGGGATTCCAAGAGCCGCGCATGGCATTGCAACATGAATTTTTGACGTAATTACGAGACGGGCTTCATCGCGGTATCTATCCAAAATCCTACGCGCTTCCCGCTCAAATTCCAAAGCGCCTTCGTAGCTAACAGGATAGTTATCCCAATAATACGAATGCGTTATACTCATATCAGCAATATTTTTTATCTTTTGCGGCAGTTTTTTCATGGCTTTTTTTGTCAAATCCACAACGAAAACTTTGCCGTTTTTAGGCGTATTTTTGCGCGTATCAAAAGTCAGCGTCATACAGCCTGAAAAATAAGCTTTCATTCCGAGTTTTTGTAAAAATTTCATAGTGTTTCTATCGCGGCATCCTATAGGTTCAAAAGGTTTCATTTTCAGATAAATTTTTTCAGTTATAAATTTTTTACGAGTATTACTTACTGTATTCAAGTGAAATCCCAAAAATATCGGCTCTATTTTATCACTCCATGGAAGAGGAAAAACATTTGCATAATTGCCAAACCATCCCTGCATAACCAGCCTGCATGGCTCGCCGTTATATGTATTTATCTCGTCTCTATTTACAAGTAAAAGCTCATGGCTTTTAATACCTGATATTTTGCTATAAATATTTTCTACTGCCAAATTTTGCACCGCATCTCCAATATTGCCGTCTCCCTGCCATAATGAAGATCCCGAATTATCCTGCATAGCGTATTTATATTGCTGTAACATTCTTGCATATTGCTTTGGCATATTTAATCTCCAATATTTTTAAAAAACATCTTTAACGATATATTTATCTTACGATTTGCCATAAAATAAAAACATGATTGATTTTATCCAATAGACTTTTAGAAAATGCTTTATGGTGCGGTATTTTTGGTATTCCAAAATATAAATTATATTTATATTTTTTACTTTATCTCTGTTGATAATATTACTTAGTTTATAATATATTTATTAAAAAATTTATCGTTTTCGCCGATATTTCTTAAAGTTTTCCGTTTGATTTATACAGATAATATAATTTTACATACTTGTTCATCGTATAAGAGTAGTGGCTTACAGACAAAATCCAGCCCATTTTTCCGTCCAAAAATCCGCCCTGAACAAGATAAATCTTTATAAACGCCCAATACGGTCTTAAAATAATATCTCTGAAAAAATAGCACTTTTTGCCCTGAACCATATATTTTTGCGCCGCAAGCGTGGAGTAATTGTTCATTTTATTAAAATATTGATGCCAACTATCGTAGGTATAGTGAAGCATAAAATTTTTCATTTTTTTGTTCGGATACGGCGTGATAATAGCGGGGTGCACAAAGCCTTCCACGCGCACGCCTTTTTTTGGCATGAGGCGGCATACAAAATCCGGACGCAGCGCTCCATGAGAAACTTTATTGAAATGAAATCTGTTTTTTCTTCGTATCAAATATGCGTTTTTTTCGCCTTTTTCAACCGCGCTTTTTATCTCCGAAGCCAACTCATGCGTAACTCTTTCGTCTGCGTCAAGAAAAAATATCCATTCATGCTTTGCCTGTTTTAGCGCAAAATTTTGCTGCGCGCCCCAATCGCCGTTCATTGCATGACAAACGACTTTTGCTCCTAAACTTTGCGATATTTCGGCGGTTTTATCAGAACTAAAATCATCAATTATGACTATCTCATCGGCAAAATCACAACTTTTGATACATTCAGCGATATTGTGCTCTTCATTTTTTGCCAAAATCAACACTGAAACATTTGTCATTTTTTCTCCTTTTGTCTTTTAACTGTTTTTTTCATACGGTGCAGACAAAGCGTTAAATTACAATATAATTTGCAAATATAAGGACAACGCTTGAGCGTCCGCAATAAAAAGCGATATTTTACGCCTATTTTAATATGATGCTTTTGCCGCAAATACTCTTCGCAATTGTTTATCTCCTTTTGCGTCAAACTTAAATGCGCCGCATTGATAACTACTGCTCCCGCAGCGCTTCTTGCCGCTCTGTATTCGCTTAACGCACAAATATCAGGCAAATAAAGCCGTCCCAAACGCTCATGTTCAGCCCAAGCCATAAACAGCCCGTATTTATTGCGCGCATCTTTTGACGATGTCAGTGAAGTTTCATTTGTGTGAAGATAGTAATAATATGCTTTCGGCGTAAAAGATATTTTTTTAGCCGCCAATATTAAAGAGGGCATTATAAACAAATCTTCAAATCTTATAGCCGTGAACCGCAGCTCTTTAAACAATTTTGCTTTGAAAAATTTATTGCATACCGAACTGTGATAATTATCGCTTAAAAATTGATATAAAATCTCCTCTTTATTCAATCCTTCCAAACTCTTTTCATATAGAAATATACCGCTTTTTTTGACATAATAAAAACCGCTGATTACGATATCCGCCGCCTCTTTTTTCGCGGTATTTATCAACTCTTCATACGCATTTTCCGCGATATAGTCATCAGAATCCACAAATGCTATATATTCGCCTTTTGCTATATCAAGTCCCGCGTTTCTCGCGTCTCCCAAGCCGCCGTTTGGTTTGTGTATGACTCTTATCCTTTTATCTTTTGCGGCGTATTCGTCGCAGATTTTCCCGCAGTTATCGGGCGAACCGTCATCTACCAAGATAATTTCCAGATTTTTATGCGTTTGGTTTATAATTGAATCAACGCACTTTTTAAGATAAACCTCAACATTATAAATCGGCACGATAACCGATACAAGCGGCATTTTCATAAAATCCTCAATTTTTTAATTTTGCGCTGTTTTTCAGCATCTTCTCCGAAGCGTTTACGACCTGCTCTACCATAAGCCTCTTCATACATTGCAAATCGGCACATGTATGTTTCATGCCCTTTTCGCAGCCAAGACATGGAGGCTCTGCCTTGACGATAATGGCATTTTTCGTATAAGGGCCGTAAAGTTTCGGGTTTGAGGGTCCATATAGAGCCGCGATCGGCACATTTTGGCTGATAGCCGCATGCATAGGACCGCTGTCGTTCGTGATGATAAGCGAACAACGCCTCATTGCCGCCGCCAACGCTCCTATGCTAAAAACGCCTGTGGCGATTATCGGCGAAGAGCGCATGTATCCCACGGCTTCCATGACCATCTCCATATCCATTTTACCGCCGAAAAATACTATCTTATAGCCTTCCAGATGAAATATATCAGCGGTTTTTGCAAATCGTTCGCTTGCCCATCGTTTCGTTACAACTGCGCTGCCTATGTTAAAACCTATAAGTTTATCTTCGGATTTTACGCCGTTTAAACGCCAAAAATCATCGGCTTCCTTAAAATGCGCGGACGAAGGAAAAATCTCAAGCCCGCCGCCGTCAATATTTTCAACCCCAAGCTCGCGCAACACTTCAAGATACATATCCGCCGCATGCAAAGTTCTGTCAAGCTTGATATATTTATCCCATCTCCACCTGAAAAGCCCATGCGAAGTTCCCGTGCGAAAAGCCGTCTTTGTAAAAGCGCAGATAAAAGAACATCTCTCGTTCGGATGCAGATTTATAACCATGTCAAAATTTTGAGAACTTAAATCTTTCGCGCATTTCAAAAGAGCCGATATTTTATTGCCGCCGCCTTTTTTATCTATGGTCAGGACTTGATTTAAGTTCGGATTGAACAGTACGACATCTTTTAATTTATCGTCCACAAGCATTGATATGTGAGCATTTGGAGCGGCATTTCTCAAAGCTCTAATAAAAGGCGTTACCAATATCAAATCTCCAAGATGCATCAAAAATGTTACTAAAATTTTTTTATTGTCAAACATTTATCTTTTCTTTAAAAACTTTATATACCGCCTCGGGAGTTATCTCTCTCATGCAGCGCCAATCGCGGCAGCTTTTTTTAAGACAGCCCGCACATGGCGCAGGCGAGACGATAACCGAAGCGTTTTTATTGGCATACGGTCCCGTTCTTGCCGCCAAAGTCGGTCCGTAAAGAGCCGCGAGAGGCTTTTGAAAAGCTGTCGCCAAATGCAAAGGTCCCGTGTCCGCGCTAACAAAAAACGCGCAATGCTTAATCAAAACGGCAAGCTCTTTGAGAGTCGTTTCGCCCGTTAAGTCTATGATTTTTTCGCATTGCGCGCATATAGCTTCGCCTTTTTCTTTTTCGCTTTTCGCGCCTGCCAAAACGATAAAATAGCCGTCTTTCGTTATCATTTGCGCCAATTTCGCAAAATGCGCCATAATCCACTCTTTCGTCCGCCATCTGGCGCCTATGGCAAAAACGACATATTTAACGCCGATATCAAACCCGCCGCCGAAGCTGTTTTTTTCGTCGAGTCCACCGTTGTTTTTACCAAAATTTAGCGTTTTTAACTTCTCTTTGAGGCTCTCTTCCGCTTCAGATAAATTTGGCATGGGAAACTCTATCTTTTTAATTTCCGCTCCTAAAAATCTCGCAACATCCAAATACCGCTCTATCACATGCGCGTTTCTGTTTTTGCCGCATATCGGTTTGCTCACAAGAGAGCTAAACTCCCTCATTTCGCAATATCCTATGCGTGTCTTAGAGCCGCTCAAAGCCGCAAAAACCGCGCTTTTGAAAAGTCCTTGCATATCTATCGCCAAATCAAATTTTTTAGAGCGGAGCATACGGCGCATGTGGAAAAAATATTTTATCTTTTCTGTCCATGAGAGCTTTTTAAAGCCTTTTTTGTCAAACTCTATCACTTCGTCAATCACGCCTCCAAGCGGTATAAAATCCGCAAATTCAGGCTGTACAAGCCATGAAATTTTAGAGTCTTTAAAATGCGTCCTAAGCGCGGCGGCAAAAGGCAGAGCGTGCAAAATGTCGCCAAGAGAACTCATTTTTATGATTAAGATATTTTCGTATTTCATGCGCAAATTTTTCCAAAAACCAGATGTAAAAATCAAAGCTTATTATCAAACATTTTTCTATACAATACCAAGTCTGAATACTACCATAAAATTAATTAAGGATTCTCATGATAAAAAAATGCCTTTTCCCTGCGGCGGGATACGGGACGAGATTTTTGCCCGCTACAAAATCCCTGCCCAAAGAGATGCTGCCCATTATCACAAAACCGCTCATACATTACGGCGTAGAAGAGGCTATGGAAGCGGGGATACACAACATGGCGATAGTAACGGGACGCGGCAAAAGAGCGCTTGAGGATTATTTTGACATAAGCTACGAACTTGAACACCAGATCAAAGGCTCGTCCAAAGAGCCGCTTTTAAAAGAGATTAGGCATATCCAAAATTCATGCGTTTTTACATATATCAGGCAAAAAGAGATGAGAGGGCTTGGGGACGCGATACTCAAAGGCGAGCCGCTGATAGGACAAGAACCGTTTGCGGTAATACTCGCGGACGATTTGTGCGTAAATGACAACGAGGGAGTTTTGAAGCAGATGAAAAAAGTTTACAATAAACATCAATGCTCCATCGTAGCCGTCATGGAAGTGCCGCGCAATGAAACGCACAAATACGGCATCATAAATCCAATAAAGCAAAACGGCGGTATCGTCCAAATAGCCGACATGGTAGAAAAGCCCTCAAATGAAACCGCGCCTTCCGATTTGGCGATTATCGGGCGGTATATCTTAACGCCTGATATATTTGATATTTTGCGCTCTATAAAAGCGGGCGTAAACGGCGAACTTCAAATAACGGACGCTTTGAAGGCGCAGGCAAAAGAGGGAAGAGTTTTGGGGTATAAATTTGAAGGCATAAGATTTGACTGCGGCAGTATAGAAGGCTTTGTGGAAGCGACAAATTACATGTACGGCAAGTCGTAAAAAGCGGCTGTTACCGACATGTTAATGATTGCGGCTAAAATTAAGATATTTTTAGAAAGGCTTTGAGATGACCATTAGAGATATTCAGCGGTTTTCCGAGATTCGTTATCAGGCAAGAGCCTATTTGTGCTATCTTTTTACAAGAAATATTCATAACAATATGCCCTCGCCCCAGCTTGATAACATTTTAGTTCAGCTTGATAAAATCGCCCATGAGGTTGATAATTTTGAAGCTTTGTATGTGCTTGACACAAAAGGCGATCAGATTATCGACAATATCTCCAAAAATCCCGATTTTGTATTGGGAAAAGGGGCAAACAGGAGCAATAAAGCCTATTTTTACCGCACCGTAAAAGAGAAACGCTGCGTTTTAACAGACCCTTATCCTTCAAGCTTGACAAACGCTCTGTCCGTAACGGCGGGTTTTCCTTTATATAACGACAAGGGCGAACTTTGCTATGTGATTTGCATTGATATTTCGCTTGACGATATTTTAAAAATCTCAAACACAAGCAAACTTGACAACTTTTTCGGATATTTTTCAAAAATTATCTATACCTTGTTTGCCATAGCGCTGTTTTTGGTATCTTCTGTCGTATTTTTCAACGGCATAGAAAATTTCCTTCAAAACGGCTTCAATCTCGCCGCCATCAATATAGAAGAAATGTTCAAAGCGACCATACTTTTGACGCTATCGCTTGCCATTTTTGATTTGGTCAAAACCATCTTTGAAGAAGAGGTTTTGGGGCGCAGCAAAAAAGTTAAAAACGGCGGCGTACATAAAACAATGGTACGATTTTTAGGCTCCATAGTCATAGCTTTGGCTATCGAATCTTTGATGCTTGTATTTAAGTTTGCCGCCAAAGAAGAGACCGCCAATATCATATACGCGGTTTATCTGCTGGGCGGAGTAACGCTGCTTTTGATAGGATTGTCCGTATATTTGTACCTTGTAAACACAAAAAAGAAGAGACAATGATAGCCATTATTGATTATAATATGGGAAATTTGCAAAGCGTGATAAACGCCTTTGAAAAAATGGGCGGAAAAGCCGTTTTGGTGAAAAATCCGAAAGAGTTGAAACAGTATCAAAAAGCGATTTTGCCCGGAGTTGGCGCATTCGGCGACGCGATGAAATTTTTAAGCAAAAGCGGCTTGGATTTGGCGGTAAAAGAGTTTGCAAACAGCGGCAAACCGCTGCTTGGCATTTGCCTTGGCATGCAGCTGCTGTTCAAAAAAAGCTTTGAATTCGGCGAACATGAAGGGCTTGGACTTATAGAAGGCGATGTTGTGATGTTTGATAAAAGCAGATTTGACGAGCTTTTGAAAGTGCCTCATGTAGGCTGGAATTCTTTAAAAATAGTACAAAAAAATCCTCTTTTGAAAGATATAAACGACGGCACATATTTATACTTTGTACATAGCTTTCATGTGCAAACAAGCGATAAATATGTCAGCGCGCAGACGCATTACGGATATGATTTTGCGAGCGTTGTGCAAAAAAACAATATCTTCGGTTTTCAGCCGCATCCCGAAAAGTCCCATGAGAACGGACTTAAAATATATAAAAATTTTATGGAACTTTAAATGCAAATACTTCCTGCGATTGACTTGAAAGACGGATTGGCCGTAAGGCTCAGCAAAGGTTTGATGCAAAGCGCGAAAATTTACTCTCACGCTCCATGGGAGCTTGCCGACGGATTTGAAAAAGCGGGCGCAAAATGGCTTCATCTTGTGGATTTAAACGGCGCGTTTGCGGGTGAGCCTAAAAATCTGGAAGCGATACGAAAAATCAGAAATAAAACAGCTCTGCAAATAGAGCTTGGCGGCGGCATAAGAGACGAAGAGAGTATCAAAAAATATATTGACATGGGCATAAACAGAGTGATTTTAGGCTCTATCGCGCTGAAAAATCCAAAATTTATAGAAGAGATGAGCAAAAAATATCCGATTGCCGTAGGAATTGACGCGATTAATGGCTTCACGGCGGTAGAGGGCTGGGCGCAGACTTCAAACATCAAAGCTTCCGAATTGGCTCGAAAGTTTGCCAATGTCGGAGTCAGCGCCATTATCTGCACAGACGTAAGCAAAGACGGCATGTTATCGGGCGTGAATGTAGAATTTACGCTTGAAATCGCGGAGGCTTCCAAACTTCCCACGATAGCAAGCGGCGGCGTAAGAGACATGAGAGATATAAACGCGCTTTTAAAAACGCAAAAAATAGACGGCGTTATCATAGGCAAAGCCTATTACGAAGGCACGATAGACTTGAAAGAGGCAATTTCGCGCGTTTTGTAAGGCATATTCAAACTATTTTTGGCTAAAATAAACCTTTTTATAAATATATGGGTTTAGAAATTGAGGTTTTAATGAGTGAAAATTACTTTGAATTGACTGTTAAAACGGCTTCGCATGCAGAGATTTTCAGCGATTTTCTACTCACATTTACAAACGCCGTTGAAGAAAATGACGGCATACTTATATTAAGAAGCGAAGAGCCTTTGGATATTATAGAATTCGGCGTCAAAGAATATGCTAAAAGGCTTGGCATAGAGGTCGAAACGGCTGTCGTTCAAAAGCCAAACGAAGATTGGGTAAAAAAATATCAAGAAAGCGTACAGCCGATAAGCGTCGGCGCTTTTTATATCCGTCCGAGCTGGAAAGAGCCGAAGGAAGGCTTTACCGATATCGTCATAAATCCCGCTTTAGCGTTTGGTTCAGGTCATCATGAAAGCACTTACGGCTGCTTGCTGATGGCGCAAAGATATATAAATATCGGCAGTAGAATGCTTGATGTCGGAACAGGAAGCGGCATTTTAGCCATAGCGGCGTCAAAACTCGGAGCCATTGCCGATATATGCGATACGGACGAACAGGCTTTAATTTCGGCAAAAGAGAATTTTTTCCAAAACGGCGTCAAGCATAAAAACGCATGGATTGGTTCAGTAAACGGCGTAAAAAAGTATGCAAACGATATAAAATACAATATAATAACCGCCAATATCATTGCCGATGTTCTCTTGGCGATAAAAAACGACCTTGCGAATGTCTTGCATGAGGAGGGCATTTTGATATTGTCGGGCATTTTGGATAAATATGTCAAACAGATTAAAGAATGCTACGCCCCGCTCATTTTAATAGATGAGTTTAAGGCAAACGAGTGGCGCACATTAGTTTATAAAAGGTGAAAAATGGGACAAAACGACAACAACAACCGTCAGCCGCAAAATGATAACAACAATTTTTTTAATAAAAATCCGTTGTTTGTATTTGCGCTCTTTTCCATAGCGGTGATATTTATTTTCAAAACTTTCGTTACTCCAAGTTCCGAGTTCGGCGAAGCTGCAAATGCCAACGCGCAAACTAAAAATGTAGCTTACTATGAGATAAAAGAGCTTATCAAAAACAATAAAATAGAGAGCGCGAGCATCAGCGATGAGACTGTGATAGCCTTTTCAAAAGACGCTCCGAAAATAAAATATATCGCTCAAAGAGTGGGCGAAGACACATCGCTTGTGCCGCTTTTAGATGAAAAAAATGTAGCTTACGGCGGGCATAGAGAGTCAAAATGGTTCGGCAACGCGTTTTCAGTGATACTCTCTTTGTTTGTATTTTTCGCGCTTTGGATGTTTTTCGTAAGCCGCATGCAAAAAAATATGGGAAGCGGCATTTTGGGCGCGGGCAACAGTAAAAAACTCGTAAACTCCGAAAAGCCCAAAGTCAAATTCTCCGATGTGGCGGGGGTTGAAGAGGCAAAAGAGGAAGTTGTAGAGATAGTGGATTTTTTGCGCCACCCGGACAGATATATAAGGCTTGGAGCGAAAATTCCGAAAGGCGTTCTTTTAGTAGGACCTCCGGGAACGGGCAAAACGCTGCTTGCAAAAGCAGTCGCGGGAGAAGCTGACGTTCCGTTTTTTTCGGTTTCCGGCTCAAGTTTTATAGAGATGTTTGTAGGCGTGGGAGCCAGCAGAGTAAGGGAACTGTTTAATAACGCGAAAAAAGAGGCTCCTGCTATCGTTTTTATAGACGAGATAGATGCCATAGGCAAAAGCCGCGCCGCAGGCGGACAACTTGGCGGCAATGATGAAAGAGAGCAGACTTTAAATCAGCTTTTGGCTGAAATGGACGGCTTTGCTTCGGACTCTTCTCCCGTTATCGTTCTGGCGGCTACCAATAGACCCGAAGTTTTGGATGCCGCGCTTTTAAGACCCGGTCGTTTTGACAGGCAAGTCGTCGTGGATAGACCCGATTTTCAAGGCAGAGTCGCGATATTGAAAGTACATATAAAAGATTTGAAAATAGCCAAAGATGTGGATTTGGAAGAGATAGCAAGGCTCACAGTCGGCTTTGCGGGAGCGGATTTGGCAAATATCATAAATGAAGCCGCGCTTTTAGCCGGACGCGAAACAAAAGAGCAGGTAGAACAAAAGGATTTTTTGGAAGCTTTTGAGAGAGCGGCTATCGGCTTGAAGAAAAAAGGACGCGCGATAAATCCGAAAGAAAAAAAGATAGTAGTTTATCATGAAAGCGGTCATGCGTTGATAGGAGAACTGACAAAAGGCTCTACAAAAACGACAAAAGTTACTATCGTGCCGCGCGGTATCGGCGCGCTTGGATACTCTATGAATACTCCCGAAGAAAACCGCTATTTGTATCAACAGCATGAGCTTATCGCCAAAGTAGATGTACTGCTGGCAGGGCGCGCGGCTGAAAAACTCTTTTTAGGCGAAGTTTCAAGCGGCGCGTCAAACGACCTTGAAAGAGCCACAAACATTATCAAAACTATGGTCGGCATGTACGGCATGAGCGAAGTAGCAGGACTTATGGTATTGGAAAGACAGACAAATCTTTTTTTAAACGGCGGACAGACTATTAAAGACTACAGTGAAAAAACTGCCGAAGCGATAGATAAATTCGTCAAGGATAAACTTGACGAACGCTTTAATATCGTCATAAAAACGCTTGAAGAGTACGCGGGCGCGATAGAAAATACCGTCAAAGCGTTGTATGATAAAGAGACGATAGACGGCGAAGAATTCAGAAAAATCATCAGAGATTTTGAGCAGGAACGCGGCTTGGTTACGCGCATACAAGCCGATATATTAAAAGAAGCAAACGAAAATACTCCAAAAAAGGAAAATCAAAACTCATGACAATGCGCTGCATGTTAAAATCCACATCAAAAAGCCTTTATGGTTTGATTCTATTTTTCATGCAAAACAGGCTGGATTTTCACATACGCCAAAATATAAATATTAAAGCTCTGCGCGCGGCGGCAACAATCGCATTCATGAAACTTGTAAAAAAATTGCGCAATAAAACGAATGAAAAATTTATGTGCGGCTTACCAGAAAATTTTTTCGTAATAAAAGCTTGCTTCATGAATTTGTTTTTAAAATTTAAACGCGCTCTGTTTTTAATGATAACGGCAAGATACGCAAGCGCATTTATAAAGGTCAAAATCATTTGCGGGAAGGACCATACCGCTTTCATAAAGCATTGCCGTTTTTTTACGGCAAGGTTTTGCATACGGCATGCAAGCGCGCTTAAAAAAGCAAAAGGCATTGCATGAACGGCTCATTTACGACAACGCAAATCATCGCCAAAGAGGGATGGAAAGTCTGCGGCGTGGCTTTTGCGCTATTTTTATTCGCCGCATGGACGCATTTTGCGGCATGGCTTATGCTTTTTGTTTTGATATTTTTACTTTTTATATATAGAAATCCCGAAAGAATCGCCGCAGAAGACGACCCTTTGGCTATTTTAGCGCCGATTGACGGGAAAATTACGGCGATAGAACAGAGTGCGGACGAATTGAGCGGCGGCGAAAAATGCCTCTATATAAGGATTCGTTCTTTGCCCTTTGATGTCAGTATGGTGCGTTTTCCCGCAACGGCGGTTTTAACAAGCGCAAAGACTGTTCATGGACTGTTTTTGCCGCCGCATGCAAAAGAGGCTTTTATTTTGAATGAACGCATTGACATGAAGTGCGCCAAAGGAAATGACAATTTTGCGATAAGGCTGCGCGCGGGAGCGTTCAGCCGCAGGCTATACCTCTCAAAAGAGAAGGGAAATATCAGAAGCGGCGCGAGAGTCGCTTTCATGGTTGACGGTATAGTGGAACTGTTTTTGCCGTTTGATTCAAGGATAAAATTCTCCACAGGAGACTATGTCAAGGGCGGCGAAAGCGTTATGGGATATTTTGCTTATAAGGATTAACGATGGAAAACGAAACAAAAAACGGAAAACTCTATTTTGGCTATCTGCTGCCGAATCTTTTCACGGCTGTGTGCGCATTTTTAGGAATCGCTTCCATAGTCGCGGCTTCACAGGACAATTTCAGCAGAGCGGCTTTTTATATCATGCTCGCGCTTATTTGCGATGGACTTGACGGCAGAGTAGCCAGACTTACGAAAACTACGAGCAAATTCGGCGTAGAGTTTGACTCGTTGGCCGATGTAATAGCGTTCGGCGTTGCTCCGGCTATGTTTTTTTATTTTAGCGTGGGAGATGATTATGGAAGAGTGGGCGTACTGTTTGCCGCTATTTACACGGTATTCGGCGCGATAAGGCTGGCAAGATTTAATGTCATGAGCCCCTCTTCCGAGCCTTCCGTATTTATAGGTTTGCCTATACCAACAGCGGCAGTTTTGGTCATTATGTGGGGGCTTATGTTTCAAAATCACGAAATATTCAAAGGTTTTGAATTTGCGCTTTTAGCCTTGCAGGCGCTTGCGGCGTTTTTAATGGTGAGCAATATAAGATACCCAAGTTTTAAAAAGATGGATTTGAAAAAGTCTCAAAATATCAAAATTTTGACTATTTTGATAGTCGTCTTTTCAACGATTTATATTTTTAGAATAACCGCGATTACTTTTTTTATTACGATTTATGTCGCATACGGCATTGCAAGGGTTATATATAATTATATTGTTGCAAAAATCAAAAAAAACAAGTATAATAGCTGACTTTAATTTTTAAACAAAGGAGAATGTTATGAACGGCGTAACTATCGGCATCGAAAAATATATCAAAATTTTGCCCAAAATCGAGATCAAAAACGCTCTCCTGCTTCGCTTATCCGCACTTTTTTCCCTGTAATTTTGTTTCAACTTTTCTGTGATGCTTTGAAGCATCTTTTACTTATAAACTTAAAAGGATATAAAAAATGAATAACAATATAATTAAAATCTTTGATACGACCCTAAGAGACGGCGAACAAAGTCCCGGCGCTTCCATGAACACGGAAGAAAAAATACAGATAGCTTTGCAGTTGCAAAGGCTTGGCGTTGATATCATAGAGGCGGGATTTGCCGCGGCAAGTCCGGGCGATTTTGACGCCATAAAAAGAATAAGCGAACAGATAGACAAAAGTACGGTCTGCTCGCTTGCAAGATGTGTTGAAAAAGATATAAAAGCGGCGGCAGAGGCTATATCTGCGGCAAAATACCAAAGAGTGCATGTGTTTTTAGCCACAAGTCCTATTCACATGGAATACAAACTCAAAATGAAACCTGACGAAGTGTTAAAAAGAGCCGTACAAGCCGTGCAATACGCCAGAACTTTCGCGAACGATGTAGAATTTAGCTGCGAAGATGCGGGACGAAGCGAAATAAGCTTTTTGAAAGAAGTTTTGGACGCCGTTATAAATGCGGGGGCTTCTACGCTAAATATCCCCGATACCGTAGGATACCGACTTCCAAACGAAATAGGAGCGCGCATAAAAGAACTTAGCGATTTTGTGAACGGTAGAGCGGTAATTTCAGTGCATAATCATAACGATTTAGGCTTGGCTGTCGCAAATTCATTAGCGGCTGTTGAAAACGGCGCAAGACAAGTGGAATGCACGGTAAACGGACTTGGCGAACGCGCCGGAAACGCCGCGCTTGAAGAGATAGTCATGGCGATAAAAACAAGGCAGGATATATTTGCGCCGCTTTATACCAATATTAACACGAAAGAGATTTATCCTGCAAGCAAGCTTGTTTCGTTGATAACGGGCATTGAGCCTCAGCCAAATAAAGCGATAGTCGGCAAAAACGCTTTTGCCCATGAGAGCGGCATACATCAAGACGGCGTTTTGAAAAATAAAGAGACTTACGAGATTATCCAGCCAAGCGATATAGGGCTTGATAAAAATAATTTGGTGCTTGGCAAACACTCCGGACGCCACGCTTTTAAGGATAGATTGCAGTCATTGGGATATACGCTAAAAGATGATGAAATTAATGAAGCGTTTGAAAAGTTTAAAATTTTGGCAGATCAGAAAAAAGAGATTTTCGATGACGATATCAGGGCATTGGTAGCTGAAGAGATTACGAAAATACCTCAAATATTTGAGCTTGTTACCCTGCAGCTTAGCGACTGCAACCCGGGAGGCGTGCCAAATGCGGCGATTACGATAAAACATGAAAACGCCCTTATAACGGATGCAGCTATCGGAAACGGCACTATGGATGCGGTATTTAAAGTGATAGACAGAGTCTGCGCCGTGCGCGGCGAATTGAGAGATTATAAAGTCGATGCCGTAAGCCAAGGAAAAGACGCGCTCGCCAAAGTAATAGTAAAAGTATCTTTTGACGGCGGCAAACCGATAATAGGACACGGTCTGAATGTGGACACCATGTACGCCACCGCGCAGGCATATATCGGCGCGCTGAACAGTTACATGTCCATGAAAAAATGATTTTATGCTTTGGTTGGTTTGCATGAAGCGGTTTTTTTGCTTTCACGCGCTCTTGCAAGTATTTAAAATTCTTAAAGGCGATAATTTTGTCTTGATTTGTGTTTTTGGTTTTCAGAGGATTTTTGCTTTCGCGGCAAATTACGGGCGTTTGGGCGGCGATTACGGCGCGCATGGGCTTGCAGTGCGCAGAAAATTTTCGATTTTCAAGTTTAATATCCATGAAAAACGGTTTTTGATTTCTGCATTTTTATAATAAATAGTTCCCCCGCCCAAAAGGCGGGGTTCACACCAAAAATATACCAGCCTCCAATTTGCACAACACTTGTTTTTAAGGCATCTAACGCTTTTTTGGCAGGTAAAGTAAATTTTCTCCAAAACCAGCGCCCATCATGCAACTGTTTTCAATTTGCAATATAGATTGAAAACAACAAATTATGACAATTTTTACTTTAAAAAATATAACTTCAAATATATTAAATGATTGCATTTTTACAACATTTTTACCACTATTTATGATTTTAATATTTCAGTATTTTTAAAGTAATAAATTCTTTTTGTCCGCAATTTCATACATTTAAATGCAGCTTCTCATTTTTCAAGAAATTTTCGCTATGATTTTGGCATGAAAAATTTAACCATACTTTTTGACATGGACGGCACACTGATTGATTCCACGAGCGCGATTTTGGAAAGTTTTGAAGCGGCGGCGAAAAGTATGGGAGTTCGTTTCGCCGACACTGATAAAATAGTTTCGCTTATCGGCTATCCTCTTGACATTATATTTGAACGGCTCGGCATAGAAGCAGACAAAACAGACGAATTTGTGCATGCCTATAAAAATCGCTATAAAACTGTCGCGACACAAAAAACCGTTTTGATAAATGGGGCAAAAGAGGCGGTAGAAGAGGCGCATGAGTTCGCGCGGCTTGGCATCGTTACGACAAAAACTGCGCTTTATACGAAAGAGATATTGGCGCATTTTGGGATTTTGCAGCTTTTTGAAACTGTCGTCGGGCGCGAAGATGTGAAAAATACCAAACCTCATCCCGAGCCTGTTTTAAAGGCTTTGGAAGCGATGAATGCCGATAAAAATAGCGCATGGATAATCGGCGATACGATTTTGGACATGGGCGCAGGCGCGGCATCCGTCATAAAATGCGCCGCGGTGTTGTGCGGATACGGTAAAAAAGAGGATTTGGCAAAATATACAGATGCCATTTTCAAAGATACTCTTGAAGCCGTGAGGCATATCAAAAACTTTAAAAATTAAGCCTTTTGCGGCGTCAATGCCATTTTAGACCGATGAAACCCGAACTGTAAAAACCAAGCCTTTTTAATCGCGCTAAAAACTATTTCGTCTTTTTAGGCTTGCGCGGCAGCGAAAAACTGCGGATTGATATTCAAAAAACAATATCAGCAGATATATTTTTTTTGCGCTAAAGTTTTCGCATGACAGTTTTGCGGCGTTTTTAAAAAACGCTTATAGACATTTAAGGCGAAAATATATAGAAGAACAATTACGGAACAAAAGCGTATAAAACTAAGTGCAATTTAAAAAACAGCATTATAGTAAACCAACAATTTCATATAATCGAACGCGGCGCAATCTAAATAATAGAATTTCATAAAGATAAAAGTTATTATGCGCTAAATAATATATCTATGAGGAGATATTATAATATTTTAAGGAGGAGAAAGAGCAGTAATTGCGAAATTAACAAATAATAGTTTTGAATATATATCCATAGCGGAAAAGAATAAAAAAAGAAAAACTTCTTAAGCCTCTAATAACCGCTATAACCTACATAATATTCTCTAAAGCCCGGACACTCAAGTCTGAACAAATCTGTTTAAGTAAAAAGTCTTTCAAAGAGGGCGAAATTATCCTGCGGAACAAAAAGCGGTTTTGGCGTGTAGAAGTCGGCGGTTTTTATATTTTCCATCATAACCCTCATAAAAAACCGTAACCGCTTTGTCATTAATAAACCGTAAAATATCCGCATCAAAAAAAGGAGAAGCAGATGTTTTCTTTGAAACAAAAAGCTGTTGTTTTATCGGCGCTTGCGCTAATAGGCTGTTCGTCAGACGATAATTCGTCAAATAACAATTCCGAAACTAATTTGCAAAAAGGTTTAAACGGGCATTTGACGCATATCGGTTCTTACAGTACGGGCAGCGTTAATGAGGACGGCGGCATAGCCGAAATCGTTGTTTATAATAAAGACAATAAAAAGATATACATGGTAAACGGTGCGCTCGGAAGCATTGATATAGTAAATGCCGACACGCTTTTATCGGACAAATTTACGCATATGCGGCTCTATAAACGCATAGATATAGCGGCGATGGCGGGAGATAAAGGATTTTCCTACGGCGATGTAACAAGCGTTGATGTGGATACGAAAAACGACATTATCGCGCTCTCTGTACAAGCTAAGGGATATGCCGACAACGGCTCTATCGTAATTTTGAATTATGAAGGGGAATTTCTCAAAAGATATGAAGCCGGCGTACAGCCTGATATGATTTGCTTTGCAGACGAAGGCAGATATATTTTAAGCGCGAATGAGGGCGAACCGCGCGAAGGATACGGCGAGATAGACCCAAAAGGCTCCGTTACCATTGTTGATATGTCTGAGGATACGGTAAAAACGGTTGATTTTACGGCATTTGACGCGCGGCGCGGGGATTTGGCAAACAGCGGCGTCATTTTGAAAAAAGGCTCGCTTCCCTCAAATGATTTTGAACCCGAATATATCGCAGTAAGCGGCCAAACGGCATTCGTGTCGCTGCAAGAGGCAAATGCCGCTGCCATGCTTGATATTGCAAAAGGCGAATTTACAGACATAAAACCGCTTGGATTTAAGAATCATAACGCTGCCGCGCTTGACGCGGTAAAAGACGGCGTTATAAATATCGCGGCGCAAAATTTATACGGAGCGTACATGCCTGACGGAATTGCCATTTTTGAGGTAAACGGCGGCAAATATCTGCTCACGGCTAACGAAGGAGACGCGAGAGAATGGGGAAGCGATACGGACATAACGGACAGTTTAAAAATCAACGGCAAAAAGGTAGAAACGATAGACATAAGCCAAAAAGATGGGCTTGAAACAGACAAAAACTATCTTTTGGGCGGGCGTTCCTTTTCTATCTACAATACCGCCGACATGACGCAGATATATGACAGCGGCAGCGATTTTGAAGAGTTTATCGCGCAGTATTATCCCGCATTTTTCAACGCTTCCCACACAAATAACGAATTGGACAGCCGCAGCGGCAAAAAAGGACCGGAGCCCGAATATATTACCGCCGCAAAGACAAATGAAAAAATATACGCATTCACAGGGCTTGAAAGATTTGGCGGCGTCATGGCGTATGATATAACGGATCCTTTTAATCCGCAATTTTACGACTACATCAATACGCGCAATTTCAATGGAACGGAACTTGCGCAAATGGGAGATTTGGGCGTAGAGGGACTTCATGCGGTAAGTTCGGAAGATAGCCCCACAAATAGAACTATTTTATTTACAGCCAATGAAGTTTCGGGCACAATCGCCGTTTTTGAAATTAGATAACGCTTCCGAAAAAGTAAGCCGAAAAAGGCTTACTTTGAGTTATAATCGCGATTATTTACAAGTAGTAACACTTATTTGCGCGCAAACTTAATAAAACGCCTTAAACCGTCTGTTTTTTTAGATAATTAAGAAAATAATGGGTAAAATCATCTACATTTTATAAATAAAAAAATTGATTATAAGGAGACGGTATTTATGGCTAAGGTTATGAGAACAATGGACGGCAACGAAGCCGCCGCTTACGCCTCTTACGCATTCACTGAAGTCGCTGGTATTTATCCTATCACTCCATCTTCCCCGATGGCTGATTTTACCGATGTGTGGGCTGCTCAGGGCAAAAAAAATCTTTTCGGAATGCCCGTTAAAGTCGTTGAGATGCAAAGCGAAGGCGGCGCGGCTGGCACTGTGCATGGCTCTTTGCAGGCAGGCGCGCTGACTACGACTTATACCGCTTCGCAGGGATTGCTTTTAAAGATTCCAAATATGTACAAAATAGCGGGGCAGCTGCTTCCTGGCGTTATACATGTGAGCGCAAGAACGCTTGCTACGCACGCGCTTTCGATTTTCGGCGACCATCAGGATGTTTACGCATGTAGGCAGACCGGCTTTGCCATGCTTTCGTCCGGATCTGTGCAGCAAGTCATGGATTTAGCCGGCGCAGCGCACCTTAGCGCGATAAAAGGAAGAGTGCCGTTTTTGCACTTTTTTGACGGATTTAGAACCTCTCATGAAGTGCAAAAAATAGAAGTTATGGATTATGCCGTATTTGACAGTCTTTTGGATAGAGACGCTTTGCAGGCTTTTAGAGACGCCGCTTTAACTCCGGACAATCCCAAAACAAGAGGAAGCGCCCAAAACGACGATATCTATTTTCAAGGACGCGAAGCGCAAAACAAAATTTACGAAGCATTACCCGATGTAGTAGCCGAATACATGAAGGAGATATCAAAAGTAACGGGAAGAGATTACGCGCCGTTCGTATTTTACGGTCATAAAGAGGCTGAAAATATTATAGTCGCTATGGGTTCTGCTACGGAGTGCATCAAAGAGACGGTTGATTATTTGATTTCGCAGGGCAAAAAAGTCGGACTTATCATACCGCATCTTTACAGACCTTTCAGCTTAAAGTATCTATTTGCCGTCATGCCCAAAACTGTCAAAAAAATAGCCGTTCTTGACAGGACAAAAGAGTCCGGCTCTGTGGGCGAACCGCTCTTTTTGGATATTAGAGCCGCATTTTACGATAAGCCGAACGCTCCTTTGATAGTAGGCGGAAGATACGGACTTGCTTCAAAAGACGTAACGCCTTCGCATATTTTGGCAGTATTTCAAAATTTGGACGCAAGCAGTCCCAAATCAGACTTCACGATAGGCATAAAAGACGATGTTACATTTAAATCGCTTGAGCCTGTGGAAGGCGTTGATTTGAGTGATGATGATACAAAAGAGTGTCTTTTTTACGGACTTGGCGCGGACGGAACGGTCGGAGCGAATAAAAGTTCGGTTAAAATTATCGGCGATGAGACGGATATGTATTCGCAGGCATATTTTGCATACGACTCTAAAAAATCGGGCGGCTTTACAAGGTCGCATTTGCGATTCGGCAAAAAACCTATCCGCTCAACATATCTTGTTTCAAATCCGCACTTTGTCGCATGTTCGGTCGCGGCGTATTTAGAGCTTTACGATGTTGTTGACGGCATCAGAAAAAACGGCGCATTTTTATTGAATTCCATTTGGGACGAAAAAGAGACAGTGGAGAGGATTCCAAACAAAGTCAAAAAAATCTTAGCGCGTCAAAATGCTGATTTTTATATCATCAACGCTACCAAATTAGCCCGTGAAATCGGTCTTGGCAACCGCAGCAATACGATAATGCAATCGGCATTTTTCAAGCTTGCCGATATTATTGATTATAAAAAAGCTCAAGAGTTCATGAAAAAACAAGCCTATAAGGCTTACGGCAAAAAAGGCGACCAGATAGTTGAAATGAATTACAAAGCTATAGATTTAGGCGCGGAAGGGCTTGTGAAAGTTACGGTTGATCCTGCATGGGCAAACCTTCCGGATGATGATGGCGTGAAAATTGACAATTACAAAGGTACGGAATATGTGGAGAAAATCGCCAAACCCGTAAACGCCGCAAGAGGCAATTCGCTTGCCGTTTCGGTATTTAAAGGCTACGAAGACGGCTCTATGGAACACGGCTCTACAGAATACGAAAAAAGGGGCGTGGGCGTAAGCGTCCCAAAATGGATAGAAGAGAACTGTATCCAGTGCAACCAGTGCGTGTTTGCATGTCCGCATGCCGTTATAAGAGGATTTTTGATAGACGATAAAGAGTTTGCCGCGGCAACCGAAGGGGTAAAAAACCATGCTATAGACGCTAAAGGAAAAGGCGTTGATGATCTTAAATATAAGATTCAAGTATCTCCGCTTGATTGTACGGGCTGCGATTTGTGCGTAGCGGCATGTCCTACGAAAGAGAAATCTTTGCAGATGGTTCCTTTGCAAGAATTGCTTGACGCAGGAGAGCAGGAGAGCGCGGATTATCTATTTAAAAAAGTTACGTATAAAGATAATATTTTAAATAAAAACAGCGTAAAAGGCGTAGGCTTCGCTCAACCTCTTTTTGAATTTCACGGCGCATGTCCGGGATGCGGCGAAACTCCTTATGTAACGCTTGTTACAAGGCTGTTCGGAGAAAGTATGAGTATTGCTAACGGCACAGGCTGTTCGTCTATCTACGGCGCATCCGCTCCTTCTACTCCTTATAGAAAAAACAGCGATGGAAGAGGTCCTTCATGGGCAAATTCGCTGTTTGAAGACAACGCGGAATTCGGGCTTGGCATGAAAGTAGCCACAGAGACTATGAGGCATCGCATAATAGATTTGATGGAGCGTGCGAAAGATAAGGTTTCGGGCGAATTGGCGGCTTTATTTAAAGAGTGGATTGAGTTCAAAAACGATAGAGTTAAAAGTTTGCAGATTAGAAACGCGCTTGTGCCGCTTTTGGAAAAAAGCGCGCAAATCGCCGAAGTAAAACAGATATTAAACCTGAAAATGCACCTTGCCAGACGCTCCCAATGGATAATCGGCGGGGACGGTTGGGCTTACGATATAGGCTACGGCGGACTTGATCATGTATTAGCAAGCGGCGAGAA
Source organism: Campylobacteraceae bacterium (assembly GCA_031284315.1). Lineage (GTDB taxonomy): Bacteria > Campylobacterota > Campylobacteria > Campylobacterales > Campylobacteraceae > JAIRKW01. The sequence continues at coordinate 26,421 of JAITAB010000055.1, forward strand.
TATAAATCTGATGGTGCTTGATACGGAAGTTTACTCGAATACTGGCGGTCAAAGCTCAAAATCTTCAAGAACAGGCTCAATAGCACAGTTTACGGCGTCAGGTAAAGCGGTACAGAAAAAAGATTTGGGTTATATAGCTATGACTTATGAAAATATCTATGTCGCGCAGATTAACTCCAACGCTTCAGCGGCGCAGACCATCAAAGCCATAGAAGAAGCGGAAAGTTATGACGGGGCTTCGTTGATTATAGCTTACTCCCCTTGCATCGCGCATGGTATCAAAGGCGGGCTTGGCAAATCCGGCGCACAAGCCGAACTTGCCTCAAAATGCGGCTACTGGCCTTTATATACTTACGACCCAAGACTCAAAAAAGAGGGTAAAAATCCTATAAAAATCACAGGTAAAGAGCCTGATTGGTCTTTGTACGAAGAGTTTTTAAATAACGAAGTAAGATACGCTTCTTTGAAAAAGTTAAATCCAGCTCATGCGCAGGAGCTTTTACAACACAATAAAAAAGACGCGCAAAGAAGATGGAGGCAGTTGAAACGATTGTCTGAGGCAGATTATTCTAACGAAATATAAAAACGCAAAGGCTGTTTTGATATAAAAAAGCAGCCTTTTTGTTTTATGTTTTTTTAAATAATCAAATTAACAGCCCATTAACAAGCGCGTCCTATACTTCCATTCATCTTTTAAATTTTACATTACATAAAGAAGGCTTTACATGAAGAAAAAAATTCTCTTTGCTTTTGCCGCCGCATTTTTTTGCGCTCTGTTTTTTGGCTATAAGATACTGTTTCCATCGGCTTTGGCAAGTGAGAGCATAACTCTTATACATGTTTCAAAAGGCGATATAGAAGATACCGTAACAGCCACAGGAATGGTCAGTCCGAAATCTTTCGTTGATGTCGGAGCGCAGGTATCGGGACAAATCACGCAGTTATATGTGGAGGCGGGCGATATAGTTAAAGCGGGCGATTTGCTCGTTGAGATTGACACTACCGTACTTGAAACAAAAGTAGAATCAAGCAAAGCCGAACTTGCCTATCAAAAGGCGCAGCTAAAAGACAGGGAAGCCAAACTTACGCTGGCTAAACTCGCGTATGAGAGGCAAAAAGAGCTTTTGGCAAATGACGCCACAAGTAAAGAAGCTTACGAAAATGCCGAATCTGCGCTCTTTTCAGCAGAAGCAAGCATTGACATGATAAAAGCGCAAATAGAGCAGACAGAGTCTTCTCTCAAAGAGAACCAAGCCAATCTCAAATATGCCAAGATTTACGCTCCCATGAGCGGCACTATATCAACTATCAGCGTGAAAAAAGGGCAGACATTAAACGCAAACATGAATACTCCCACGATTTTGCAGATAGCAGACCTTTCCACAGTAACTGTCGGCGCGGAAGTGTCGGAAGCCGATGTTACAAAACTGAAAAAAGGCATGGAGGTTTATTTCAAAACTTTGGGCAGTCAAAATATATGGCGTACAAAACTTTCAAAAATAGAGCCGACGCCGACCATTACGAATAATGTAGTACTCTATAAAGCCATATTTGACGTGGAAAACAGCGGCGGCGAACTTATGAACTCTATGACGGCGCAGGTATTTTTTGTTACTTCGTCCGCAAAAGAGGCGCTGCTTGTCCCCATAACGGCAATATCCAAATCGCCAAAAGATTTAAACCGCGGTATGGTAATGCGCCAAAAAGAGGACGGCGCACTTGTTCCCGCACCCGTAGAAATCGGCGTCAGCAACCGCGTACAAGTTCAAATAAAATCAGGCTTGAACGAAGGCGACATGATAGCTTCTACCTTTACGGCGGGCGAAAATGCGAAAAAAGTTACCAATGCTCAGCCTAACCGCACCAATTCCCGCGCGCCGTTTGGTATGATGCGATGAGTTTGATAGAATTATCCCATATTTACAAACATTTCGGCGGCGGCGAAAACAGAGTTACCGTTTTAAACGATGTCAATTTGGAGATAAACGAAGGCGAATTTGTCGCTATCATCGGCGCATCAGGATCGGGCAAAACTACTCTTATGAATATCATAGGCTGCCTTGACAAACCTACAAGCGGCGCGTATAAATTTGAGGGCAAAAATATAAGCGATTTTAAAAAAGACGAATTAGCCGAACTTAGACGCAAATCGTTCGGATTTATTTTCCAAAATTATCATTTGATACCCTCTCTTACGGCTATCGCGAATGTTGAAGTTCCATCTATATACGCGTTTTCTCCAAAAGAAGAGCGGCGCAAAAGAGCGGCGGCTATTTTAAGCTCTCTTGGGCTTGAGGAAAGACTCGATTTTTATCCGTCTCAGCTTAGCGGCGGCCAGCAGCAAAGAGTATCCATATCGCGAGCTTTGATGAACGGCGGGAAAATCATTTTAGCGGACGAGCCGACAGGCGCATTGGACAGTAAAAGCGGCGAAGATGTGTTAAAACTTTTGATGAACCTTTCGGATATGGGGCATACTATTATTTTAATCACGCATGACGCCAAAATAGCCGCTCATGCGCATAGAATCATAGAGATAAAAGACGGCAAAATTTTATCAAACTCCATGCCGTCTCTTGCAAACAAAAGCGATAATGATAAAAATATCATCTTAAAACAATCATTTAGTCAGAAAAAATCTGCTAAAATACCGTTTAATCTATTCATGTACGAGATAAAAGAAGCCGCTTACATGGCTGTAAGTTCGCTCAAAACGAACATTTTCAGAACTATTTTGACGCTTCTTGGCATCGTTATAGGCGTAGCTTCCGTTATAGCCATGTTAAATATCGGGGACGGCGCGAAGCGGGATGTCATGAATAGCATAAATTCTATGGGTACCAATATGATTATGGTTTTTCCGGGCATGCCAAACAGCCGTCAGGGCGGCGGCGGCATAGAAACTTTGGTTTTGAGCGATGCGGATGCGATAAATGCGCTTCCAAATATCATAGCCGCGATGCCTG
>JAITAB010000066.1 GCA_031284315.1 Campylobacteraceae bacterium
CATTTTATAACTCTCTTTTTATTTTCTTTTACTTTTTCATATTTTAAAGCTATTAGTTTGGATTCCCGCCTGCGCGGGAATGACGGAAGGGGCGGATTCCCGCCTTCCCTCACGATATGGGCTTCGTTTGTCATTCGGTCGCGGGAATGACATAGAGAATGTATGCATTCCGCATGAAACAATGAAATAATGGAAAGTTTGGATTCCCGTATTCCCTCACGATATGCACTTCGCTTGTCGTTCTATCGCGGGAATGACGAAAAAGGGCGCATGCGCTTCGTTCGCAATAATGGAAAGAGTGTCATGCTCCATGCAATAATCCGAACAATTGCAAAAAGTATAATTCCGTCATTCCTGCGTAGGCGGGAATCCATTCTTTTTGCTTCAATATTCAAAAATTCAAAAATTGAAATGTTTTAATTTTTTGCCGTTTTTTGTTTTTCTTTTGGATTCCCGCCTATTAAGATAAAAAAATATAAGCATTCAAAAATGCTAAACATCAAAAAAAAGAACCACAATAAACTTATCAGCCTTTTGCCCATGCAATGTTAATTATTGTAATTTTATCGGATTGACACAAAAATTAGCACAGGTATGAAAGTTTTGAATTATACATACGAAGCTTTTATCAATTTTTTAGATAATTTGTTTTCGGATTTTCAAACATTTCGGCGATATTTTCATACTCAACTGCTTTTTCGCTCTTTATCACAAGAACTGCTTTACTGTTTACACGTAAAGGGTTTGTTCTTACATAAAAAACAAACCCTTGATAGTTTAATTCCATCCACTCATAACGATTTGCATAAAGGCATCATTGTTTTTAATACCATTGTCATTTCTTATATCTATTCCATTATCAACTGCAAATGAGTTGATGTCTTGAATTATCATGTTTATATCATTTGAGGTCAGGAAGTTGTTACTATATGTTTCAAAGCTCCTGTCAGCGCTTGCATATGGGTCATATTCAAAAATAACATCTGCCATATAGCGTTCTTCGCTATTTTTTACAAATGTGCCTTCATTGGTTACTCTTGTTATTTGTTCATTATTATCAACTAAAGTATTTGATGTTCTTATCTCTGTTATGCCAAGTTCATCCAAAGTAAAAAGCTCATCTTTTTGTGACATACCGTCTTGATTTTTATCTTGCCAAACTTTTAAATCATTAAATTTTTCATCACTTGCATCTATGATACCGTCTCCATTTGAGTCAATTCTGTTTTTAAGATCGGCAAAACCATCAATATTATCGTTGCCAAACAGTTCATTTATATTGTCAATCTTACCATTACCATTTTCATCATATACAATAAAGCCATCGTCTTTATCTATCCAAGCTGTATGTTTTCTTATGCCATCAGCATTTAAATCAAAGAAAACATTTGACTTGTCAAGTTCAACAAAAGATATTTGCGAATTTCCATTTAAATCAAGCACAAGCGGATCCCAGCCGGACGGACAATCATCATTGCTAATTGTTACCGTATCTTGCGATATGGTAAGATAACAATACAGCATATCAGATTCTATTATAGAAGACCTTCTATCTGCGGGCATATAAAACGAATCGCCTAGATACAATAATTCTTCTGATTGAACATAAGTTGCTCTAAATTCTGCATTTATGTCCAGCTCAAATATTTCTTCCAAATCATGCCCCAAGTAATTTTTTAAATTAACTACGCTGATGTCCTCTATTATATCTATGCGAATGTATTCAACTGTTTCAAAATTTGGTGAATCTTCGCTTGATGCAATATGTTCATTATTGTCTGAATTTTCTATCAAAGTATTGGTATACTCAAACATAGTACTTAGTTCTATCCACCTTACTTCTTCTTCCATCCATCTTAAGTCCTCTTCCATGCTTAACATACTTTGTGAAAATATATTATTATGGATATAGTCCCAATAATCATATGAATAATAGTTGGAAGCAGGGGTTTGATATGAATCCATAGAAGAGAAACTATCATAGTTGTATCCCCAAGGATCCATATCTATCGGAATTTCTATGGTTACAGTTTCGTAACTAAGCTCAGTGAAGTTACAAACTGCTTGATCAACTTTACTCTCTTCGGATAAAGGCAGATATAACACTTCATCGACAGCTGCTGTTAAGCCGCCGCTATGGATGTGATCGCCATTTGCTTGATTTATGTTTGTACTCGTATATTGTTCCACATCAAAACCCAGTATTTCCGACAACTCATCATAGTCAGTAGTGTCTTCCGATTTAAGCGCTATAACTGTAATTTGTTTGGTTTGACCATTTGCAGCGCCATAATAATCATCAGGCAAACCCCAAAAACTTTCATCATTAAATCCGAGCCCAAGCGAATTTTCACTTGAACTTGAATTGGAAAAATAATCATATATACCTATAGCTGCATCTTTTATCATTTCGTATGCATCTTGTACGAAATCTATAAATGCATTTGGTAAATCCCACAAAACCGTTTTAACAGCAAAAGCCGCAAATATACCTACACTCAAAGCCAAGTCATACGGCGACTCTATCTTGCCCTGTGTATATAGTCCTGTGACATCTGCCATTAACTTCAAATCAGCTATCAATATATCCGTAGCATCGGTAGCTAACTCATATGCTTTATCATGATCCATGCATGCTTTATCAACCGAAGTGGTATATTCGGAACCTTCCTCAGTTGCCGGCTTACCCGAACTATCAAATACGCCTGCTGTCCAACCGGGTCCGCAATAGTTAGTGCCCTTAAAGCCAAACTGTGTTAGATTACTGCCATCCACTAAAATATCCATAATATCCATAGTTGTCTCCTATAAAATTTTTAATCGCCTATCTCAACTAATTTTCTAAAAACTATCTCATTTTCTATGGTATCGCTTATAAAAATCTCTTTTTTGTTAAAAGGGATTCTTGCAAAGTTTTGCATTGATCTGCTTCGTATATTTTCGCAGTTATTCCCACTACTGTCGCACCTGTAAATAAAGAATATAAAACGACCGCCTTTACCCTCTCTGTTTGTTCTAAAATAGATATTGCCATCCATATCTTTACCATCAAAGTAGATTTCAAAAAAACCGCTGCTTTGGTCAAAGCTCAACATACGAAGTTTAAGCGTCGATTTATTCACAGCATACAGACTTGTTTGATCAAACATACTTCCTTTTGGTTTAAAGGTAGGCAAACTTTTGGAGCCATACGCTGAAAACAGTATCTCATCACCATCGTCATATATGCGATGTGTTTGATACATTTCATAATTTGTTAATTTTGTCTCTTTATTTGCAATTAAATCATAAGAATATAAGTCAAATTTACTTGCAGGCGTTTTTCCACTCTTTCTTGGGATGCCTCTAAAATAATAGAGCATTTTCCCATCGGTAGAAAAAATAGGAGCACGATTTACTCCTTGGGGAATGTTTAAATAACGATAACTCCAATCTTTTGTATCTAAAATAATTACATCCTGTTCGTCAATCATAAAACCATCCATATAACCATTGTTACGCATAACAATTGAGATAGCAACTACTTTTGTTCCGTCTCTTGACCAATTGGGTTGTGTCCAACTCCTTCCCTTTTCTTCTTGTATCTTGCTTATCTTTCCGCTTTTTAAATCTAACAACTGAAGTCCGTCTACTATTTGGTCTGTATTAAACAGTATCTTTGTGCCCTCAGGTGATATGGAATAATTGAATACCGTTTTATTCATTATTCCCGTTTTATAAACAGTCTCTATAAAATCCGCCGCTATACCTTTTTGAAAAAAACCAAAAATAATTAAAAAAATGAATAGAATTTTTGTTTTTGCGAATGTTGCAATATTGTTATTTATGATAAACAGTTCTTTATCGCAATTTTTTTGTGTATTTATGGATTTCATTTTATTCCTCTTATGAAATATTTTTGAATTCTATCATATAAATTATTAAAAGAAATTGATAATTATTATTGTTTATCTAAATTCAATAAGACACTTGCATATATGAAGCTTATTTGATGATTTAGTCTATGGTTTTGAACGATAATAAGCCATAGAAAATAGATAAAATGCAAAAAGAGTGTTTAACATAAAAACTCTCTTACAAAAAAGTTTTCTTACTTGGTTTCATATTCATGAGGCTATTGCAGCTGCAATAGCCTCATGAAGTTATTATAAAACTCCGCCCTCAACTATCAAATCTTTAGGATCAACAGTATCGCCGTAAACGGGTTTCAAGGTAGCTTCGTAAGCTTTGTGGGCAAAATTCTCTTTGCCGAGTTTTGTCAAAGTAGTATTTATCCACTCTCTAAGTTCGTCATTGCCTTTTTTGACAGCCGGGGCTATCGGATCAACGCTTCCAAGAGAGCCTACGCCGACACGAAAACCTTTATTTGACAAAGCCCATGCGAACAAAAGCGCGTTATCCTGCGACAATCCAACGCCTCTGCCGTCTTTTAGCGCCTGAAAGGCTTCCGTTATCTGGTCATATTTTACAAGCGTGATTTCGGGGTGGTTTTTTGAAAAATAGACATCCGCCGTTGTGCCTCTGATAACGATAAGCTTTTTGCCTTTGAGCTGTTTAATGTCCGTTATAAGGTCGTTTTCTTTTGACACTACGCCGATAGCCGTTTTGAAGTACGGATTTGCAAAATCAACTCTTTTTTTGCGCTCGTCCGTTACTGTGAAATTCGCAAAAACTATATCAACTCTGCCGCTTTCCAATATCTCAACTCTTGCCGCAGGTTCCACCAAAACATACTCCACTTTATTTTCGTCTCCCAAAAGCTCTTTTGCCAATCGTTTGACAAAATAGATATCGTAGCCTTGATTTTTGCCCTGCGCGTCTATATATCCAAACGGCGGCTTATCGCTGAAAACCGCTACTCTCAAAACGCCGCGCTCTTTAATAGCGGCGATGGACGAAGGATTTAACTCTGCGCCAAATCCAAAACTAAATGCCAAAAACGATAGAATTAAAATTCTAATCAATTTCATTTTTTTCTCCTTTAAGAAATGTTAAAACTAAATCGGCTCAAAAAGCGTTTCGCGCGTTCGCTGCTCGGGTTGTCAAAGAAAATTTCAGGTAAATTTTCCTCCACGATTTTCCCCTCGTCCAAAAAAATAACTCTGTCGGCTACAGCTTTTGCAAATGCCATCTCATGCGTAACTATTATCATAGTCATGCCGATATTTGCAAGCTCTAGCAAGCAGTCCAGCACTTCTCTTACCATTTCCGGATCCAAAGAAGCCGTAACTTCGTCAAAGAGCATAATTTTAGGATTCATGCAAAGCGCGCGCACTATCGCGACACGCTGTTTTTGCCCGCCTGAAAGCTGCCTTGGATAGGCATCTTTTTTCTCTTCCAATCCAACTCTTTTCAGCAAAGAGAGGGCTTTTTCTTCCGCCTCTTTTCTCTGCCGTTTTTGTACTTTTAGCGGACCTAACAAAATATTATCCAAAATGTTCATGTGCGCAAACAAATCGTAGCTTTGAAAAACCATACCGATTTGCTGGCGTATGAGATTCCATTTTGTATTTTTGCCGCTTATTTTTTTGCCTTCAAATACAATTTCACCTCCTTGTATCTCTTCAAGACCGTTTATGCACCTAAGAAGCGTGCTTTTACCGCACCCTGAAGGTCCAACTACGACCAAAACTTCCCCTTTGTCAATTGTGAGATTTATATCATGCAAAATCTCAGCCGAATCAAACTTTTTGTAAAGATGATTTATTTCCAATAAATGCGACAAAGCTTCTCCTCTACTGCCATTTTTCTTCAAGCCTTTTTGAGGCAAAAGAGATGGGATAGCAGATGATAAAATACAAAAAGAATACAAATCCGTATATCCAAAACGCCGCATGCGGGTTTGTAAGGACATTGTATTCTATGATCTGCTGTCCTATTTTCAGCACTTCAACGACTGTTATCAAAGCTACCAAAGGCGTTGTTTTTATCATTCTTGTTACGAGATTGATAGCCGATGGCATTAGTCTCCTCAAAGCCTGCGGCGCTATGATATAAGCGTAAAGCTGGTATCTGTTCAAGCCCAAAGCCAACGCGCTTTGTCTTTGGTGCGGCGGTAAAGACGTAATCGCAGCCCTTACCAAATCGCTCATTTCCGCGCTTCCCCATATTGTAAAGACTATAATTCCTGTCAATTCTCCGCTCCATGCGACGCCGAAAGCTTTTGCTGCGCCGTAGTAAAATACAAACAGCCAGACTATCAACGGTATTATCCTGACGCATTCAAGATAGAGTTTGCAGACGGTTTTGAGCGCTCTGTTTTTGCTTGAGGCAAAAATGCCTATGAGCGAGCCGAACAACATACTAAGCGCGACTGAAATGACGGCTATCCTAACCGTTACCCAAAGACCGCCCAAAAGTCTTTGCATGTTCATGCCTTCAAACAAAATCTCAATTCCCAAAAGCTGCATGTTTTATCCTCTTTTCCAAAAACCAAATTCCAAACGATATTGGCGTTAAAATAACAAGATACGATATGACAAGCATCAAAAGCGCTTCGTCCGTGGCGTAATAGAGCGATATTAAATCCTTCGCCGTAGCCACCAAATCCGTTATGGAGATGATACTCACGACAGATGTTTCTTTCAACAAAAATATCATATTTGCGCCGATAGCGGGGAAAGCTACCATGAGCGCTTGCGGGATTATGATATATGTTATCAACTGCGGTTTGTTCAAGCCTATGCTGAGGGCTGATTCGAGCTGCACCTTTTCTACCGCTTCAAGTCCGCCCCTGAAAGCTTCTGCCATGTAACTTCCGCCCAAAAACGCTAAAGCCGCGACCGCGCAAATGTGCGCTTCAATTTTCAATCCGAAATGCAGAAAAAAGAGTTGTATCAAAAGGGGCGTATTTCTTGAAAGCTCTATGTACGCCTTTACAAATATGCTGAAAAATTTCACCTTAAAATACAAAACCAAAGAGCAAAAAAGTCCGATGATAAATGACAGAACAACGGCGCAAAATGCAAGATAGAGCGTATAGCAAGCGGCTCTTGCATAAAGCGGAATACTTGAAACCATCAATTCATAATCCATAATTTTCACTTCTTTTTAAAAAATACCGCCCAAAAAGCATCTCAGATTTGAAACTATACTAAATCAATCCATAAACTAAACTAAAACTCTGATTTTTTATATTTTGATGCGGAATATTTTGTTATTGCAAGCTTTTGGTTTTTGTCTCATAGATTGCTTGCCGTAATGCTTTTAATAGGATCTTTTCATCATTTTCTCCTTCCTTATGTCATTTTACCTCCTTCGTCATTTCTGTGTAGATGAGAATCCAAAAAGAATATTCACAAACAAACAAAGATAATATGAAAAGAATTGATATTTTATAACTCTCTTTTATTTTATTTCACATTTTTACATTTTAAAGTTATTAGTTTGGATTCCCGCCTACGCGGGAATGACGGAGATGATGAGGATTGCTTCGTTGTTTCATTCCTCGCAATAACAAAATAAAGTTGTCATTCGCACTTATCTTTGTCGCTCTTTTTTCCGTCATTCTCGCGACCTCCCCTATGTCATTCCCGCGTAGGCGGGAATCCAAAAAAACAATTCAAAACATAGTAAACATTGCATGGCAATCCAGAAAAACAAAAAAGAGTATCGTTAAGTAATATATGAAATCATTTTTTATTTACATATTTGGATTCCCGTCTTCCCTCACGATATGCGCTTACTTTGTAAGCTTATCGTTCGGTCGCGGGAATGGCGGAGGAGGCAAATTGCTTTATTGTTATGCGTTTTTTTGCTCGCACGGGAATGACATAAAGAGCGCGGGAATGACGGAAGAGGGCATGTATGCGTTTTATTTGTTGTTTAGGAATGACAAAAAAGAGATTACATGGCAAAAAGTTTTTTCTGTATTGCCGCTCTTGCAATGATGAAAAGAGCGCGTATGCATTTTATTTGCCATTAATCATGCGAATGACAAAAACGGCGCATGTGTTTTGCAGTGTCTGAGAATAGCATAAAGCCGCATGCGGCGGCTTTATTGATTTTTTAGATTTGAGAGAACGGATATAAATTCGTCTATTTCGTCAAAAGTGTTGTAAAAGGCAAAAGTGGCTCTGACAACGCTTTCTAGTCCGAAACGCCTCAATATCGGCTGTGCGCAGTGGTGTCCGGTTCTAACGGCGATGCCTTTTGCATTGAGCGCTTTTCCTATCTCAGCGGTCGTAAATCCTTCTATTATGAACGATAAAACGCTCGCTTTGTTTAAAGCTGTGCCGATTATTTTGGCTCCTTTTATCTCGGAAAGTTTGGAAGCGGCGTAGGACAACAGTTCGCTCTCATACCTTGCTATATTTTCCAAACCTATATCGCGCACATATTTTAAAGCGCATCCAAGCCCCACAGCATCGGCTATATTTCCCGTTCCCGCTTCAAATTTAGCGGGCGCGTCCTGATAAAGTGTGCGTTCAAATGTAACATCTGCTATCATGTTTCCGCCGCCTTGATACGGAGGCAGGATTTTTAGCGCGTCTGTTTTGCCGTATAAAACTCCTATGCCTGTGGGAGCGTATATCTTGTGTCCCGAAAAGACAAGAAAATCAGCGTCTATATCAACAATATCTATGGAAAAGTGCGATATGGACTGCGCCGCATCTATAAGCGTCCTTATGCCGTGCGCATGGGCTATGCGTACGACTTCCTTAACGGGGACGATAGTGCCTAAAGCGTTTGATACATGCGTGATGGAGACGAATTTTGTGCGGCTGTTGATAAGCTTTTCAAACTCAGACAATATTATCTGTCCGCTCTCATCAACTGGGATAACTCTGAGTTTTGCCCCAGTTTTTTCGCATACTAACTGCCATGGGACGATATTTGCGTGATGTTCCAAATGGCTTATTATAACTTCGTCTCCGTTTTGTAAATATCTGCACCCAAAAGCGTTTGCAACAAGATTTATCCCCTCCGTTGCGCCTCTTACAAAGACGATATTTTCAGATGAGGGAGCATTAATAAAAGAGGCCGTAATAGCGCGCGCCTCTTCGTATGCGTCCGTAGCCCTTGCCGCCAAATCATGCGCGGCGCGGTGGATATTTGAGTTTTCATTTTCGTAAAAATACTCAAGCCTGTCTATCACGGCTTTTGGCTTTTGCGTTGTAGCGCCGTTGTCAAACCAGATAAGGTTTTTCCCGTTTATTTTTCGCAAAAGTATGGGAAAATCCGCGCGATAACGGCCGATATCTTCGCGATTTTGCGGGCGTTCGGGCTTTATACTCGGCGGTACGGGGGATTTTTCCTCATCATACAGCCTTCGTATATCGCTTAAAAATGAAAAGCCGCTTTCAAACGCGCTGAAAATCTCTTTTTTTGGGTAGCCGCCATATATGGGATTGACATCAGCGTTTTTCAACTCGTTCGCGTCCAAATCCAAAAAATAATTAAATATCTTGGACTCTATCTCTTTTTGCTTTGCGATATCATAGGTACTCATGGTAATTGCCCACATCTACATCTTCAAGAACGGCTACGGCGTCTTTTGACAAAATCGCGGCGGAGCAGTATATGGAGAGCAGATAAGAGGCTACCGCCTGATCGTTTATACCCATGAACCTTACCGAAAGCCCGCGCGAACGCTGGTTTTGGAGATTGTCCTGATAAAGCCCCACAACTCCCTGCTTTTTTTCGCCCGTTCTGATAAGCAGGATATTTGTTTTGCCCGCTTTGCTTTTTGGCTCTTTCAATCCGTCCACAAAAAGTTTATTTGTAGGAACTATGGGGATGCCTCTCCATGTCAAAAATGAAGAGCCGTAAAGCGTAGTTGTCGGCGGCGGAACTCCTCTTTTTGTACATTCTCTGCCAAAAGCCGCTATCGCTCTTGGGTGCGCTAAAAAAAACGAAGGCTCTTTCCAGACTTTGGATATAAGCTCGTCAAAATCATCGGGAGTCGGAGAACCGTTGCGCGTCTGAATCCTCTGCGAATCATGCGCATTTTTCAAAAGCCCGTAATCGTCATTGTTGATTATCTCACTCTCCTGCCGCTCTTTCAAACTCTCTACCGTGAGCCTTATCTGCTCGTCCGTCTGGTCGTACGGGCTGGAGTACAAATCCGATATGGAAGTTTTTATCTCAAGGATAGTGGAGACGCTTTTCAACTCATACTCTCTTGGTTTTGTTTCATAATCTATAAAACCTTTGGGTATGGGTGCGTTAGGGTCTTTTTCAGAACATAGCGCGTCAAGCAGAGTGTTGCCTTCTTTTACCTTATTTGCGCGAAAAGGCGCGGCTTCCAGAGCTTTCCAGTCAAGCAGCCTTGTGAGCCACTTTGGCGTTAAAGACTCAAATTGAGCCGTCGTTTTCGTAACATTAGCAAGCTGCCTCGCGGCATCTACGCTTAAACCTTCATGCAAAATCTCTTTTGCCATTTTTCACCTCCAAAATAATTTTCAAATTTCTTAATATACAGCCATTTCTCTGTCCACATTTTCAGCCCATGCCAAAACGCCGTTTTTGAGATTTAAAAGCCGTCCCGTAAATCCGGCTTCTTTCAACGCTTTTATCGCATATACGCTTCTTGTGCCTACTTTACAGACAAATACGGTGTCGTTTTTCTGGTCTATCTCTTCCATGCGCCTTACCACCTGACCAAGAGGTATAACTTTGGAATTGGGAAGCTTGGCTATGGCGTATTCATGCGGCTCTCTTATGTCTATGATATTTACCGCTTCTTTGTTTTCGAGCCTGTTTTTAAGCTCTATCGCGCTTATCTCCTCTACGGCTTCCTCTTCATTTTTGCTTTTTAGTCCGCAAAAATCTTCATAATCAATCAAACTTTTTATACTCGCATGTTTGCCGCAAATGGGGCAGTTTTCATCTTTTTGTATTTTAAATTCTCTAAATTTCATTTTCCATGCGTCAAATGTCAAAAGCCTTCCGACAAGCAAATCTTTCGCGCCAAGCAAAAATTTGATAATTTCATTTGCCTGTATGCACCCGACTATACCCGGCAATACTCCCAAAACGCCGCCCTCAGCGCAGCTTGGAGCAAATCCCGCAGGAGGCGGAGAGGGATATAGGCATCTATAACAAGGTCCTTTATCTGCGTAAAATACGCTTGCTTGTCCGTCAAAGCGGTAAATTGAGCCGTAAAAACTTGGCTTGTTTAATATAACGCATGCATCGTTTACAAGGTATCGCGTGGGAAAATTGTCCGTACAGTCGGCAACGGCGTCAAAATCTTTGATAATATCAAGAGCATTTTTGCTTGTAAGTTTTGTGTTGTATGAAAGTACCCTTACATGCGGATTTATAGCTTTGATTTTGTCTGCGGCGGAGGCAATTTTAGGGCGTCCTATATCTTTTGTAGTGTGGATAATCTGCCTTTGGAGATTGCTCACATCTACTTCGTCAAAATCCACAATGCCGATAGTTCCGATACCAGCCGCGGCTAAATACAAAGCTATCGGCGCGCCAAGTCCGCCGCTTCCTATGAGCAGCACTTTGGCGTTTTTCAGCTGTTTTTGCCCTTCAAGTCCGACTTCGGGCAATATAAGATGCCTGCTGTATCTTGTTATCTCTTCTTTAGAGAAGTCCATGTGTTCCGCCCGCTATGGAAGGTATAAGCATAATGGTATCGCCGTTTTTTACGGCTGTTTTAATGCCGTCTTTCTGCCTTATATCGTCTTCGTTTACATAAACATTCACAAAATTGCGAAGCGTATCATCATTGGCAAAAATATGTTTTTCCAAGTCAGGATACAACTCTTTTAATTTTTTAAGGGCCTCTTCAACGCTTGAAGCCTCAATCTCAACTTCTGGAAAGTTTTGCGTAAACTGCCTTAAAGCCGTTGGTATTAAAATAGTAACAGCCATTTCATTCTCCTTTGGTTATTGTCTCTTGATTAAATTTTGTTCTGTCATTTTGAAGCTCCCATGAAGTGAGCAGTTTAGCCGCGCCTTTTTCAACGGAAATTATGACATACGAATAAAACGGCCATGCATACTCCAAATCATACTGCGAAGGGGCGGATGGGTGGTCTGGGTGCGAATGGTAAATCCCCAAAACCTCATAATCTTTTTTAGCGGCGTAAAGCGCGGCTTTTGCAAACTCTTCGTCTGTTATCAAAAACCTGTTATGCCTATTTGCTTCATCTCTGGCATTTGATATATTAAGCAGTTCATGCGCTTCTTTGACGCTGTTTTTTAGCTTGCCCAAAATTATCCCGCAGCACTCATTCGGATACTCTTTCTCGGCATGAGCGTTTATTTGATTGGTCAAATCGTCATTTAAAATTATCATTTTTTATCCCATAAACTGTCTGTCAAATATCTAAAACCGTTATCGCACAGTATCGTAACTATCACGGAGTTTGGCGGCGCTTTTTGCGCAAATTTCAAAGCCGCACAGACATTTGCGCCTGAACTTATACCTGCAAACAATCCCTCTTTTTGCGCCAATTCCAAAGTGATAGCATGCGCTTCTTCCGTGCTTACTTCTATATTTTCATCTATAAAACTTTCGTCATAAAAGCCTTTAATCGCGCTTGAAGCGAGGTGTTTCATGCCTTCTAATCCATGAAAAGGAGAATCAGGCTGCATTAAAATGGTTTTGATGTTTTTGTTAAACTCTTTAAGCCTTTTTGAAGTACCTGTGAATGTGCCGCAAGTACCTGCGCCCGATATAAAGTGCGTTATTTTTTTATCCGTCTGTTTCCAAATCTCAACGGCTGTTGAAAGATAGTGCGCTTTTGGGTTTTCTTCGTTTGAGTATTGATTTGGATAGAAATATTTTGACGGCTCGTCAAAAGCGATTTTCTGCGCCGTTTCAACAGCTCCATCCGAACTTAACAACGGATTTGTCTCTATAATCTGCGCTCCGTAAGCATTTAAAAGCCTTTTGCGCTCCAAATTTGCGTTTTTTGGGATACAGATAGCGGCTTTAAGTCCGAGATGGGCGCATATCATGGCATAAGCTATGCCCGTGTTTCCGCTTGTCGCGTCTATAAGCGTCTTATTTTTTGTAAACTCTTTGTTTTTTATGCCTCTTAATATCATAGCTTTGGCGGCTCTGTCTTTTACCGAACCGCTTGGATTGTAGTATTCGGCTTTAACATATATATCAATGTCCTTTGGCGGTATGTTTTGCAGTTTTAAAAGCGGCGTATTCCCGACCAAATCCAAAATATTACTCAAACTCAAAACCTTTTTTAAAGTGATATGGCGTATTGTAACATATTTAAAAAGAAAATGCAAGTATGTTGATTAGTTTACTTATATATTGTGAAAATTTTTGAGTTTAAAATAGATATTTTGCTCAAATATAAGCAAAAATTTAGTTTTATAGTTTTTTTATAAGAGAAGTTTTATTCTATAAGTGTAATAATACTCACTTGAATTTAATATTATTTGATAGGAGTATATGTATGAAAGTATTACTAAGCATCTTGTTTTTAGCTTCGTTTGCATTTGCGCATTTTCAAAGCGTTATCGTAGATAAGAGCGTTCTTGAGCAAAAAGACGGCAATGAGATAGCCATATCTTACGAGTTTACGCACCCGTTTGAGCAGGAGCTTATGAATATGGACAAACCGCAGGACGCGGGCGTTTTTTTGGAGGGCAAAAAGGTGTCGTTTCTTAACTCTTTGAAGCCTGCAAAGAAAGACTCCAAAAGCGTTTGGAGCGCGAAATATACGGTAAAACAGCCCGGAGTTTATCAGTTTTATGTTGATCCTGCGCCATATTTTGAGCCTGCGGAAGATAAATTTATAAGGCATCAGACAAAAACGATAATAGATGCTTTTGGTTCAGGCGAAGGGTGGGACGAGCCGATAGGTTTGAAAGCTGAGATTATCCCGCTTTCGCGTCCGTATTCGCTGTATGCGGGCAATATATTCAGCGCGCAGGTACTGTATAAGGGCAAGCCTGTGCCAAACGCTGAAATTGAGATAGAATTTTATAACACAAAAGGCTTGAAAGCGCCGAATGACGCATATATTACGCAAGTGGTAAAAGCCGATGGGAACGGCGTTTTTCATGCCGCGCTTCCTTTTGCGGGATGGTGGGGATTTGCCGCGCTTATTGACGACGACGAGAGTATCAAAAAAGATGGAAAAGCGTATCCTGTGGAGCTTGGAGCCGTACTTTGGCTGAAAACGGAGAGCGTTAAATAGCCGCTGTTTGCATGGATTTCATGAAGCAAGCAAAAGCGCATAAACGGCTGGTTATGAAACCGTCATTTTTTTGTGAAGCGATTTGATTATTGACAAAATAAAAATTTTCCGAATTGTCGGAACGAAAAAGAGTTAAATAATGCATATAAGCGAAGGTATTTTAGAACCTAAAATTTTAATAGCAGGCGCGGTAGTATCGGCAGTTGTTACGATATATGCGCTGAAAAATCTAAAAAGCGAAGATATATCCAAAGTTTCGGCGTTTTCCGCGCTGTTTTTTGTAGCATCTTCCGTGTATATTCCCATGGGTCCGTCAAGCGTTCATCTCATTTTGAGCGGCATTGTCGGCGCAGCGCTGGGCATTCAAGCGTTTACGGCGATATTTGTGGCGCTGCTTTTGCAGGGATTGCTCTTAGGATACGGCGGCATGACGACTTTGGGCGTCAATTTGTTTGATTTGGCAACTCCTGCGCTTATCGCTTCATGGCTGTTTGGGCTTCGCGCACGCAAAGAGTGGCAAAAAAATATTTTATGGCTTGCCGTAGGTTTCGTACCTGTGGCTGCGGGCGCGGTTTTGCTATCTTCGGTTTTGGCATTTAACGGCGCGATAAGTCCGAACGATAGCGGTAATGGATTTTTTATCTCCGCCGCCGCCGCGCTTTTTGCGCATGTGCCTGTAATGGTCGTGGAGGGCGTGATAACGCTTTTTGCGTTGAGATTTATAGAAAAAGTAAAACCCGAAATTTTATACAAGAACAACTCATGATACGCAAAATATTTTTACTGTTATTATTCGGCGCTGCGGTTTTGTCCGCACACAAGTTAAATCTGTTTTTATATGATGAAAATGGAACGCTTTTTATCCAAAGCTATTTTCATAAATCCGCTCCATGCAAAAACTGCGAAGTAACGATAGAAAACGAAAACGGCGTAATATCCGAACTTTTTACCGATGAAGAGGGCAGGGCGCAGATAGAACTTCCGCAGAGCGTTTTTAGCGTGAGCGCGGACGGCGGTATGGGGCATTTTGTAAAAAAGGATTATCAGTCAAAAGATGACAAACCCGCCGATTCCGCCGCGCTTCCCAAAGATACAACATGGCAAAATACCGCGCTTGGGCTTTGCATCATGGCGGCTTTGTTTTTAGTATTGTGGTTTGTAAAAAGAAAAAAATGAGGACGATTACGAGCGCCGCCGCGCTTTTGGCGGCTTTCATGTATGCCGTTTTTACCGCGCTTCAAACGCATATTTTTATCGCGCTTTTTTTGCCGCCTCTATTTTTGGCATGCATAAAATTTGACTTCGTGGAAGACGCGCTTAAAAAACTTCTGTTTTTAAATCTATTTGTCGCGATTGTAGTCGTTTCGCTTTTGATAGCGGGCGATTATGAGCGCGCGCTTTTAATCTTTGCACGGTCGAATCTCATACTTTTTTTCGTACTTTTACTCTTTTGCGGCAAAAGCGAATTTGACATAGCGATGGCGATGCGCGACATCAAATGCCCGCCAAAATTTGTCTCTATAGTATTTTTTACCGCAAAGTCAATTTTTCTTTTAAGGCGCGAATTTTACCTTTTCCGCCGCGCTTTGCATGTCAGAGGATTTACGCCCAAAACCAATTTTTTGAGTTACAAAACGCTTGCGGGATTTGTCGGAGTTTTGTTTATCAGGACATGGGAGCGCTCAGACGCGTTGAAAAATAGTATGTTTTTGCGCGGTTTTGAGGGTGAAATTTATACTTTAAGCACGCGTAAAGTTTTTGGCTATTATGATTTGGCTTTGATTTTGGTAATTTTTGCATTTATCGTGCTGGGAGTTTTCGCTTGAGCTGTTCTTTGAATATAAAAAATATTACGATAAAACGAGATGGCAGAATGCTTTGCGAAAATCTTTCCCTGCATGTCTCTCACAAAGAAAAAATCGCTCTCATAGGCGCAAACGGATGCGGCAAAACTACTCTTTTGGAGACGATAGTCGGATTTTGCGCGCTTAGCGAAGGCGAAATAGAGATATTTCATCAAAAAATCGCCTCAAAAGAGGATTTTAAAAATATACGCGGCATGGTTGGCTACTTGCTGCAAGACTCAGACAATCAATTTTTGGCTCCCGTAGTTGAAGACGATGTGGCTTTCAGCCTCTTGGCGCACGGCATGGACAAAAACGAAGCAAGGGCAAAGACGGACAAAATACTGAAAGATTTGGGCATTTCGCATTTGGCTAAAAAGATTGTTTATCACCTTTCAGGCGGCGAAAAAAAGCTTGTCGCATTAGCCGGAGTGCTGATAACCGAGCCAAAACTCATGCTGCTTGACGAGCCGACATCGGGGCTTGATTTTGACATGCAGTTGAAATTGATAGAAATACTCAAAAAAATAGACAAAAGCATAGTCATCGTTTCGCATGACAAAGAGTTTATAGAGGGCGTGGTGGACAAAATATACAAAATCTCCGCGAACGGCTTGAAGCGCATGTCAAATTCCGATACAGAGTATGTTCACGCACATGACGGCTTCCCGCCGCATACGCACCCGCATGAACATTAAATAGCCAATTTCCTCCGTCATTCCGCCGCCCACTTTGTCATTTTGCAAAGGCAGAAATCCGGGAGGATTTTAAAAAGCAAAATCTAAAAAAATATTTTTTTGCAAACTCTGCCGCAGAAAGGCTTGAAATTCGCTTTCCAAAAGTTTTAAATCCAATGCGGGAGAAATTTCAACTTTTTTCGTTAAAATAACAAAGTTTTTAGCAAAGGAATGAATTTGAAACAATATCTTGATTTGATGCGGCATGTGAGGCAAAACGGAGTTTTTAAAGAGGATAGAACGGGTACGGGGACATATTCGGTTTTCGGCTATCAGATGAGATTTGATTTGAACGAAGGCTTTCCGCTGGTTACGACCAAAAAATGCCATTTGAAGTCAATCATACATGAGCTTTTGTGGTTTTTGAAAGGCGGCACAAATATAAAATATCTGAACGATAATGGCGTGAAAATTTGGAACGAATGGGCTGATAAAGAGGGCAATTTGGGACCTGTTTACGGCGTGCAGTGGAGGAGCTGGAGGGGCGCGGACGGCAAAACGATAGATCAGATAAGCGAAGTAATAAAACAGTTAAAAACAAACCCTTCAAGCCGCCGCCTCATAGTGAGCGCGTGGAATGTCGCCGAACTTGACAAAATGGCGCTTGCTCCGTGTCATGCGTTTTTTCAGTTTTATATTGTTAATGAGAAATTGTCATGCCAACTTTATCAAAGAAGCGCGGATATATTTTTGGGAGCGCCGTTCAATATCGCTTCCTACGCGCTTTTGACGATGATGACAGCGCATGTCTGCGGCTTGAAACTTGGCGAATTTATCCACACTTTCGGAGATGCGCACCTTTACGCCAACCACTTGGAACAGGCTGATTTGCAGCTAAGCCGCACGCCTTTCGCGCTGCCTTCCATGAAGATAAATCCCGCCGTGAGAGATATTTTTGAGTTTAAATTTGAAGATTTTGAACTGTTAAATTACGAAGCGCATCCGCATATAAAAGCTGAAGTTGCCGTATGAAGCTCTCTATCATCGTAGCTGTTGGAAAAGCTTGGCAGATAGGACTTGAAAATAAACTTTTGTGGCATATTCCGGAAGATTTGAAGCTTTTCAAGGGGATTACCACGGGGCATCATTTGATAATGGGCAGAAAAACTTTTGAATCCATCGGCAGACCTTTGCCAAACCGCACGAGCATTGTCCTTTCAAAAAGCGGTTTTAACTTTGAAGGCGTCTTTACATGCGAGAGCCTGCAAAAAGCCGTAGAATTTTGCGAAAACAGAGGAGAGAGCGAAGCTTTTGTAGTCGGCGGCGGCGAAGTTTACAAAGCCGCGTTTACTCTTGCGCAAAGACTTTATCTTTCCGTAGTTGATTATAACGGCAGAGCCGATACATTTTTTCCGCCCGTGATATTTAGAGAGTGGCAGTTGATAGACGAGAAAAAATTTGAAAAAAGTATCGGAAAAAACGGCGAAAAAATCCCTTCATGGAAGCATTTAGTATTGGAGAAAATACCAGCCTTGCAAGGAGTTTGAAATGAAAATCTTTCTTGTGTTTATCATTGGCATGACGCTTGCTTTAAGCCTGCCAAATGCTGATACATTCAGTGAAAAAATGGAAGTGCAAAACGCGCAAAGTATGTTTGAAAGAGCATTTTCGTTTTATTGCTCAAACGAAACGGACGAAATGATAGAAGCTTATAACGAGCTTATAGATAAGTTTGCGCATTCAAGAAATAAGGAGATAAAGAATATAACTGCGCAAGCCATGTTAAATCTGGCGTTGGCTTATGAGAGTGCAAACGATACGAAAGCCGAGCAAGTCGCGCTTGAGCGCATTATTTCAAATTTTATAGACTCAAACGAAAGCGCGATAGAAGCCATAACGGCAAAAGCTCTTTTAAAAAAGGCTTTTATCGCCGCCAATGCGAATGATACGAAGGCGGAGATAGAAACGAGCGAGAGGTTTATCGCGAGATTTGAAAATAGAAGCGATGAAGATATTCAAGCGGCTTTGGCAGGCATAATGACGCTTTTGGGATACAAATATACGCAAGCCAACGAGAGCCGCAAAGCTGTGGATATCGGCAATAAATATATAGAAAAGTTCGGAAATTCTCAAAATGAGTATATGCAATTTCAGCTTTTTAGCAATCTCATGATAATTAGCGTAAATTATATGCATTCGGGCGAAATCAAAAGCGCCTTAGCGGCGTATCAAAAAGCGATAGATAAATTTAAAAACTCCGAAAATCCCAATATTATCCAAGAGTTGGGAACGATTGTAGCAAATAAAATTGAAGCCGAGATTTGTAACGATATAAAGCCTTCTTTCAGCGATGAAAACAGAAAAATAGCCGATAAAAGCGAATATGGAGCGTTCATGTACGAATTTTTGCAAATCCTCTACGCGGCGCGAAACGAGAGCCAAAGCGATAAAATAAAGGCGTTTAAAGAAAAATACGCAGATTTTGAGCTTAAACAAAAAATCGGGAGTTTTGACTTTACAGACATGGATAGATGGCAAAACAGCCTGAAAAATCCCGCAAAAGAGCGCGTGAAAGAGTGCATCGACGCTTTGAAAGAGTTCATGGAGAGATGATTTGCGCCGCGCAATTTTGCAGACTGTAAAGTGAAGCGTAAAATATGACAAGATGTATGGCGGCGGGCTTAAAGCGTGTAATTTTCATTGTTCGCATTAAGCAAATTTTATGTATAATTCGCCTTCAAGGCACGACAGGCGGCTGCTAAGCATAGCTTTAGAGGAAAGTCCGGGCTGCAATGAGACGAGGTTCCACCTAACGGGTGGCTGGGGTAACCCAAGGGAAAGTGCAACAGAGAGCAGACTACCGCGAAAGCGGAAAAGGTGAAACGGCGGGGTAAGAGCCTGCCAGCGTTTTTAGCAATAAAAGCGGCTTTGTAAACCCAACTTGCAGCAAGAAGAGATGGTTTTGTCTCATATTTTTACTCTTCGCTTGAGCGGCATTGCGAAATGACGCCCAGATAAATAACCGCCCACGACAGAACCCGGCTTACGGCGTGCCTTGAATTTTTTGCAGTCTGTCCATTTATTGCAGTACTATTTCAAAATTTTCAATTATTTTTTTATTATATGCTTTCCAACCGCCTGAAAAATCACGACTTGATATTGATATAAATTTTTCCATTCTGTCAGAATTTAACTGAGCAAGTAATTTTTCAATACTGAATCCATTAATTTTTTTAATACAATAGCCTGAATAAAAGGTTGCATTGGGATTGGAATAATAAATAAAATTAGGTTTGCGGTTCATTGGCGAAAAGATAATTTTTTCACCAAAACTTGTATCCAAACCTTGGCTTCTACCGAAAGCATACCATGCAATGGGGTTTGGCTTTCCGTTATCGCGCTTGTCTAATTCTGGCTTTACGGACAATAAATAATTATACGCCAATGGAAATAATTGTTTCAATTCATCTTCTGGAATTATTTGGTGTTTGCCGTTGACACTTTTGTATGGAAACAGAATATATTCTTTGATTTTTTTCATAGGAGTGTTTTTGTTGAGCTAGTTTTATATTTTGTCTTTTATAAAATCAGAAAAAAAATGTATTTCTTCACTGTTGCGAAAAAATATTTCGTATCGCTCCAATCCTAAACTGCCTTTCTTTTTTTGGTCATCACTTCTAACTCTATCATCAATTTGTATTTCATTAGATAAAGAAGTTACATCAATGTCAGTGTTAATTTGTAAAATTGATTTTCGTCTTCCTTGTCCGCCTTGACGAATAATTGAAAAGGTTGTATTTGCTATTTTTACTCCAATTTTTGTCTGCTTAAAATCCAATTCAACACCACCTTTTATTTTTAAAAATTTTAAAAATAATAAAAATATTTCTTTTCCTGCTATATATTTACCAAAAAATTGTTCAATTTCAAACATTTCGGGGTCTTGTGCAATAATATTTTTGATTTCATTGATTTTTTTTGTATTGGTATTTTCAATTTTTATATCATCAGGATCATTATTGATGTAGTCAATAAAAATTAAGTCATTTTCAAACCAAAAGTATTTTATCAAAGTTATATTATTGTCTTTAATTTTTTTTACTCTATCAATTTGTGTCAAACTGAATTTTTTTGCAATTAAAATAATTTCTATTTTGTCTTGATTTATTGTTGTAAATTTTGGCAAAGAAACTTCATATCTTTGTGTAGCATACAAATAAACATCTGAAAAATTATCTTGCACATAGTCGCGATAATCAGCAGATTGATCTGTAATGTTTTTATCATAATCTTTTTTTAATTCAAATATTATAAATTTTTTTGTTTCAGGATTATATCCTAAAATGTCAATTCTACCATTGCTACCCAAACTGCGTACATTTCCTTTCAGAGGAAATTCACTTGCAATAAAAATATATTTTGGAAATAAATCTTTCCAATTTTCGCAAATAAACTTATTCAATTCCTTTTCAGGCTTGTCAATTTGTAACAAAAACTTTTTATTTGAGTTTGAAAATAGTTTCGGCATATTTATTCCTCTATTTTATTTTGTAAAATATTAACTATTTCTCGTCCAATTTCTCTTTGTGTATCGAGATCGTCAAAGCTCCATTCATATTCAGTTTCATAAAATGAATTAAAATCAGATATAAGTTTTTGCAATTTTTTTATTTCTTCATAAGTAAAACAAGTTTTCATAATTTTATACCGCCAATGCGGTAATATCTATGTATTGATGATAGTTCTAGCGCTTTTATAAAATCTTGCTCATTATAAAACATATTCCCCCCTTATTTTTACATAATTTTTTTGAAAACATTGTCATATTTTTAGCATTTTTTATTATACCTAATCTCATTCATAAAAATACGCCGCTTCCAGGACATTTTCTTTTGCTTCTAAAAGCGCGTTGATGCCTTTTGGCAGGTCGTCCACGCTAAATATAAAAATCCCGCTGTTTGACGAGTAAAAACTGTAAGTATATAAGATATTGATGCCGTTTTTGCTCAAAATCGTTACTATCCTGTCAAAACTTCCCACTTCGTCTTTTATCTTTACCGCTAAAACATCGCTAAATCTGACGCTTAGTCCTGCGCTTTCAAGCACGGCTTTTGCCTTTTGCGGATTGTCCACGATAGCGCGCACGAGACCGTATTCTGTGGATTCTACCAGTATCAAAGACTTGATATTGACATTTTTACCGCTCAAAATATGCGTGAAAGATGCAAGTTCGCCGGGTTTGTTTTCCAAAAATACCGTAAGCTGTTTTACAAAATATTTCATTTTCAACTCCTTTTATCGATAACGCGCACCGCTTTTCCCTGCGAGCGTTCAATCGTTCTCGGTTCTACCAATTTGACATTTGCATGGATATAGAGATTGCTCAAAAGCTCATTCTGTATCTTTTTTTGCACCATTTCAAGCGCGCCTATGCTGTCCATCGGCATATCTTCCGTAACTTCCACCATAACTTCAAGCTTGTCAAGATATCCTTTTTTATCAACGATGATTTGATAGTTAAGCGTAATTTCGTCAATATTTGAAAGCACATGTTCAACTTGAGACGGAAATACATTCACGCCGTTTACGATAAGCATATCGTCAACTCTGCCCATGATATTTTTCATGCGCACCTGCGTCCTGCCGCACTCGCATACTTGCGGATTTAGTATCGTAACATCGCCCGTTCTGTATCTTATGATGGGAAGCGCCTGTTTTGTCAAAGAGGTAATGACAAGCTCGCCTTTTTCGCCGTAAGGCAGTACCTTCAAAGTCTGCGGGTCAATTATCTCAGGATAAAAGTGGTCTTCAAATATGTGTAAATCCTTGCTGTGCTTGCAATTTCCTGCAACGCCCGGACCTATTATCTCCGAAAGTCCGTAAATATCATGATAACTGATATTTAAACCTTTCGCCAATTCGTCTTTTAACCCTCTGCTTGTAGGCTCTGCGCCGAAAAACCCCGCTTTTAATTTAAAATCTTTTTTCGGCTCGTACCCTTCGCGCAACGCAGTTTCTAAAATATGCATCGCAAATGTCGGCGTGCATGCAAGCGCGGTCGCGCCGAAATCCTTCATAAGCATCGCCTGCCTTGATGTAAATCCGCCTGAGCTTGGCACAACGGTCGCGCCGACTTTTGTAGCTCCGTCATGAAGCCCCAAACCGCCCGTAAAAAGACCATATCCGTAAGCTACATGCACAATATCGTTTTTCGTGATGCCGCCCATGGTAAGCACTCTTGCCACGCCCTCAGCCCAAATGTCTATATCAGACCTTGTGTAGCCTACGACTGTCGGTTTGCCAGTAGTGCCGCTGGAGCTGTGTATCCTGATAAGTTCTGAGTTATCAACGGCGAAAAGTCCGAACGGATAGCTATCGCGCAAATCCTGCTTTTTCGTAAACGGCAGTTTCGCCACATCGGCGATAGTTTTGATATCCTGCGGTTTTATGCCCAGTTCGTCAAATTTGCGCTTATAAAAAGGCACTTTGGCGTAAACTTTGGATACAGTTTCTTGCAGCCTTTTGCTTTGCAGCGACGACATTTCCTCGCGCGGCAAAGACTCATCTTTTGACCAAATCATATCTCCTCCTCGTTCGCGTCTTTTATGGCTTGACGCAAAACAATGATATTTTTATCAGCAACTTTTTCATTCATGACATGTATTGCCTGCTCTATCTCGTCTTGCGTAAAAGGGAAATTTTGCGCGCGCGCAAGAGATATGCCAAGCATATAAACATTCAAAGCCTGTATGTTAAAGAGATTTTTATTTGCTTTTGAAAATGCGTCTATTTTTATCGTTTTATAGTCTAATTTCGGAAATTTTTCATTGGCATTTGCCACTACGATGCCGCTTTGCGGTTTTAAAAACTGGATATTTCTAAGAGCTTCGCCGCCTTCAAGCGCGATAAGCAAATCCGCTTGTCCTTCGTCTATGGCTGGAGAGCTGAAATCGCCTATTTTCACATAACACGATACCGAGCCGCCTCTTTGGCTCATGCCGTGATTTTCCGTGCCTAAACATTTTTCGTTTTTAAGGCTTGACGCGATGGAGAGGACTTTTACTAAAAAAACGACGCCCTGACCGCCAAAACCCGCTATCACTACCTGATATTTCATGTTGTTCCTTATGCAAGCTCAAATGCGTCTGTCGGACACAATCCGTCTATACATGCCGTGCATCCTATGCATAAAAACGGATCAATCTCAACTTTGCCCGCCTCATTATATCTAAAAGCGGGGCAATTGTATTTGCTGATGCACTCGTTGCATGCGATACATTTATTTTGATTGACTTTGGCTTTTTTGTTTGGCAAAAACTCTTTTGATCGTTCTTTGTCAAGTACGCAAAACTCTCTCATGACCGCTACGATAGGTCTATTTGCACTTTCAAGCTCTTTTTTCAATCCTTTCATGAAAGATATCGTCTCTTTGATATTTGGCTTATAGACATACTCAAAGCAGACTGCGCCGCACCCTTCAACTATGCGTTTTATGTCAATGCTTGACGGATTGGCGCGTTCAGGCGTTGTCTGGCGTCCCGTCATCGCCGTTGTGGAGTTGTCCATGATGATTAAAATAAATTTATGTTTTTGATATACGGCGTTTATGAGAGCGGGGATTCCGCCATGTAAAAATGTGCTGTCTCCTATGGTCGCTACTACCGTTTTTTTCGGGTCAGCTATGCCAAAACCGCTTGCAGCGCCGATGCTTCCGCCCATGCACAAGACCAAATCAATAGCGTTTTGGTTGAGCCCTAAAGTATAACAGCCTATATCGGAGGGAAATATGGAACTTTTTTCGCGGAATGTCTTTTTTATCGCAAAATATATATCTCTGTGCGGACAGCCCGGACATAGATTTGGAGGGCGCACGCTTAGCTTTTTGTCATAATGGGCGTTTTTGTAGATATTTTCTTTGTTCCAAAGCCCCGTGTTTATGAAAGTCTGCAAAACTTTCTCTTTTGTAAATTCATCTATCGCATGCACATCTTTTGTCATTTTCCCGCGCACTTTTTCACTTGAAAGCTGCTCTTCTATGCATGGATAACTCTCTTCAAAAATGACGACTTGTTCGTACTTTTCAAATAGCTTTTCAAGCTCGTATTTGGGCAGAGGGTAGGGCATATCAAGCTTTAAAATATCCGCTTTAACGCCTGTTTCCCTTAAACATTCTCTTGTGTAGCCGTCTCCTGTTCCGCTCGTAAGACAGAGCGTTTTACAGCCTTTCAAATCTTTCAGTTTTGGTTCAATAAAAACTTCGTAATTGTATTTTTTCAGCTTTTCTATGCGCTCTATCTGCTCAATTCCTTGTACAAATCTGCCTGCGCGCGGTACGGCAGCCCACCTTGAAATATCTCTTTGAAATTCCGTATCTTTGCTTTCAAACGCATGGTTTTCATCAACTTCGCAAATCTCTCTCGCGTGACACACTCTCATGACGGGACGAAGCATGACTATGGTTTGAAATTTTTCAGAAAGTTCCACAGCAGTTTTTGTCATATCGTAAGCTTCCTGCGGAGTTGCGGGGTCAAATACGGGGATTTTTGCAAATTTGGCAAAGCTTCTGCTGTCCTGTTCCGTTTGAGACGAGTAAAATCCCGGATCATCGGCGCTTATCAAAAGCATGGATCCTCTGTTGCCGATATAAGCCGCGCTCATCAATGCATCGCTTGCGACATTAAGACCTACCTGTTTCATGGTCGCGCACGCTTTTTTGCCGACTATGGCCCCCGCATACGCCACTTCAAAACCTACTTTTTCATTTGCAGCCCACTGCGCGTAAGCGTCTATGTTGTATTTGGCGATTAATTTTTGATAATTGGCGATAATTTCGCTGGAAGGAGTACCCGGATATCCTGAAATCATCTGAATATTTGAGTGCATGAGAGCCAGCGCTATAGCCTCATTACCCATTAAAATTTGTTTCATAAAAACTCCGAATAGATTTTAAAATATATAAATTCAATAGGATATTTAAAAAACGATTATAAACCCCTTATTTTTAGATTTTTTAGATATTTGGTGCAGGACTTGGCGAAAGTATGTTACAATTTTATCCGATATTTTTTAGAGGAAGTGTTGAAAATTGGCGCGGGATAATATATATACGGCAATCGCAGGCGGCATATTTAAGGGCAAAAAACTGCTTTTGCCTCCACAAGAGACGACAAGAAGCACAAAAGCGATACTCAAATCGTCATTTTTCAATACCGTGCAGTTTGACATTCAAAACACTTGCTTTGCGGAAGCATTTGCAGGCAGCGGCAGCATGGGGCTTGAAGCGTTAAGCAGAGGAGCGAAAAAAGTCTATTTTGTAGAAAAAGATAAAGCGGCGTTTGATATTTTGAAAAAAAACTGCGATGAGTTAGATGCAAAAAAATGCGTCTGTTTTTTTGGCGATACATTTCAAAAACTTCCGCAAATAGCCGCGAACTTGGACGAAGCGGCATTTTTTTATTTTGATCCGCCGTTTGATATACGGGAAGGAATGGGCGGGATTTATGAAAAAACGATGGAACTGTTTGCTTCTTTGCCCAAATCAAAAGTAAAACTTGCCGCGTTTGAGCATATAAGCGTTTTTTTAATGCCTGAACGCATCGGGGATTTTTGGCTTGCAAAAAGCAGGATTTTCGGCAATAGCGCGATAAGTTTTTACATTAAAAAAGATGATTTTATATCACAGGAAAAAGTATGAAAAAAGCGCCCATAATGAGTTTTGCGATATTGGCTTTTGTGGTTTTACTGTCGTTTTTGGGCGGGTTTATATATCCCGTGCCGCCGTATGACATGAGCGCAAAAGAGCTTTTACATGCGCCTGATTTTGCGCATGTTTTAGGCACGGACAGACTTGGTCGCGATGTGTTGGCACGCATCATTGAAGGCGGAAAAGTGTCGCTTGCGATAGGCTTTTTCAGTGCGGCGATAACGAGCTTGATAGGTCTTATCGCGGGCGTGAGCGCGGGATTTTTCGCGAAAAACACGGACAGAGTTATCGTTGTTTTGATAGATTTGTTTCTTACTTTCCCGACATTTTTTCTTTTGCTGGCTCTTATAAGTTATGTAAACGCTTCGGCTTTAACGATTATCATTGTTATATCGGTAACGGGATGGATGAGTATGGCAAGACTTGTCAGAAGCGAAAGTTTTGCGATAAGTTCGCAGCCGTTCATAAAGGCGCTAAAACTTGCAGGCGTTTCA
This sequence comes from Campylobacteraceae bacterium, assembly GCA_031284315.1. Lineage (GTDB taxonomy): Bacteria > Campylobacterota > Campylobacteria > Campylobacterales > Campylobacteraceae > JAIRKW01. The sequence continues at coordinate 26,845 of JAITAB010000066.1, forward strand.
AAGATAAAAATCATATTTAAATACTTTGCCCCCATTTTGGCTCCTATTTTTCTTGTAAGTTTCACATTTTCGCTAAGCGGAGCGATATTAGCCGAAAGCGGACTAAGCTTTCTTGGAATTGGCGTCATGCCGCCGGATATAAGCTGGGGAAATATCATGTCAGAGGGCAAAGAGGTCATAGACGCGGCTTGGTGGATAAGCTTTTTTCCGGGCTTCATGATATTTTTGGTTACATTTTCGCTGGTAAATATAAACGATTATCTGCAATTTTTATCAAATCAAAAAGATATGCAAAATCAATAATGCGGCAGTAAAGCCCATTTTCGTCTCGGAAGCATTGCGCGGCAATCCATAATGTAGCTCGGCATCAATAGTAAAACTACCTGTTTTGACAGCTTTTGCGAGTGAATTATCATTTTAAAAACTTCTTGATTATCATAAAATATCTTATATTGATAATGATTATTTTTTAGCTTTTATAAAGCTTTTAATAGATAAAATTCTATTTATATATTTTATCGTTTTGATAATCAATATCTTTTATTTTGGAGTTTTTATGAAAAAAATAGTCAAAATCCTACTTATTTTCTTAGCTGTCCCCATTGTTTTAAATGCAAGGACTTATGATTATGAGGATTTGACCAATAGAGTAAAAGAGCGTTTTGCGCAAAGCCTTGAACTTTACGATGAAGGCAAAGCGGAAGAAGCCAGAGAAGTTGCACAGAGCGCATATTTTGAACTTTTTGAAAATCTCGAAGGACCTGTAAGGATAAATGTTTCAAGCAAAAAGGCTTGGGACATGGAGCGAAAATTTACAAAAATCAGAAATCTTATAAAAAACGGCGCAAATACGGAAGAAGTTAAAGCTATGATAGACAGCTTAAACGCCGACATGGACGAAGTTTTGCCGAAATTAAAATCAGGCGTTGCCATAGCGGCTGAATCTTCGGAAACAAGCGCAGATGCAGCAGAGCTTGATATAAGATGGCAGACGCTTTACGGCAATATGGAAGAAAAATTTGACAAAGGCATAGAAGCGTTCGCAGTCGGAGACAAGGAGAGAGCTAAAGAGTTTATCCGCTCGGCGCAGTTTGAGGATTATAGAAATGGCTTGATGGAAGTTGCGATAAGAAAACATATAGCCCAGTCGCGCGACGGACAGATACAAAACGAAATAAGACGGATAATTATCAGCATAGATTCTTTGGACGATATTTCAATTTTGAGAGAGGATATTTCAAAGGTTAAAAATAATATTTATTTAGCTTTGGGTCAGCTTCCCGAAAGCGCCGCAGAGCTTGCCGTTGTTGATGTGGATATGCCCCAAGACGATGCGCCGTCTCAAAATTATTTTGAAGTTCTATATGGCATCAAAGCAGAAGGCGCGAAAGCGTTAGAGACTTACAAAAACGGAAATGTCAAAGAAGCCATGAGCCTTGTACAAAACGCATATTTTGATATATTTGAAGCAAGCGGCATGGAAGTCAGAGTCGGTGCGGTTGACAGTACGCTAAAAACCGTTATAGAGGGAACTTTCAGCGAAATCGTAGCTGTCATGAAGAGCGGCGGAAGCATAGATAAAGTAGAAGAGGCTTTGCAGAAACTGTATGGCGAAGTAGAGCAGGGCGCGCAAAAACTCTCAAGCTCTTCAACTCCATGGTCGCTTTTCATCTACTCTTTGATTATTATTTTTAGAGAGGGTGTAGAGGCGCTTATAGTTATCACGGCAGTTATCGCGTATCTTGTCAAAAGCGGCAATACCAATAGATTAAATATCGTTTATAGCTCGTTGTGGACGGCTATCGCGCTTAGCTTTGCGACCGCTTTTGTTATGAATTATCTATTTAGCGCATCAGGCGAATCAAGAGAGATGTTAGAAGGCATAACCATGCTTGTAGCTGTGGGACTGCTCTTTTATGTCGGATTTTGGCTCTTGTCAAATGCCCATGCGAAAAAATGGTCGCAATATATATCGGGAAAAGTGAAAGATTCTATCAGCCGCGGTTCGGCAAGAGCGCTTTGGTTTACGGTATTTTTAGCGGTTTACAGAGAGGGCGCGGAGACGGTTTTATTTTATCAGGCGCTTATATTTGACGCAACAAATGCGCTCGGATACGGCGTAATAGCGGCAGGTTTTGTTATCGGCGCGATTGCGCTTGTGATTTTATTTTATCTTTTGAAAGCGGGCGCGGTCAAGATACCGATAAAACCGTTTTTTGTCATAACAAGCGCGATTATTTTTTATATGTCCGTAACTTTTACGGGCAAAGGCATCATGGAGTTAGTTGAAGGCAAGGTGATAGAACCCAATATCATTGAAGGCTTTCCAACCATCACATGGCTTGGAATATATCCTTACATAGAGAGTTTATTGCCTCAAGCGGTATTGATTTTGGGAATTATAAGAGGGACGATTTTTATAAAAACAAAAGCTAAAAAAATGGAAGTTCATGCTAAATAATTACGGTTTTAGAATTTTAATAAAACACATTTTGAACTAGGAGAAAGACATGGTCAAATTATTGACAAGATCGTTTGTAGCTTTAGCTACTATTTTTGTTTTGAATGCCGGCGCGGCAGACGAGTTTGAGGAGTTTCCTATCGGAGATGAAGTTGAAATAAACAATATGCTAATCGCAGCCGTTTATCTTGCTCCGATAGATATGGAACCAAAAGGCATAGATTTGGCTCCATCAGCGGCAGATATTCACCTTGAAGCTGATATCCATGCGATAGAAGGCAACAAGAACGGCTTTGGCGACGGCGAGTGGATACCATATCTTAAAGTATCTTACGAGCTTACAAATAAAGATACAAAAGCTAAAAAAAGCGGTACTTTTATGCCTATGGTAGCGATTGACGGTCCTCATTACGGAGCAAATATCAAAATGCTCGGCGTTGGTAACTATCATGTGAAATATACGATTGAAGATCCTTCAAAACAAGGTTTCGGACGCCACTCCGATAAGGCTACGGGCGTTGGCAAATGGTTTGAACCGTTTAGCGTCGAGTATGATTTTAAATACACAGGAATTAAAAAATAAATTCATCGGGTTTAGTCCTGTTTTTGCCGTTTTTCGGTAAAAACAGGACAGCTGTTTTTAACTGCGTCAGACAAATTTAAGTCTATAAGCTATATTATCATAGATTTTAAAAAGCAGGTTTGCAGCATAGCGAAATAAAAAATTTAGGATTACAGTGTCGGTCTATTTTTATCATGTTTTGCAGGCATTTTTGCCAATCGTATTTTATCTTGCTCTTTGGAGTAAAAAAATCTCTCTCAAAGAGGCATTTATTGGCTCTTCTGTCGGTATAGTTTTTGCTTTTGCCGTTTTTAGAATAGCTTCTGATTTTTTGAATGTAGATATGCTTGGAACAGTATGTTTTATAGCGGTCATTTTCTTTTTAATACTCTCATTTGCTGCTTTTTTAAGTCGTTTTAGCGTTTTAAAAATTGCCTTTACAGCAGTTTTGATTTTTTGTTTTAGCGTGTATTACAGAGTGTTATCGTATGATTTTCCGCTCTTTAGCGGCGAACTTCTGGACACTTTATCTATTATATCTTTCGGATTTACTGTTTTCGGATTTTTTATAATAATCTTTTTATATGTTTTTTTAAAAAATATCATCATATCTTTATCAAACCGTCTTTTAATCGTTTTTGGCGTATTCGGCATACTATTCATGATATTGAACTTTTTCGCTTTGGGCGCAGTTGAAATGATGAATTTTAAGCTTATTGAAACAAAAACGCTTTTATTGTCCGCGAGTGCGATTTTGATATATTACGGTCAATTTTTACACTATTTATATTCTATCTTAACGTTTGCGATATTGGCGTTTTACTTGAAAAATATGCCCTCCCAGCCCGAAAAAAGCAGCGTAGGCAGTATCGTTTTTAGACAGATAAAAGCCAAAAGAGAATACATAAAAACAAGCGCAAAATGTGCAATATCGGCTCTTTTGATTGCAAATGCGCTGCTATTGTATTACGACCTTTACGCTTCAAGACCGCCTCAAATTTCAAACTCAACGATTTTGGAGCCTGTTGAGGGTAAATTTAAGATACCGATTAAACTTTTGGAAGATGACGATTTGCATAGATTTGCATATATAGATAAAGAAAGCCGTAAAAAAATACGCTTTTTTGCGATAAATCGTTTCAAAGGTAAAACAGCGCCTATTGTCGTTTTTGACGCTTGCATGATTTGCGGCGACATGGGATATGCGAAAAAAGGCGACGAACTTATATGTATCGCATGTAACGTACGAATTTTCCTGCCATCTATCGGCAAAGCGGGCGGATGCAATCCTATACCGCTCATATATGAAAATGACGGCGAATATTTGATAATTGAACTTGACGAGATAAAAACGGGAGCGAATTTTTTTAGCGAAACCATAGCAATGGAGGATATCAGTGAGATTTAGACTGGTAAAAGCCGCTCTTTTGGGCAATAAAACGCAAAAATTTTTAGCTTTTTTGACGATATTTTTAGCTTCCATGCTTGTCTGTTCCATGCTTAATATCACGCTTGGCATCGGCGATAAAGTAGCGATGGAACTCAGAAGCTACGGTTCAAACATCGTAGTTTTGCCAAAAGGCGGCGAAATGAGCATTGATATCGGCGGCGAAGAGTTAAACCTTTTGCAAAGCAGCGCGTATCTTGACGAGAAATATATCAGCGGCATAAAAAATATATTTTGGCGGAACAATATCATCTCTTTTGCGCCGTTTTTAGAAGAGAAAGTAGAATTTAAAGGCGCTCAAAGGGCTATTTTAGGGACATATTTTGACAAAAAGATAGAACTTGAAGACGATGAAGAGTTTTTCGCGGGCATAAAAAGTATGTATCCATTTTGGACGCTTGAGGGTAAATTTCCAGATGACGGCTCAACCGATGAAGTGTTAATCGGAAACAAATTGGCTCATGAACTTAACTTAAATATCGGCGATACCGTCGAAATAGCGGGTAGAAATTTACAAATAAGCGGCATATTGAAAACAGAAGATGAAATGGACGATAAAATCATTGCTTCTTTAAAATTTGTCGGAGAAATTGCAGATAAAGAGGGTAAAATATCACGCATAGAGGTTTCGGCATTGACAATTCCCGAAGACGATCTATCCGTAAAGGCGCGGCGGGATTTGGAAGCATTAAACGCCGTAGAACATGACAAATGGTATTGCTCGGCGTATGTCGGCTCTATCGCTTACCAAATAGAAGAAGAGTACCCATCTTCAAGCGCGAAAGCTTTGATGAAAATCAGCGAAGGCGAAAGTCAAACGGTCAAAAAGATACAATCCCTCATGGGCGTTGTTACGATTTTGGCGCTCTTTTCGGCTTCTATCGGCATAGCTTCGCTTTTAACTTCGGAAATACACAGGCGCAAAAAAGAGATAGGGCTATTAAAAGCGCTTGGCGTGGACAATCTGAGTATTTACCTGCTTTTTTTGGCGGAGTCCTTGTTTACGGCTATTGTTGCCGGTTTGGCGGGTACGCTCGGCGGATATGTCTTGTCTATTTTGATGGCTCTGTTTATATTTTCGCACACGATAAAAATCAGTCTTATAGTTTTGCCGTTGACGGTGTGTTTTGCCGTTTTGATAGCGTTTGCAGGCTCGCTGCTGCCCATGAGAGGAGTAGCGCATTTGCTTCCTGCGGAGGTTTTGCATGAGAGAAAATAATTTTATTTTTTTTGCAAAAATGGTCTTTAAAAGCCTCTTTTTAAGCCGCGGCGCGGCGGGAGTGATATTTGTCTCCATCGCGCTTGGCGCGGCGATAACGGCGGCGTTTATTAATATATATCTTGATATAGACTCTAAAATGAATAGAGAGCTTAAAGCTTACGGAGCAAATTTTATCATAGCTTCAAAAGATACTTACATGGGCGAAAACGACTATAAAAACGCGCTTTTGCAGATACAAAGCGATAAACTTTTGGGCGCATGCGCATATTTATTCGGCATAGTCAGGCTGGATCTTGGAAATGCCGTGATAGCGGGCGTAGATTTTAAGGAGCTTAAAAAAGCAAAACCGTTTTTGGAAGTGCGCGAAGGGAATTATATCAATTTGGATTTTGACGATTTCGGCGCGCTTGCAGGGATAGATTTGGCAAGAAAAATGGAACTTAAAGTCGGCTCAACTGTGGATATGGTTGGAGCTAATAGCATAATCAAACTTAAAATAAGAGGTATCGTTTCAAGCGGCGGCGAAGAGGATAATATTTTATTTATATCTTTAAGTACCGCGCAAAGCGCGCTTGGAAAAGAGGGGCTGATAAATTTTGCGGATATTGTCGCTCTCGGGAATTTTGAAGAGTTGAAAGCTCTGGGTGAGAGTATCAGTCAAAACAGTTTGCTTACGGCAAATCCCGTGAACGCCATTTCACGCTCTGAGGGAATTATACTTGAAAAGATAAAGCTTTTGATGGCGCTTGTGGCTTTGAGCGTACTTCTCATAACATCTTTGTGCGTCAATACGACTCTTGGCTCCATTATCTTTTCAAGAACGAAAGAGATTGCGCTTTTGTATGCTCTGGGAGCTTCCAAAAAGAGTATTGCGCGGCTTTTCGGCGCGGAGACTTTTATTTTGGCTTTTGCGGCGTCTTTGTCGGGCGCTGGGTTTGGATTTTTATTGTCGCAGGCTTTTGGGCATGCGATATTTAATTCGGGCATCGATTTTAGATTTTTGTCCGTTCCTTCGGCGGTTTTGATTTCGCTTCTGTTCGCAGCGGCGGCATGCTTTTTGCCTATCAAAAAATCGCTCAGGATAAATGTAGCGAATATTTTAAGAGGAGAATAAATTGTCTGTTATAGAATTAAAAAATATAGAGAAGCGTTTCGGCGATGTGAGCGTGCTTGAAGATATAAATATAACGGTAAATAAAAATGAGTGGGTGAGTATCATGGGACCTTCGGGTTCGGGCAAAACTACGCTTTTAAATATATTCTCGCTGATGGATAATCCGACAGAGGGCGAATATCTTTTTAACGGCGAAGATGTGAGCGGATTTGACGAAGCTAAACAGCTACTGTTCCGCCGCGAAAAAATAGGGCTTATTTTTCAGCAGTTTCATCTGATACCGTATCTCACGGCTCTTGAAAATGTCATGTTGGCGCAGTATTATCACAGCGCGGCAGACGAAGAAGATGCAAGAGCGGTTTTGGCAAAAGTAGGGCTTTCGCACCGTTTGACGCACCGCCCTTCGCAGCTTTCAGGCGGCGAACAGCAGAGGCTTTGCATAGCGAGAGCGCTTATAAACGACCCGGAAATTTTACTTGCGGACGAGCCTACCGGAAATTTGGACGCGGATAATGAAAAGGTAATATTTGAACTTTTTGCGGAGTTGAAAAAAGAGGGCAAAACGCTCATAACCATTACGCACAACCGCGAACTCGGCGCGCTTGGCGACAGAGTCGTGATGCTTCATCATGGACGCCAAGTATCGGTGCATCACGCGCATCACGGACACCATAAGCATGGCGACCACCATAATAATATAGAAGGAATTTTATAATGAAAAAAGCAGTTTTTATAGCGGTGTTTTTTATACTCTGTTTGTCAGCGCAGGCAAACGGCGTGAAAACAGGCGAAAATGCGCCCGAATTTTCAGCCAAAAATTTAAGCGGCGAAAGCGTAACACTTGAAGCGTTTAAGGGTAAAACCGTTGTGGTTAGATTTTGGGAGAAAGGCTGCCACCACTGCATGATGGAGATGCCCAAACTCCAAGCTTTGCAAGATGAATATAAAGACGATTTGGCAATTATCGGCATCAATTCGCACAACTCCTTAGAAGATATTAAAGTATTTGAAAAAGAGTACAAAATCACTTTTTTACTGCTAAAAGACGACCTTGACATTACATATAAAAGATACGGCGTTGTCGTCATACCCACAATGTTTATCATAGATAAAAACGGCGTGGTAAGAGAGAAAATTTTCGGAATGGCTTCATGGGAAAAGAGCAGAGAGAAAATCTTGGAACAGTTATGAAAAAGGCGCTCTTTTTTGCTTTTTTTGCTTTGATTTTTAGCGCATGTTCTAAAAATATCGGCGAAAAAAATCACATAGCGCTTAATGGCAAAAACGGCGCAGCGGATACGGTAACTACGCATTTTTCGGCTTCAAACAAAACGCTTAAATTAGAGAGCGGCAAACCTTTTATGCTATTTTTTACTTCCACGGCATGCGGGGCTTGCGATGAGGCTGTGCCTTACATGAACTATTTTGCGGAAAAATACGCCGACAGATTTGAAACGATAGGCGTTATGAACGGGAATTTGGGATTTGATAAAGGTTTGGAAGTTTTGAAGGCAAAAAATATCAACTTTAAAGTGATATTGGAGAGCAAATCCGTAGAGTATCTTTCTCGCGCTGTGGGCGGCATATACGGCACACCCGTGTTTTACATATATGATAAAGACGGCGCGCTGAAAAAGAGATTTTTAGGACTCACGCCGCAGAGTAAAATAGAAGAGAGTATAAAAGAACTTTTTTAGATAAAAATAGCAATTCTTTATGATATATTTTTTAAAGATTAAATTATGAAATTACGCTTTATGAGGATAGCGTTATCTCTCTTTTCTGTTCGGTTTTGCTGGGTGATGAAAGTCAAATCATAAATTCAAGAGCGTTAAAAGAGTTTAGAGATATTTACTTGACCGTTGGAAAACATAAAGCGTTTGCGCAAACGGAAGATGGAAAATTCTGGAACTGGTTTTCCGACCAAAATTCTACCAAAATTGCCATAGAAAACGCTCTTTTAGAGTGTTTAGCAAAACGCTACCGCCGCAACAGTAACTGCTTGGAGAATATCAGTCCGTGCAGGCGTGGAGTATTTGTATGCATATCATTGACTACATGCGTCCATGCCAACCCCTCCGGATCCACAAAGTTCACAGGATCATTCAACACATACCCATAAAGGTTACTATCTCCACCCTGAAAGTCTATCGGGTCTTTGGTCGTCCATCTGCCTGTATTGCTGTCATATTCTCTATATCCGAAT
>JAITAB010000067.1 GCA_031284315.1 Campylobacteraceae bacterium
AAAAGCGGGAATGACAAAGGGGCGCTGGATGGGCGATTGCCGCTCTGCAATGAAATAAACACAATGTATTTTATTTGTCGTTCGGTCGCGAGAATGACAAAAAGAATCTCATGAATGACAAAAGAAGTTTATGTGTTTCATAAAGTGCCGCGGGAATGACGAAATAGAAACGCATATGTTAATAGTTGTCATTTTCACAATCCACTCTGTCATGTATTATTCCGTCATTCCCATACGCCCATTATGTCATTCCCGCGAAGGCGGGAATCCATTCATGACGCATGTATATAATTTGGATTCCCGCATTCACGGGAATGACATAGTGTCGGGAGTAACGAAAAGGATTGTCATTCCGTCCTTTTTCGTCATTCCCGCGACCGAACGACAAGTTTTCGCAGGAAACGCATATCGTGAGGGAAGGCGGGAATCCAATATAAACACAAAAAACTATGCCATTTTGTCATCATATTACTTGCAGGCGGCTCGCACTTTTTTATTTCGTGTGTTTTTATGAGAGTTTGGATTGCCATGCTCTCGCAATGACAGAAATCGGGCTGTCTCGTTTAACGCATGCGGAGATGCTGGCTTGCCGCAAATTTCTAATTCGCGCAGTTTTGCCGCTTCGCATCAATAATTAAACATTTCACATGTACGCTTTTTATTTTATTTGAGAGCGCATGCACTGTTTCAAATTATTTTACAATTCACGAATTTTTGCTATTTCATCGCGCAGTTTTGCCGCTTTTTCAAACTCCAGCGATTTTGCCGCTTCATGCATCTTTTTTGTAAGTTCTTTTACTATTTCGCGCCTTTGCAAGGCGGGAATTTTCTCCATTTTGCTCTTTTTTGAAGCAAGTTCGTCTATATTTTCTGCATGTAGATTTTCATCTAATTTTCTCATGACAGTTTTTGGCGTGATATTGTGCAAAAGGTTAAATTCCTGCTGTTTTTTGCGCCGTGCAGTTGTAATATCTATAGCTTTTTGCATAGATGCGGTCATCTTATCGGCAAATAAAATAACTCTGCCGTTCTCATTTCTTGCCGCCCTGCCCATAGTCTGTATAAGACTCGTTTCGCTTCTCAAAAAGCCCTCTTTATCGGCGTCCAAAACTCCTATCAGCGAAACCTCCGGCAGGTCAAGTCCTTCTCTTAGGAGATTTATCCCCACAAGAATATCAAACTCGCCGAGCCTTAGCCCCCGTATCAATTGATTGCGTTCTATGGCGTCAATATCGGAATGCATGTACTTTATCTTCAATCCAAGTTCGGCGTAATGGCGCGTCAATTCCTCCGCCATTTTTTTTGTAAGCGTAGTTACAAGGACGCGTTCGCCGCGCACCGTAACTTTTTTGATTTCGTCAAATAAAACCTCCACTTGATTGTTGCTCGGTTTTATCTCTATTATCGGGTCAAGCAAACCCGTTGGTCTTACGACTTGTTCGGCGATATTTTCCGCCGAGAGTTCCAATTCAAGCTTTGCGGGAGTTGCGGAAACAAAAAGATATGCGGGGGCTTTATTGATAAATTCATCAAACATAAGCGGGCGGTTATCTAACGCGCTCGGCAGTCTGAAGCCGTACTCCACCAAGACCTCTTTTCTGCTTCTATCCCCTGCGAACATGCCTCTAAACTGCGGCAGGCTTACATGCGACTCGTCCACGATGACAAGGTATTTTTTGCCTATTGCTTCGTAATAATCAAACAGCGTATAAGGCGTTTCGCCCGCTTTTTTGCCCGTCAAATGGCGCGCATAATTTTCTATGCCTTTGCACACTCCCGTAGTTTCTATCATCTCCAAATCAAACTCAACCCTCTGTTTTAAACGCTGATACTCTACAAGTTTATTCTCTTTTTCAAAAAACGCAAGTCTTGCCGCCAATTCCTCCTCTATCTCTTTCATGGCGGTTTTAAGTCTCTCTTGAGTTACGATAAATTGGTTTGCGGCGTAGATGATGACCTTATCAACGCTTTTTAGCTTCTCATTTGTCAAAGCGTCAAAATATGCTATACTCTCCGCTTCATCGCCGAAAAACTCTATTCTTACGGCTTCCTCTTCGCTATATGCGGGATAAATATCCACCGCTTCGCCCTTTACCCTAAAATCGCCTCTGTCAAAATAGTTATCATTGCGCTTGTATCCCATCTCTACAAGTTTTAAAAGCAGCGTTTTTTGGCGTATAAAGCCGCCTTTTTCTATTATCTGCACCATACTTTTATACTCATGAGGATTGCCAAGCCCGTAATTTGCCGAAACGGACGCCACGCATATAATATCGTTAAAACTTAAAAGCGAAGCCGTCGCGCTTAAGCGCAGTCTTTCAAGCTCTTCGTTTATGGAACTATCCTTTTCTATAAATAAATCCTGCCTTGGTATGTAAGCCTCAGGCTGATAATAATCATAATAACTTATAAAATATTCAACATGATTTTTCGGAAAAAAGCCCTTAAATTCGCTGTACAACTGCGCGGCTAAGGTTTTGTTGTGCGTCATGATTAAAGTCGGCATTTGAAGCTCTTGTATGATATTTGCCATTGTAAAAGTTTTGCCGCTGCCCGTAACGCCTATGAGCGTTTGATAACGACTATTTGCCTTGATGGAAGCGGCGAGGGCTTTTATGGCTTGGTTTTGGTCGCCCGCTCTTTCATAAGATGATACCAGTTCAAAATTAGCCAAAGATTCTCCTTAATGCCGCTTAAAAAAATACACTTATGCATTTTAAGAGGTTTTTTGTTACAATTATAGCCAAAAAAGCAAAACAAGGATTTGAATGAACAGCGACAGCAAAATCTCCGCCGTTCTCGGCAATAGAGTTGAGAGGCTGATAGCAAAATTTGGCGAGCTTGAGATAGAAAATGAAGCGCTGAAAGAGGAGCTTTCAAGCCTCAAAGCCGAAATTTTTGAAAAAGAAGAGATTATCGCCAAACTGCAAAACGACATCAAAGCCAAAAGTTTAGAGACAGACGAGCTTTTGGAAAAGATAGAATCTGTTCTTAAAATATGAAAAAAATAACTCTCTCTATATCTACCAAAAGTTTTGACATTACGCTTGAAGACGATGAATTTGTAAAATTTTTTGAAGATGAACTGACGCGCTTTTTCAAAAACAAAAACAGTTTAATGATAGGAGATATACTCACAGCCTTTGCACAGGAGTGCTATGATAGATTTAAGAGCGAAAAAACGATGAATGAACTGCTAAATAAAATAGACAAAATAGAGACAAAACTTTTCTGATTTTTCGGGCTGTTTTTGCGTCATACAGACCGCTTTTTGCCATTATAAATTTAAAATATTGCGATAACCCATATCAAAACCACCGCTTTGTTTTTTTAGCCTTTCCGTCATTCCGCCCATTATTATGTCATTCCCGCGACCGAACGACAAGCGGAGCGCATATCGTGAGGGAAGGCGGGAAACCACACCTTTTTCGTCATTCCCGCGCAGGCGGGAATCCAAACTAATAACTTTAAAATTGGAGTATGAAAGAAAATAAAAGAGAGTTATAAAATGTCAATTCTTTTCATATTGTTTTTGTTTGTTTGTAAACACTCTTTTTGGATTCCCGTTTTCACGGGAATGACATAGAGGATTGTCATTTTGCCCTTTTCCGTCATTCCCGCGCTCATGCGGATAAATCCCTTTTGTCATGCAAAACACATGCGCCCTCCTTTCCGTCATCCCACCCATTATTATGTCATTCCCGCGCAGGCGGGAATCCAAACAAATTTAAAAGCTTATTTCACTTGTTTTTTAATGATATTTTTTGAATACCTGGGTTCTGGATTGCCGCGCGCTTACAATGACGGAGCTTGTCGAGTTGGGTTTTGTGTTTTTATGTTTTTTTTGGATTCCCGCCTGCGCGGGAATGACGGAAAATAGCAATTTCTTCGCCATTAGAAGCGAAATTACCTACTTTTTTACTTGTCTATGCGAAAGATAATTTTCTGCAAAATACCACCGCAAGGCGGCTGTCAAATCATTTTAGTTTTTTTTAATACTACAAAGAGTACAATCACAATATGTCAATAAGTGTATTGGCAAATTTATTTTAAGGAGTCTCCAATGAGACGCGGTTTTACTATGATTGAGTTGGTCTTCGTGATCGTTATTTTAGGTATTTTGGCATCTATCGCGATTCCAAGATTGGCTGCATCAAGAGATGATGCGAGAGCGGTATCTTTGAAACAGGATATCAGCACAATGACGCAGGCTGTTCCCGCATGGTATCAGGGGCAAAGAGAAGTTACTATCCAAAATGCTATAAGTTTGGATACTACACTTTGGCAAAAAACTCCTAATTCGCTTGAATATACTTATAACGATGGTAGTGCCGTAGGCACTATAGAGGCTGTGTTATGCACTGCTCCTGTAGGTACTAAAGCTGCAGAGTTACTAATTAATGGGGGGGCAGTAGTTTGCGATATTATTGATGATGGAGATAATAACGGCGCAGAAGATGAAGCCGTTGTAGCTGCTATTGACGGCGGTTCTGAGCCTTGGTTAATAGTAGAGCTTACTCCTGATGTTGCAGGTATAGTTCGTACCCTTGTAAGAGATATGAATGTTACAAACCAGACTATTCCTATGGCGGGCAGAAGAGTTATCTGGAATTAATTTAATAATTAATTTTCAGAGCTTCTAAAAATAAGGGCGGAGGTGGGGAGTCTCATCTCCTCCCTTTTTTTGTTTATGAAAAGGATTTATAATGAAACGCTCTGCTTTTACAATGGTCGAGTTAGTGTTTGTTATAGTGATATTGGGCATATTGGCTTCTATCGCCGTGCCAAGACTCGCGGCGTCAAGAGACGATGCGATGATAGCAAAAGGCAAAGCGGATACATCTGCGATACGAAGTTCGATAATTACGATACGAAGTCAAACTCTTTTGGCTGGAAATGCTTCGTTCCCTGACAATCTGACTACGCCGGGCGGCGCGGGACTGTTTAACGCAGTTCTTGACTATCCTGTCAGAGCCGCCGCCGCAGGCGAATCGGGCTGGAGTCAAAATGAAGATAATAGCTATACCTTTAGGACAGAAAATACTGACATAAAGTTTCAATACAACTCTACGACAGGCGTCTTTACATGCATAGGATTTAACGACGGCGCGGATACTCCAAAAGGGCAGCTTTGTACTAAGTTAGCGCAGTAAGTGTTTTTCTATCATATAGCTCTTCTCGGCTCGCCTCTTGAGGTTTTGACATACCGCGCTTTTGAACGAATAAAAAGCGGATATATCGTCAAAGTCCCGCTGAAAATGAAAGAGAGTTTCGGCGTTGTAGTGCGAGCCGTAGAAGAGCCTTCTTTTGAGTGCCAAACCATAAGCGAAGTAACGGCGCGCTTTTTCACATCCGCCGAACTTGAACGGGCAAAATTTATATCCGAATATTACAGCGCGTCTTTGGGTCTTGCTTTGGGGCTTTTTACGCCTCATGAGAGCGAAAAATGCGCTTTTGAAAAATTTTTCGTAACTCCGCCGTCGCTTACGGCAGAACAGCAAAAAGCGTTTGAATTTGCCAAATCGCATAAAATGTCGCTGATATTCGGCGATACGGGAAGCGGCAAGAGCGAAATATATATCGCGCTTGTTTGCGATGCGCTTTTGCAGGGCAAAAACGCGCTTTTTTTACTGCCCGAAATTGGACTTACTCCGCAGCTTGAAGCGCGCTTAAAGGCGTTTTTCGGCGATTTGACGGCGATTTGGCACTCCAAGCTTACAAAAAAAAGAAAATCCGAGATATTATCCGCAATATATAAAGGCAAAATAAGAGTCGTCATCGGCGCGCGTTCGGCTCTTTTTTTGCCATTTTACGATTTGGGGCTTATCATCGTGGACGAAGAGCATGACGAAAGCTACAAATCAAACTCCGCGCCGCGCTATAACGCGAGAGATATCAGCTTGACGATAGCCGCGAAAGAGGGCGTAAAAGTAGTGTTGGGAAGCGCGACGCCGAGCCTTTCGGCAATTCTCAAAATCCCGTATTTCAGGCTTAAAGGGACATTTTTTAAAAGCGCCAAAGAGATAATTTACGAAAATGCGCATAACGAACTTTCAAAGGCTCTTTTGGGGCAAATTTCTGCCGCTTTGGCGAAAAAACAGCAGATTATTGTTTTTCTGCCCACCCGCGCACATTTCAAATATGTTACATGCAAAGCGTGCGGCAAAAATATAGAGTGTCCGTTTTGCTCGGTGTCCATGAGCCTGCACAAAAATATAAATGCGCTCAAATGCCATTATTGCAACTTTACCGAGCGCATTCCGCCGCGCTGTCTTGCATGCGGAAGCGAAGTCATGGAAGCCGTACGGCTCGGTACTGCGGAAGTTACGGACAAACTGCGCGAAATTTTTCCCTCTTGTAAAATTGAAAAATTTGATAAGGACGAAATTACGACAGATGCAAAACTGAACAGAGTTTTGAAGAGTTTTCAAGCGCGTGAAATTGACATTTTGGTCGGTACGCAAATGCTTAGCAAAGGGCATGATTATCATAATGTGGGGCTTTCGGTCGTCATGGGCATTGATTCGCTGCTTGCCATGAATGACTTCAAAGCGCGCGAACACGCGCTCTCGCTTGCTATTCAGATAGCAGGACGAAGCGGGCGCAAAGAGAAGGGCAAAGTTTTTATACAGAGCAAAAACTGCGGCTTTTTTGAAAAATACTTGGAAGATTACGACTTGTTTTTGGAGTATGAAAAAAACGCCAGAGAGGGGCTTTATCCGCCTTTTGTGAAACTCATGCGGCTTTTGATTTCCCATAAAAACGAAGCAAAAGCAAAAGAGATTTGCGAAAAAAGCGTGCAAATTTTAAAAGAATATGCCGATGTAGAGATAGTGGGCGCAGGAGTATGCGACATATCAAAAATCGCCCTCAAATACCGCTATTTTGTGCTGCTTAGAAGCAAAACCGCCAAGCCGCTTTTAGCCGCCGCCATATTAACGCGCGACCCGTTTATACAAGTGGATATGGATCCTTTGAGCTTTTCATAAATATTTATCATTCCCGACCGAACGACAGCAAAACACATGCGCGCCTTTTCATCACTCCCGCGTTCCTTTATGTCATTCCCGCGTAGGCGGGAATCCAAACATAAAATAAAAATTATTTCATCTTATTATGGTAATGCCTTTTTGCTGTAATAATATAGATTCCCGTTTTCACGGGAATGACGGAGAGAATGACGGAGAGAAAGCATTGGAATGATATAGAGAGGTAATTCCCGCAACACATACAAAACTTATGCGCCATTCTCCCTCCCTTCCGTCATTCCCGCGCAGGCGGGAATCCAAACTTTTCGTCATTCCCGCGACCGAACGACAAGCGAAGCGCATATCGTGAGATTGGGGTCCCCAAAAGCAACGCTTTTGGGGCAAGAAGGCGGGAATCCCTATCTTATAAAAACCGCGCCGTTATAAAAAATAGACAGTCTTTCTATATTATAATTTTGTGTTGCTTCGCCATTTCATTCCTTCCGATAACGATAAAAAGAGATTTCCCGCACGAATACTTTACTATAAAGCAGACAATATATATCTATAAACTCAAAATATGAAAAAAAACTATCAAAAAAGCCTCTTTTTTATGAAAAATAAAGTTACATAAACTTATAATGTTATTCATAAATTTTATGCTTAAGGAGCAAAAATGAAATTGACGAAATTAAGTTTAGCCGCGATAGTCGCGGTAGGTGCTTTAGGCTCATTCGCAAGTGCTACGCCATTAGAGGAGGCTATCAAAGGCGTTGACATAAGCGGTTTCGCGAGATTAAGATATCAACACAACACTGAAAGTTTCACTGGCTTTAATGATGTAACCAGCGAAGCTATAAGAGTATCAGGCGAGTTCAATGCAGTAGTTCCCGTAGCTGACGGTTTGGCTTTCGGCACGACTTTGACCACAGACGGATATAACTTTCCTGACAGCGGTGCAAGCGCTCCGACAGGCGACCTTGGCACTCAATCATTTAACTTTGACAAATACTACTTCTTGTATTCAGGCGTAAAAGATTTGGCTGTTATCGGCGGTAAATACACTATTCCCGCTCCATGGGCTGAGTCAGGTTTCGCAGGTTCAAGAGGTAACGGCTTGGTAGCATTGTATTCAGGCGTGCCAAATTGGACATTTGCAGGCGCATTGTATTTGCAGACGAACGGATTTGATGATAGTTGGCTTGGCGAACTTGGCACAAAAAACAATCTATACGCTTTGGGTGCTATCGGCAAAGCAGGTCCTGTTGATTTGCAAGTTTGGGCAGCAAAGATTGAACATCTTATAGATACAACAGTGTTTGCTCAAGCAAGCTTTGCTCAAGCGGGATTTAATGTAAGAGCTCAAGTGAACTATTTGAAACTTGCAGATGCATTAGATATACCTGCTGTAGGTTTAGCGTTGCCTTCAACAATAGTAGCTGATGATGCAGGTTTATTTTATGGTGTTGAGGGTGGCTACAAAAATGACCAGTTTTTCGTAACCGCAGGTTATACCCAGACAGATGCAGATCAGCCTGTATATGCGCTTGACGCAGACAATGACGGCTTTATTAAATTCGGTCAGCAGCTCTACTATGCTTCAACAAACCTATTTGATACGGCAACATTCTTTATAAAAGGTGGTGCTACATTCAATCAATTCGGTTTTGAGGCAGGCTATGGTCTTGCTCAAGCATCTGCATCATTTGATGCTAGCTATGTAGCGACAACTTTAACTGGCATTGGAAGAGATACAGATTTTAGCGAAATTTATGCGCTTGTCTCATATCAGCTTGCTCCGAAATTCGGCGTACAGTTGTATTATTCATTATTTGATGGCGATAGCGTGCTTGCAGACAACGACGAGATTCAGTTAGAGCTTAAATACTCTTTCTAATTTGAAAAGTAGTTAAGCTTTTTTCACCCGAAAGCGTTCATGCGCTTTCGGGTTTTTTGTTTTTTGCTTCATTCATATTTATTTCGTCAGTTCCATTTTTTTACCTCATTGTGATATTTTTCTATTATTTCTACATACGCGGCAAACCGCCTCATACAGCCATTCCATGCATGAATGTATATAAAATTTGGATTCCCGCCTACGCGGGAATGACGGAAGGTTTGTATTGTCGCTCTGCACTGACAGAAAACTGTTCCGTCATACCCATGCTTTCTCTCTATCATTCCATGTTTTCTCTCCGTCATTCCCGTGAAAACGGGAATCCAAAAAGAGTATCTACAAACAAACAAAGACAATATGAAAAGAATTGACATTATATAACTCTCTTTTATTTTCTTTCATGCTTTTATACTTTAAAGTTATTAGTTTGGATTCCCGCCTGCGCGGGAATGACGAAAGGGGACGATGGAATGACATAGTGGGGCGCGGGAATCTGCATCAAAAAAATAATTATTTCATCATTGTAAGAGTGCGGCAACCCAAAGCTTATAATAACAAAAAAGCATCATCAAATAACCAAGCATGAATTGCAAAAATAACAAAAATTTTATAGATGCTTCTCCTCGCAGTAACAAGAAAGAGTATTTTTACAGGATAAATATATTTCGTAATTAAAAAACTGATTTGGCTGTTTGTATTTTTTGGCAAGTAATATTATAATACAAAATATCATGCAGATTAAATTAACAAGGAGTACAAAATGTCAAGAGTTTTAGTTCCGTTGGCGGAAGGATTTGAGGAAGTGGAGGCTATATCCATCATAGATATTTTGCACAGAGGCGGCGTAGATGTCGTAACTGCCGCGCTTGCAAAACAGAGCGTGAAAGGCGCAAACGGCGTTATCGTTACGGCGGATACCGTGTTGGAAAGCGTAAAAGAGAGCGATTTTGATATGATAATATTGCCCGGCGGCAATGAAGGGCATAAAAATCTCGCCGAATGCCCAAAGCTTTTAGAAATGCTGCAAGCTCATGAGAGCGCGGGCAAAACGCTTGCCGCAATATGCGCTGCGCCGTATGTTTTGAAAACGGCGGGAGTTTTGAAGGGCGAATATACCTGCTATCCGTCCATGGAAAATGCCATTGGACTTGACGGATACGCGGCGGATAAAAAAGTCGTCTTAAATGATGAGAATATCATCACTTCGCAAGGTCCGGCTACGGCTATTGATTTTGCGCTGTTTGTGCTGGAAAAATTGGAAGGCAAGCTCAAAGCGGCGTCTATTAGGCAAGCCGTTTTAGCTTAAAAATAAAGCGGTGATAAGCCGCTTTCATTTCAAAATCTGCTTTATTAAAAAAGCAGATTTTTTATCTCTTTGCCCGTTTATATTACATGCGATGTCTGCGTCATTTTCATGCGACAGCCGCGCTTTGTTATTCCCGCCTGCGCGGAAATGACATAGTGGGGCGGCATGCGCTTCGCTTGTCGTTCGGTCGCAGGAATGACGAAAAAGAATTTAAGAAAGCGGCGCAATTCCGTCATTCCCGCGCAGGCGGGAATCTAAAAAGAATATTCACAAACAAAGACAATATGAAAAGAATTGACATTATATAACTCTCTTTTATTTTCTTTCACATTTTTATACTTTAAAGTCATTAGTTTGGATTCCCGCCTTCCCTCACGATATGCGCTTCGCTTGTCGTTCGGTCGCGGGAATGACATAGTGGGGCGTGGGAATATGATGCATGCGGTATTTTGACTACTCATGTTGTGTTTTTTTGGATTCCCGCCTGCGCGGGAATGACGGAAAGGTTTCTACCTCCTCTCACGATATGCGCTTCGCTTGTCGTTTGGTCGCGGGAATGACGGGAAAAGCTCATGTGTTTCACATGCAGCGCGGGAAAACGGAAGCGGCAAACGGCATAGCTTTTAGCATAAGGATGCGAAAACGAATATTTTACCTCTCATGTAAAGACTATTCAAGAGAGAGGAAATTTTTTATTATCATGCCGCCGAGCGGGGTTAAAATTGATTCTGGGTGAAATTGTACGCCGTACACGCTAAAATCGGCATGTTTTACCGCCATAATCTCGCCCTCGTCAGTTGCCGCTATAATTTTCAAACATGAAGGCACGACGGAAGCGTCTGCCGCCAAAGAATGGTATCTCGCGACCGAAATTTGATTTGGCAAGCCGCGAAAAAGCGGACTTTGCGTATCAATCGTTATAAAAGACGCCTTGCCATGCATAAGGTTTTTGGCGTAAGTAACTCTGAGATTGAACGCTTCGCATATCGCCTGATGCCCCAAACAGACGCCAAGCAGCGGGACTTTGCCTGCAAAATGCTTGACCGCTTCCATGCAAACTCCCGCATCCTCGGGACGCCCGGGACCAGGAGAAAGCACAATATATGAAGGGTTTAGAGCTTCTATTTTTTCCACAGAAAGTTCATCGTTTCTTATAACTTTTATGTCGGAATTCATGAAGCCGATTAATTGATAAAGATTATATGAAAAACTGTCGTAATTATCTATCAAAAGTATCATTTTGCCGTTCCTGATGCAAGATTTAGCGCGTTTATAACGGCCTTTGCCTTGTTGGCGCATTCGGCAAATTCGTTTTCGGCGATACTCTCGGCTACTATGCCTGCACCCGAACGCACATAAACTCTGCCGTTTTTCTTGAAAGCGATACGAATCGCTATACATGTATCCATGTCGCCCGTAAAACTTATGTAGCCTATCGCGCCGCCGTAAATACCGCGCTTGCTGCCTTCAAGCTCATGTATAATCTCGCATGCTCTTATCTTCGGCGCGCCGGAAAGCGTACCTGCAGGCAAAACTGCGTCTATCGCATCAAGCGCGTTTTTGTCGTCTCGTATTTCGCCGTCAACGGTTGAGCCTATATGCATGACATGCGAAAAACGCACTATTGAGAGATATTTCGCCACTTTTACGCTCCCAAAACGGCTTATTTTGCCTATATCGTTGCGTCCTAAATCCACAAGCATATTGTGTTCTGCCAACTCTTTCGGGTCGCTTAAAAGCTCTTTTTCAAGCGCCATGTCTTCATGTGCGTTTTTGCCGCGCCCCCTTGTGCCTGCAAGCGGAAATGTGGAAACTTTTTTACCGTTTAATTTCACAAGCGTTTCGGGAGATGCGCCGGCGATTTCCACCATATCGCTGCTAAAATAGAACATATACGGCGAAGGATTTGACTTGCGCAAAATCTCGTAAGTTTCAAAAAGGCTGCCTTCAGCCTCGGCATCAAAACGGTTTGAGAGTACAACTTGGAAAATATCCCCTTCTTTAATATGATGTTTAGCGCGTTCTACCATCGCGCAGTATTCTGATTTGCCAAACAGCGCGTTAAATTTGGAAGTTAATTTCAGCTTAGGAATATGCGCTTTTTTGCCTTCTTTAACGAGGCGTTCCATGCCGTCAAGTTCATTTAACGCTTTATTGTAATTTTCGCTAAATGCGTCCGTTTTAATGTTTATAATGAGAAAAATCTCTCTTTTTAAATTGTCAAACGCTATCACTTTGTCAAAAAGCATCAAATCCGCGTCTTTAAAATTTTCCGTATCATCGCCCTCTATTTTCAAACTTTTTTCGGCGTATTTGATAAAATCATACGAAAAATATCCCACAAGTCCGCCGCTAAACGGCGGCAGGGTATCAAGTTTAGGAGATTTATTGTCATCTATAATTTTTTGTATATACTCTTTCGGATTGTCGCTTTTTATAGTAAAATCCGCCCCATTTTTGATGCTTATGACGCCTTCTTTGCAGGATATTTCAAGTTTTGGATTGAAGCCCAAAAATGTGTACCGCCCAGTATCGTTTTCATCTTCCAAGCTCTCCAAAATAAAACAGTGCCGCGAAATATTTTTCAAAATCTTAAAAATTTCAAGACTTTGCAGCTTATCCTGCGAAATAACTTTATAAACAGGTACGGTTTTATATTCAAGCGAAAGTTTTTTTAATTCTTCAAAATTTTGCACGATAATCCTTTGAAATTTTCAGTTTTGTATTATATATTTTTCGCCGTTTTTGTCAATGGAGAAGAGCGCAAAAAATAATCAACCGCTAATCCTTACATTTTCAATCTCTCTTAGCCTGTCAATAAACAGTTGATTTACATTAAATGGCAGCGGTATATTTACGCTCTCATTGTATGAGATGATTTTCAGTACCGCCCTGCGCTCCCCGCCTGAAAGTTCGTTTGAAAGCGCGTAAATTTTCTTTAAAACGGTCGTATCAGAGGAGAGTTCTACGACGATTTCCACATCAGACATTTTCTCTTCGCCAAATACTGCTTTTGCAACGCATGAGTCGGCGGCGGTGCCGCTGTTTTCAAATGTTTCGTCAGCCCCGTCATGGCCGTTTTTTTCATTTTTTGCCGCTTTGATAACTTTTTGCCTCTGTTTTTTAGCTTCTTCCAAATCCATAATATTTAACACCCTGAAAGAGTTGCCGCCGTCTTCTTTTATGAAATTTGCCAAAACGGCGACAGGTTCGTTCAAATTTATTTCGTCAAGCAGTCCCATCATCTTTTCAAAGACTGTAAATTCCAGCGTACCGCGCAAATCAAGCAAATTAAGGATGCCGAATTTATTGCCTTTTTTGCTTATTTTGATTTTTATATCTTCCACTTTGCCGACAAATAGCAGTTTTGAACCGTTTTCACATTCGTCAAGTTCGCTTGAAAGCGTATATTTTATCTTTTTTAGCTGCTCTTTAAATTCTTCAAGCGGATGCCCAGAGATATAAAGTCCTGTCGTTTCGCGCTCCAAATCAAGCACTCTTTTTAACTCATACTCAGAATAGTTATTAAGTTCTATATTGACCGCAAGTATCTCTTCATGAGCGCCGAAAAGCGACCCCGCCGCGCCGCGCCTCAGTTCGGACTTGTTTAAATTCGCTTTGATGATAATATCTATCTGCTCCAAAAGGGCTCTGCGCGAAAAGCCGAAACTATCAAACGCGCCTGATTTTATAAGGCTTTCTATGACTTTTTTATTGACTTTCTGCCCGTCTATGCGCGAAATAAAATCGCTTATATTTGCGAAATTTTTCTCGCTTCTGGCTTCAAGTATGGATCTGACAGCCGCTATCCCTACGCCTTTTATTGCGCCAAGTCCGAATAAAATGGCTTTTTTGCCCTCATGCGTGATAACGGGCGTAAATTCAACATCGCTTTTTGTTATATCGGGCGGCAGGAGTTTTATATCAAGCCTGTCAAGTTCGTCTATGTATTGGACGATTTTATCCGTGTTATTCTGCTCGCTTGTAAGAAGCGCCGCCATGAACTCTTGCGGATAGTGCGCTTTAAGCCATGCGGTTTGAAATGTGAGCATAGCGTAACCTGCGGAGTGGGATTTGTTGAAGCCGTAGCCTGCAAATTTGACGATAAGGTCGAAAAGTTCTTCGGATTTTTTTTTGTTGTATCCGTTTTTAACCGCGCCCTCTACAAATTCGCTTTTTAACTTATCCATCTCCTCTTTTATCTTTTTGCCCATGGCGCGCCTTACCAAATCCGCGCTTCCAAGCGAAAAACCGCCGATAGTTTGGACTATCTGCATGACCTGTTCTTGATATACGATAACGCCGTAAGTGGGTTTTAGTATCGGCTCAAGTTCATTAAACATGTATGTTATCTGCGCGCGTCCGTGTTTTCGCTCTATAAAATCATCAAGCATTCCTGACTCCATGGGACCCGGACGATAAAGCGCCACGACAGCTATAATATCTTCAAACGTAGTCGGTTGAAGTCTTGCGTTTAACTGCTGCATACCTTCGGACTCTATCTGAAACAAGCCGATAGTATGACCGCTTTTGATAATGTTATATACGGCTTTATCATTCATATCAACTGACGACCAATTTATCTTGATATTGTGCCGTTTTTCTATCAATTCCACAGCATCGCTTATAACGGTGAGCGTATTTAGTCCCAAAAAGTCAAATTTTATCAAATCCACATCTTCAAGGTATTTCAATGAATACTGCGTGATGATATTGTTTTTGTCGGACGGTTTATAGAGCGGCGTTTTTTTCCAAAGTTCTTCATTGCTTATGACAACGCCCGCGGCATGCATGCCCGCATTTCTATTTAAGCCTTCAAGCGCGACTGCAAATTTCCACACTCGTTTCGCGTTTTCATTTGTCTTTATCAATTCTCTCAGTTTCGGCTCTTTCTGTAAAGCCCCGGGCTTAAAATCCGCATCGCCTTCTTTACCTTTTCCCTCTAAAGTTATTTCAAGTTCATTCGGTATAAGTTTTGCCATCGCGTCCGCTTCGGAATATGGAACGCCAAGCACTCTGGCGACATCTCTTATAACGCCGCGGGCTAAAAGTTTGCCGAAAGTTATGACTTGCGCGACATTATATCTGCCGTACTTTTGCACGACATAATGGAAAATCTCTTCGCGTCTTCGCTGGCAAAAGTCAATATCAATATCGGGCATGCTGATGCGCGCGGGATTTAAAAACCGTTCAAAAAGCAAATTGTAAGGCATGGGGTCAATATCGGTGATTTTCAGCGCGTAAACTACCAGACTTCCCGCCGCCGAACCGCGCCCGGGACCCACAGGGACGCCGCGCTCTTTCGCTTCGCGGATAAAGTCCCAAACGATTAGCATATAACCCGGAAATTTCATCTCTTTGATAATCTCCAATTCGCGCTCAAATCTTTCATGATACTTGGCATGTTTTGCTTCGGGTACATTTTTCAACCGCTCTTCAAGTCCGATGCGGCAGACTTTGTCAAATAATACCTTATCGTTTTCAAGGGAAATTTTTTTATCTGTTTCGGGGAGCAAAACGCCGTACTCTTTTGCATATTCTTGCGTAAAGAGAAAATTCGGCGGCGTTGGATTGCCGAGATTTAGCGTGAGATCGCATTTATCTACAATTTCTTGCGTATTTGCGATAGCTTCGGGAATATCAAGAAACAGCCGCGCCATATCTTCGGGCGTTTTGATATAAAATTCATGCACGGAATGGCGCAGCCTTTTCGGGTCGTCAAACTGTTTATTCATAGCGATGCACATGAATGCCTCATGCGCTTCGGCGTACTCTTTGAAAGGATAGTGCGTATCATTTGTGGCGATGATTTTGATGCCTGTTTCTTTTGAAAGCCGTATAATCTGTTCGTCTATCGCAAGCTGGTCGTTTATGCCGTGCCGCATGAGTTCAAGATAAAAATCTTCGCCGAATATATCCTTATATTCAAGCGCGACCTCTTTGGCTTTTTCATATCCTTTTGCGCCGAACTGTACATTCCGTTCGCTTCTTGTGTTCAAATGCCAGCTGACTTCGCCCTGCAAACATGCGGACGAGCAGATAATTCCTTCGCAGTTTTGCCTCAAAATCCGCTTGTTTATGCGCGGAAAATAGTAAAAACCTTCTATAAAACTCATAGAACTTAAATACATGAGGTTTTTATATCCTGTTTCATTTTTGGCAAAAAGGCATACATGGAAACGCTGTTTTATACTTTTATCGCCCAAATCATCGCCGTTATGGATATAAGCTTCTATACCTATGAGAGGCTTGATGCCCTCTTTTGTCATGGTTTTGTAAAAATCAATCGCTCCGAACATATTTCCATGGTCGGTTATCGCGGCGGCTTTCACGCCCTGCGCTTTCAATCGTTTTGCTAACTCTTTGATTTTGTTTGCGCCGTCGAGCAGCGAATATTCCGTATGCAGATGCAGATGCGTAAAATTCATATAATACTCTGAATGTAATTTTGGATATTATACACTCTCAGCGCTTAAAAAAAGAGGAAGCAAATAGCGTGCGGTTATTTTCCGAAATATTAAAAAAAATGGTAAAAAGGCTTGTTTAATATTGACAAAAATTAAATATTAGCATAAAATGATATTTTAATTCTTTGAAGGAGTAAACCATGGCTGGCTGTAGTTGCGGCGCGGAAAACAAAAGCGCGGCGCAGAAGATTTTAGGGTTGTTTGTATGCGTTAAAACGCATCAATGTTTTGTTACATGCGTTACCGAAAAGGCATTGCCGATACTGTTTTGGCTCGAAATTCTCGGAAGCTTTATAGTGTCTTTCAAATTGGCAGATAATGTTTCCATTAACGGCGGCGCAGGCGCTGTACTACTGACTTTCTTTGGGACTTTGATAGTTGGTATTCTCTTTACCTTTGTTGTTTTTTATCTGATATATCTTTTGAAAGCGATAAAAGACGCTGTAAAAAAAGATGAAGACAGCTGCGGCTGCGAAGACAACGCAGAAGTGGAGATTGCAAAAGAAGAAGATACTGCGGCTAAAAAACGCGGAAGAAAGCCAAAAGCGACAGCTTAAAAAACAGTCCCGCCCTGTTTCTCCACCAAAACGGGGCGGCTTTTTGAAACGGCGGTTCGCTCGAAAAGGTTTTCATACTGCGGCTAAGCATATTTTAAAAGTAATTTGCTTAAAAAATATCTCATTTTTTTATTTTTCATGCATGGTTTTCGTCATTGAAAAAATGGCGAACTTTCTCTTTTCACCATTTCCGCCCTTCATGCTAAGCGCATGAACTCTATCCCGTCATACCCGCGCGAGCAAAAAGTTTTCGCAGAAAACGATATTTGCGAGGAATACGGGAATCCAAAAAGAATATCTACAAAGAAACAAAAACAATATGAAAAGAATTGACATTTTATAACTCTCTTTTATTTTCTTTCACATTTTTATACTTTAAAGTTATTAGTTTTGGATTCCCGCCTGCGCGGGAATGACGAAAGGGTGTGGATTCCTGCCTTCCCTCACGATATGCGCTTCGCTTGTCGTTTGGTCGCGGGAATGACATAATGGGCGTACGGGAATGACGGAATAATACATGGCAGAGTGGATTATGAAAATGACAACTATTAATATATGCGTTTCTATTTCGTCATTCCCGCGGCGCTTTGCGGAACACATAAACTCCTTATGCCGTTCCCGCAGCCCTTTTCGTCATTCCCGCGGCACTTTATGGAACACATAAACTTCTTTCGTCATTCATGAGATTCTTTTTGTCATTCTCGCGACCGAACGACAAATAAAATACATTGTGTTTATTTCATTGCAGAGCGGCAATCGCCCATCCAGCGCCCCTTTGTCATTCCCGCTTTT
>JAITAB010000053.1 GCA_031284315.1 Campylobacteraceae bacterium
TTTTTTTGATTTGGATTCCCGCCTGCGCGGGAATGACTAAAAAAGAACGCGGGAATGACGAAAAAAGGCGTATGCGTTTTGTTTGTCGTATGACAAAATGAAGTTTTTTTGATTTGGATTCCCGCCTGCGCGGGAATGACGAAAAGGGAACACGGGAATGAGACATAAAAAGAAACACATGAATGACGAAAAGGGAACACGGGAATGACATGAAAAGAATATGGAAATGAGACATAAAAACGCATGAATGACGAAAAAGGCGTTGCGTTTTGTTTGTCGTATGACAAAATGAAGTTTTTTTGATTTGGATTCCCGCCTGCGCGGGAATGACGAAAAGGGGATGCATGAATGAGACATAAAGGGAACGCGGGAATGAGACATAAAAGAAACACATGAATGACGGAAAAGAACACATGAATGACAAAAGGAAGGACTTCATGTCTTATAATGCCAACTTATTTCGCCATGCTCGTTTCATCTTCCGTCATTCCTGTTATTCCCGCACCACTTCCGTCATTCCCGCAATCCTTTCCGTCATTCCCGCGTAGGCGGGAATCCACATCCTTTCCGTCATTCCCGCAATCCTTTCCGTCATTCCCGCAATCCTTTCCGTCATTCCCGCGTAGGCGGGAATCCACATCCTTTCCGTCATTCCCGCAACCGAACGACAAACAAAACGATACGCCTTTTTTGTCATTTTCATCATTCCTGCAATCCTTTCCGTCATTCCCGCACCACTTCCGTCATTCCCGCGTAGGCGGGAATCCAAACTTCTATCATTGGAAGCCAATGAAATATAAAATTAAATTCTAAGCTTTTCTATCATTGAAAGCGTTGCATGGCAATCCATTCTCTAAACTACTTTGCTATTTTATTTCTCGCAGTGATGGAATAATTATTTTTTTTGATTTGGATTCCCGCCTGCGCGGGAATGACGGAAAGGGAACGCATGAATGACGAAAAAGAACGCATGAATGGCATAAAAAAGCGTATGCGTTTTGTTTGTCGTATGACAAAATGAAGTTTTTTTGATTTGGATTCCCGCCTACGCGGGAATGACGGAAAGGGAACGCATGAATGAGACATAAAGGGAACGCATGAATGACAGAAGGGAACACATGAATGGCATAAAAAGGCGTATCGTTTTGTTTGTCGTTCGGTTTCGAGAATGACGAAAAAGAGGGGGCGGTTTTCTGTTTTTACAGAAAACCAACCGTGAAATTACTCTACTTCGGCGTCTATGACATCATCGTCTTTTTTTGACGAAGCGCTGTTTTTATCGCCGCCCTCAGCTGCGCCCTGTTCTTTTTTGTATATCTCTTCTGCAAGTTTGTGGCTTACTTCGGTCAAAGCTTTGACTTTTGCGTCAATTTCCTCTTTGCTCGCATTTTCATTTTTCAAAGTCTCTTTCAATTCGCCCAAAGCCTGTTCTATTTTGGCTTTATCGTCTGCGGATATATTTTCGCTCAAATCTTTCAGAGATTTTTCCGTCTGATGTATCAAAGCTTCCGCGCTGTTTCGCGCGTCCACCGTATCTTTTCTTTTTTTGTCTTCCTCTTTGTGAAGTTCGGCGTCTTTTACCATTTTTTCTATCTCTTTTTCGTCAAGTCCCGAACTTCCCGTGATTTTAATCTCCTGCACTTTTCCGCTTGCCTTATCTTTGGCTGAAACCGTCAAAATTCCATTTGCATCTATATCAAATGTAACTTCTATCTGCGGGATTCCGCGCGGCGCGGCAGGAATGCCTTCGAGATTGAATTGACCTAAGGATTTGTTATCTTTGGCAAAATCTCTCTCTCCTTGCAATACATGTATCGTAACTGCGGGCTGGTTGTCTTCCGCCGTAGAGAAAACCTGCGTTTTTTTAGCGGGGATAGTCGTACCTTTTTCTATAAGTTTTGTCATAACTCCGCCCAAAGTCTCTATGCCGAGACTAAGCGGCGTAACATCCAAAAGCAGCACATCTTTAACATCGCCCTTGATAACTCCGCCTTGAATCGCCGCGCCGATAGCCACGACTTCATCGGGGTTTACTGATTTGTTCAACTCTTTGCCGAAAAACGCTTTGACTTTATCCTGTACAAACGGAACTCTCGTAGAGCCGCCGACCATGACAATCTCTTTAATATCGCTCTTTGATACGCCGGAGTCTTTTATAACTTCTTTAATTTTATCCACAGTTTCGCTTATCAAATCCTCTATCATGGATTCAAATTTTGCGCGCGTAAGCTTTTTGACCAAGTGCTTCGGTCCTGTCGCGTCCGCTGTGATAAACGGCAGATTTATCTCCGTTTCATTGGCTGAGGATAACTCTTTTTTTGCATTTTCTGCCGCTTCTTTCAATCTTTGAAGCGCCATGACATCGTTTTTCAAATCAATGCCGTTTTCATTTTTAAATTCGCCGACAAGCCAATCTATCAAACGATTGTCAAAGTCGTCTCCGCCTAAAAATGCGTTTCCGCCCGTCGCCAAAACTTCCACGACATTATCGCCCGTTTCAAGTACCGTTACATCAAATGTACCGCCGCCGAGGTCATATACCATTATCTTTTCGGCTTCTTTTTTGTCAAGTCCGTAAGCAAGCGCGGCTGAAGTAGGCTCGTTGATGATGCGAAGCACATTTAATCCCGCGATAGTTCCGGCTTCTTTTGTAGCTTTTCTTTGCGCATCATTGAAATATGCAGGCACTGTGATAACGGCATCCGTTACGCTTTCGCCCAAAAAGCTTTCGGCGTCTTCTTTCAGTTTTATCAAAACTTTCGCGCTTATCTCCTGCGGAGTGTAAATCTTGCCCGCTATCTCTATGGCGCATGCGCCGTTTCTATCTACGACCTTATAAGGAAGCCGCCTTTTAGCTTCGGCGGCTTTGTCTTCATTGCTCATCAGACCCATGATGCGTTTTATTGAATAGATAGTTTTTTGCGGATTTGTAACAGCCTGTCTTTTTGCCGTATCTCCGACCAAAACCTCGCCTTTGTCCGTATATGCCACAACGGAAGGAGTCGTATTTTTACCCTCTTTGTTTGGTATAACTTTTGCTTCGCCTCTTTCATATACCGATACGCAGGAGTTTGTCGTTCCTAAGTCTATTCCGATTACTTTTCCCATTTTTTTTCCTTTTAAATAATTTTTAATCAAACCGCCGAAGCTGTTTTAGCAGCTTTTTATCGGCTTCTTAACGGGCAATGCTGACCATCGCAGCTCTTAATACCCTGCCTTTGATAGTATAGCCTTTCTGAAAAGTCTGCACTATCTCTCCGCTCTCTTTGCCTTCGGCGTCCACTTGAAGCGCCGCATTATGAACATTCGGGTCAAATTTGCCGCCGCCCTCAGTCTCTTTTATGCCATGTTTTTCAAATACTTTTTTGAATTGTTCAAGCGTCAAGCCGATGCCGTCTTTTATCTTTTTGGCGACTTCGTCCGCCGTTTCGTCCGCCGATTTGTAAGCTATCTCAAGCGCGTCAATGACGCTCAGCAAATCTCTTGCGAACTGCTCATGCGCGTAATCTATAGCTTGATATTTCTCTTTTTCATATCGTTTTTTGATATTTTCAAAGTCCGCATGCGCTCTTATATATCTGTCTTCGCAGGATTTTAACTTCTCTTCAAGCTCTTTTACCGCGCTTTGCGCATTTGGCTCGGTATTCGGCGTGCTTTGCGGCTCGGCTATAACGGCGGTTTCTTCTGCCGCATTCTGCGCCGCTTGTTCTGCGGTTTTTTCATTTTTTGTCTTTTTCTCTCTCATGTATCTCCTTCGTTAATTTCTTTAGCTTCATTGAAAAATCCTTCAAAGTCGGTATTTAACCTGCCAAGACATAACATTTTGGCGTCATTTGAGCCGATTTTCGCTCTTTGTTTAAGCGCCATATATCCGCTTGGAACTATCTCTTCAAAGTAGATTCCATCTTTTAAATCAAGTATGCTTCTTGCATTTTTAAAAAAACTGTAAAACGCTCTGTTTTCATTCTCTTTTGCCATTTCGTATAGCACGGCTTCGCCTTCTTGGAAAAGCGCTTTGCTTACAAGCATTTTGTCCAACTTCGTGCAAAGCTCGTCAAATCCGACTCTTGAAGCGATAGCCCGCAAATCGTAAATGCCAAATCCCAAAAGTTCGTTTAAAAACCTATCCGCTTCCGCGCTGTAAGATACGGTAACTTCGCCGCCGCCAAACACCAACAGCAAAAATCGTCCGTCCACATTTATAACCTCTTTAAGCTCTTCGTTGTTTTGGAGCTCAAGAGCGCAGTAAAGACCGTATTCAATGACGGTTTTTCTTACATGCGAAAGGCTGCCGAGCGTTATAACAGTGTCGGTTTTGAGCCTTTGCGTCCAGTATTTTTTAAGTGCGTCTGTTGTAGGTATCCTGCCGCCGCTTATATGAAGCTGCATCAAAATGCCCTCATTGCAAAGACGGTTAAAATACGCTCTGATAGTGGAAGCCGATATATCTATGGGCATTTTTGTCTGAAGCTCCGCCGAACCAACAGGCAGATTGTCTTCCAAATACGCCTTGATGATAGCTTCCAAAATCAAATCCTGCTTAGATGTTACTTTCACTTTTTAGCGCTCTTTTAAGTTAATTGCTTGTAATTATACAACATTGAGTGTATTCTTGTCAAGTCTTGATATAAGTTAGTTCATATAAAGAAAGTTTAGCGTATAACGCTCAAACTTTAAAATGGAATATTTTTCAATAATTAAAAGCCTAAATCACCCCTTTAAACACTCTTGTATCTCTAAAAACATGGAGAGTATGTAAGATTCTTTGTCTAAATTTGAATTTGTTTTAAAGGCAAATTCGGCATTTGCTAAAATTTTGAAAAGCCTGCCGAAAGTTTTCGGCTTTATGCGCATTGCCGTTTCGGAGCGTTGTTTGACGATTTGCTGCGGCGGCTCGTATCCCAATATCTTTTTTGTTTCAAGAGCGCCGTTTATTTTGATGTATGCATGAAATAAAAAAAGCTGATGAATGTGCGATTGTATCGCGTTTATAAGCCCTATTTCGCTAAATGTTCCGCTTCCGCTTATCACTTTATAAAGATTGCTGATATTTTCGCCGTTTAAGAGTTTGGCGATAAAAGTTTCAAACTCCACGCCGCCCATGCCAAACACGAGCGCATCAATATCGGCGGCAGTTATCTCCCTGTTTAAAAGCGACAATTTTGAAAGTTCGCTGACCGATAAGGAGAGGTTTTCATTTTGTATCTGGTAGAGGTACTGCATAGCCTGAGTTTGGATATTTAATCCCCTTTTTTTAGCTTCTTGCGATAAAAAAGCAGCCGCTTCACTGATATTCGGCTTAAATACGCGCACAAAATTTTTGCCGAACGATGCCAAAACATCTTTGAAAGTTTGCGTATTTTCACCGTAATATATAAATAAAAGACGGTTAATATCCTGTTTTTTGCAAAGCTCTATCAATTCGCCAATCTCTTTTTTGGGCGGGCATTTTTCGAGTTTCAGCAAAAGGATATTTATATCGCCGAAAAGCGAAGCTTGGCTTAAATGGCTGCGGGCTAATTTGAAGTCGTATTCGTCAAAATATAGTTTCAGCGTCTCGCCCTGCCACAACTGCAAAATTTTCTCTTCCAAATACGACAATTGATATTCGCACGCGCCGTAAAGCATAACGGCATTTGGTATATTTTTGCCCGACAGCATAGCGTCAAACTCTCTTTTGTACATCAATCAAGCCTTTTTACAATTTTGCCCGTTATCTTTGCGGAAGCTGTGTCGCTTCGGATAATCTGCACGCTTATTTTTTCAAACAGTTCAACATCTTCGTCGGTTAAAAATATCCTTGCGCCTTTTAACTCGTCGTCAAGCGCAGCTATATTGATTTTGCCAAGTTCGGTTACTTTACATGTGAAGCATTTGCCGATATTCTGCGCCGCGAATCGCGCAAATTTTCTATCCATAAAATCCCATGCAACTTTATCCGCTTCTCTTTCAAGCATACTCAAATCCTCGCATTTGTCCGCGATATTTTCCAATTGGAATTTTGCCGCCTTCTCTTCGTTTCTTATCTGCGCTTTTAAAAGGCGGTGGAGTATAAGGTCGCTGTAACGGCGTATCGGCGAAGTAAAATGAGCATACGCGGCAAACCCAAGCCCAAAATGCCCTTTGTTTTCAGGCGTATAACATGCTTGCTTCAAGCTTTTGATGATGAGTTTGTCCACATCGGCCAGCAAACCAGCCTCGCATGCACGCGCTTGAATATCGCGGATAAGAGCGGGAATATCAGGGTTAAATTTCACATTTATGCCGATAAGCGGCAAATCGTCCAAAAGTTTCTCTATTTTTTCAAACGAAGGCGGCTCATGCGTGCGGAAAATGCCCTGTTTTATCCTTTTGGCGGCAGCTTTGTTGGCAAGCAGCATACACTCTTCTATAAGCGCGTGGGAGGGCGTCTCTTTTTCTACGGTCGTGGAGATGATATTTTGCGCCTCGTCTAAATTCATTCTTATTTCATTTGAATGAAAATTGAAAGCATGCGTCAATCTTTTGGCTTTTAGTTTGCTTGTAAGCTGAAAAAGCGGCAGAAGCCATGAGAGTATCTCATCATCAACGCTATTCTTTTCGTCCATGCAGCCGCTTATAAATTTATCTGCAAGTTCATAAGTATATCGCTTTTTGGAGCGGATAATTCCCTCAAAAAGTTCTTCCGATATCGGCTCTAAGGTTATTTTGTCCAAAACTATTTTAAAGCCGAAGACGAGCCTCTCTTCATTTGGCTTTAAAGAGCAGATATTTTCGCTCAAAGTTCTTGGCAGCATGGGGATTGACTTGTGCGGGAAATAGATAGAAAAGCCTCTGTTTCTCGCCTCTTTGTCTATAAAGCCGAAAGGATATACATATTCGCCCACATCGGCAATCGCGACATAAATTGTAAAATTTTTTTCATCAAAATATATCGCGTCGTCAAAATCTTTCGCATCATTGGGATCAATCGTGCAAAAGGGTAAATGCGTCAAATCAAGCCTATTCGGATAGAAAGACTTATCCAAGCTCATGCCGTGGCTTTTTGCCTCGTCTTCCGCTTCCGCGCTGAAAAATTCCTCTTTGTCATAAAGCGATAAAGAGATTTTTTCATCAACCGCCGCATCGCTTAAAACTCCCAAAACTTCCGTGATAACTCCTGCGGAACTGTCTATCTTTAAAAGCGTATCGGAAGGGAGCTGTTTTAGGGATTTTTGCGATGCCGCAACTTCTATAGTGGCGTTTGTTTTGATATTTTGGACGATAATTTTGCCATTGACGGTTTTTGTTACGCCCACATATATCAAAAAAGCTTTTTGCGCTATAAATACGACTTTGCCTTTTATTCTGTCGTTTTTGGAAAAAAATCTCTTGGCTATGACGATATCGCCTTTTGCGCCGCCGCCCAAATCTTTTGGCTCTATAATCAAATCTTTTTTATCTTCGCGTCCGAAAGTTTCAAGATAGCCTGTGCCGTTTAAGGCTATATCAAGCCTGCCCGCGCGGTAATCGGGATTGAATTTATAAATATTTTTATGCGCTTTTATGATATTTTTGCGTGCCATTTCGTCCATGAGAGGTTTTTGCGCATTTTCAATTTTATCGGCATTAAGTCCTTCAATGAGCTGCAATAAAAATGATTTTATATTATGCAAAGGCTGACCTTTTTTGACTAAAAATGGATTGTATTGTAGCTATAAAACCTTTACGGATTGCTTTTTTCAAAGTATCTGCTAAGTCAAATATGAGTAAAATACTCGTCAAATTTTATCAAAAGGGATTTAAAATGGCGATTGTCGTTTATTATGATAAAGATTGCGATTTAAGCGTTATCCAAAAGAAAAGAGTTGCCATGATAGGCTTTGGAAGTCAAGGACACGCGCATGCGGAAAATTTAAGAGACAGCGGCGTAAATGTCGTAGTCGGCTTAAAAAAAGGCGGCGGTTCATGGAAAAAAGCCGAAGAGAAAGGCTTTAAGGTATTGAGCGTAGCCGATGCCGTGAAAATAGCCGATGTTGTCATGATACTGCTTCCGGACGAACTTCAAGCAGACGTTTATAAAGCAGAAATTGAGCCGAACTTGAAAGAGGGCGCGGCTATCGCGTTTGGTCATGGATTTAACATACATTTCAAACAGATTTTGCCGAAAAAAGATATAGATGTTATCATGATAGCCCCCAAAGCCCCGGGACATACGGTGCGAAACGAGTTTAAAAACGGCGGCGGCATACCCGACCTTATCGCGGTTGAACAGGACGCGAGCGGCAATGCCAAAGCTATAGCTTTGAGTTACGCGTCCGCTATCGGCGGAGGACGAACGGGAATAATTGAAACTACATTTAAAAATGAGACCGAAACAGACCTTTTCGGCGAGCAGGCAGTTTTATGCGGCGGCGTAACATCGCTGGTGCAGGCGGGATTTGAGACTTTGGTGGAAGCGGGATATGAGCCTGAGATGGCGTATTTTGAGTGTCTGCATGAATTGAAATTAATCGTTGATTTGATATATCAAGGCGGTATAGGCGATATGAGATACTCCGTCTCAAATACTGCAGAATACGGCGATTATGTCAGCGGACCCAGAGTTGTAAACTGTGAAACAAAAAAAGCGATGAGACAAATCCTCACAGAGATTCAAAACGGGCAATTCGCTAAAGATTTTATCTTGGAGAGAAAATCAGGCTATACAAGAATGAATGCCGAACGCACAAAAACAGACAACTCTTTAATAGAACAAACAGGCAGAAAACTTCGCGCTATGATGCCATGGATAAGTGCGGGGAAAATCATCAACAGAGAAAAAAACTAAATACTTTTTTTGGGCGGATTTGCGCAAAACAGCGTAAATTTGCCCGCCTATAAGGACACTTTTGATAAAAGCTCCAAAAAAAAACGCCCCAAAACGCAAGCGAAAACCTAAAAAATCAAAAACGGCAAAGCTTTATACTATCGGCGCGGCGATTGTCGCATTGGCGATAGCAAGCATTATAGCCGCAGCGATGCATATAATGCAAACGCCCCCGCCCGTCATTCAGATAAATGCAACTTTCAACCAAACGCCCCCGCCCGCAGTTATGCCAAATATCACCGTTGCGCACAATGTTACCGCACCCCCGCAGGTTGTTGTGCCGCCGCAGATTATTCAGCCGCCCGCAACGGCGAAACCAAAGCTGACGATTATCATAGACGATGTCGCATTTCCCAAGCAGATAGAGAAGATTTTGTCTATTCCGATTGCGCTTTCGCCATCATTTTTACCGCCGAAAGAAGGTACGGCATATCCTGAGGAGATGATTAGCGGGCGCGAATTTTACATGGTGCATCTGCCGCTTGAAGCGGTGAATTTCAAAAGAGCCGAGAAAATAACGCTTTTAACGAGCGACAGTTACGAAACCATTTTGGAAAAACTGAAAAAAATCAAAGAGCAGTTTCCGCACGCGCTTTATTACAATAACCACACGGGCAGTAAATTTACGGCGAATTTGGCGGCTATGAGGCGATTGATTGACGCTATGGACGAGTTGGATTTGATATTTGTGGACAGTAGAACCACAGCAGATACGAAAGCTCCGCAGATTTTTGCCGAACAGGGCAGAAAACTGCTGCAAAGAGATGTGTTTTTGGACAATACGATAGAAGAGGGCGCCATAAAAGTGCAGCTTTCCATCGCGGTAGAGAAAGCCAAAGAGAAAGGTTTCGCGATAGCGATAGGACATCCGCATGATAAAACTCTTGATACGATAGCAAAATCGCTGGATATTTTAGAAGGCGTGGAAGTTGTATATTTGAAAGATTTGTAATGCAAATAGCGATACCGCCAAAACTTTCAAAACTGCAAGAGAGCGTCAAAGAGCTTTACGCCATGGGAGATTTGACGCTTTTGGAACGCCCAAAAGTCGCTATCGTGGGAAGCAGAAAAGCTCTTTTATACACAAAAAACATGACGGAAAAATTAAGCTCCATGTTAAGTTTTGCGGGAGTTGTCGTAGTAAGCGGCGGCGCTATGGGAGTGGACACTGCGGCTCACAGAGGCGCGATACCAAATACCATAGCCGTACTTCCGACCCCGCTTGATATGTTTTATCCGAAAATCAACGCCGCGCTTTTAAAGGAAATTTCGGTGCGCGGCTTGCTTTTGAGCGAATATCCAAAAGGCGCGCTCATATCAAAATATAATTTTGTACTAAGAAACCGCATTGTTGTGGGGCTTTGCGACGCTTTGGTCGTTGCGCAGGCGGATTTGAACAGCGGCTCGTTAAGAAGCGCGGAATATGCGTTAAAATGCGGCGTGCCGATATATGTGTTTGCGCACAGAATCGGCGAAAGCGAAGGAACGGCGCGGCTTGTGAAAAACGCTGAGGCTGAGGTAATAGACGATTTGAACGCTTTTGTGAAAATATTTGCGCCGAGCATTGACGCAAATAGCGGCGCGGCAGACGAAATAGTATCGTTTTGCGCGAAAAATCCCGACTTGAGCGAGTGCTTGAAAAAATTCGGCGATAAAATTTACGAATATGAACTCGCGGGCAAAATAGCGATAGAGGGCATGAGAGTGAAAGTATTATGAATATTGCAGCTATTGATGTGGGTTTGAAGCGTATCGGCGCGGCTGTTTGTCTGGAAGGCGTTATCATGCCGCTTGATGCAGTATTACGGCGCAATAGAGAGCAAGCCGCGCACGATATAGACAAGCTTTTGCGCGAATATAAAGCCGATATTTTAGCGGTAGGATTGCCGACAAATGAGGAGATGAGAAAACGCATCAGGCATTTTGCGTCGCTTTTGGAGTTTGGCGGCAAAATCGTTTTTATAGACGAGGATTTTTCATCGTATGAAGCAAAAGAGCGCATGAAAGGAATCGTGAAGCAAAAGCGCGACGGGCGCGTTGATTCGCTCGCGGCGGCTATTATTTTAGAGAGATTTAACGGAAGCGTAAAATGAGGCGGATTGTTTTTTTAACGGGAGCCGGCATGAGTGTAGAGAGCGGCATAAGCGCTTTTAGAGACAGCGGCGGTTTGTGGGAAAAGCACGATGTGATGGAGGTCGCGAGTATTGAAGGGTGGCGTAAAAATCCTGACTTAATGATAAAATTTTACAACGAACGCCGCGCCCAGCTTGATAAAGTTGCGCCAAACGACGGACATAAACTTATCGCGCAGCTTGAAAAAAGTTTCAAAGTTACCGTTATCACCCAAAATGTGGACAATCTCCATGAACGCGCGGGCAGTTCGGATGTCATTCATCTGCATGGAGAATTGACGAAAGTTTGCAATGAAAGTAAAAGCGAAGTTTACGATATCGGCACAAGAGCGGTAGAAATCGGCGAAAAGGCAAGCGACGGTTCAAGAGTGCGCCCTTTTATCGTTTGGTTCGGCGAAGCTGTGCCGCTCATAGAAAAAGCCGCAAATATCGTAGCAAATGCCGATATTATCGTGATTGTCGGCACTTCCATGCAAGTTTATCCCGCCGCGGGATTGATACATTACGCAAAGCAAAACGCCGAGATTTTTCTCATAGACCCAAATGACATAAACACTCCCTTCGCCGCCGTCAATGTTATCAAGGAAAAAGCGAGTGTCGGCATGCGGATATTGACGAAAAAATTCACAGCCTAACCCGCCGCAAAACGGTATTTTATCCGAAGCGTTGTGTCATGAAGCCAGTAAAACGATATACGCCAAAGCCGTTATTTATAGATTTTTTATCCACAGTGTTTTGTTATGAAGATATTTTCTAACAAATACGCGGCAATTTTTCCATTTTCGCGCCTTGCGCGAAGCAATGTAGTATTTTTCATTATTCCAATGCCTCATAATGAAGTACAAAAATTCGTCCCTTGCCATTCCTCATCTCATTACATCATTCCCGCACTCCTTTGTCATGCCCGCCCCCTGCGTTTCCTTTCCCTTGTTCCATTGTTTCCTTTCGTCATTTCATCGCCACTTTGTCATTCCCGCGCCGAACGACAAGCGGAGCGCATATCGCGAGGGAATGCGGGAATCCATTCTGCGCATAAATATTATATAAAATTTGGATTCCCGTTTTCACGGGAATGACATAGAGGATTGTCATTCCCGCGTTCCTTCCGTCATTCCCGCGCAGGCGGGAATCCAAAAAGAGTATTTATAAACAAAGACAATATGAAAAGAATTGACATTTTATAATTTTCTTTTATT
Organism: Campylobacteraceae bacterium; assembly: GCA_031284315.1. Lineage (GTDB taxonomy): Bacteria > Campylobacterota > Campylobacteria > Campylobacterales > Campylobacteraceae > JAIRKW01. The sequence goes on from JAITAB010000053.1 coordinate 12,156, forward strand.
TTCTTTCGTATTTTTATAGTTTAAAGCTATTAGTTTAGATTCCCGTTTTCACGGGAATGACATAAATGGTTGTTATTGCAGTCCGATGAAATCAGCGCGAAACACTTTCCGTCATTCCGCCCTTTTCCGTCATTCCCGCGCAGGCGGGAATCCAAAAAATAGATACCCGCTTTCCCTCACGATATGCGCTTCGCTTGTCGTTCGACGCAGGAATGAATAAACGGTTGTTATTGTGAGCGTAGCGCAGCAGACCAGAAGATTAATAACAAAAGCATATCGTTAAACAGTACATGAAAGCGCTTTTTATTTACATGTTTGGATTCCCGCGCCCTTCCGTCATTCCCGCGCATCCTTATGTCATTCCTCCCTTTCCGTCATTCCCGCGCCCAAACGGCAAGCGGAGCGCATATCGTGAGGGAATGCGGGAATCCAAAAAAATACTTACAAACAAACAAAGACAATATGAAAAGAATTGACATTTTACAACTCTCTTTTATTTCTTTTCAATTATTATATTTTAAAGTCATTAGTTTGGATTCCCGCCTTCGCGGGAATGACATAAATGGTTATTATTGCAAGCCGATGAAATCAGCGCAAAACGCTTTCCGTCATTTCCGCGCCCTTTTGTCATTCCCGCGCAGGCGGGAATCCAAAAAAACAATTCAAAACATGGTAAATATTGCATAGTAATCCAAAAAAACCAAAAAAAGTATCATTAAGTAATATATAAAAGCGCTTTTTTACTTATATATTTGGATTCCCGCCTGCGCGGGAATGACGGAAAGGGTGCATATGCTTCGCTTGTCGTTCGGCGCGGGAATGACATAAAGGGCGCATGCGTTTATCGTTCGGTGCGGGAATAGCATAAAGGGCACGTGAATAATGAAAAGAGCGCGCATGTGCTTCGCTTGTCGTTCGGCCGCGGGAATGACTAAAAGGCGCATGCGTTTTGTATGAAGCGATGAAATGATGGAAAATTTTTCCGAATTGCCGCGCTATGCCCGCAATGACGGAAGGTTTTTATTTCATAGACTGCAACGGCTTGCAATGGCAGAATGAGCAAATTTATTGCAAATGCTAAAAACGCCCGAAAAAGCGCGGCGGCGTTGCGATTTGCTTGGCGCATTTTCAGGTAAAATTCGCCGCTTAAACGATATTTATATCCACGCTTTCGCCGTTTAGTATTTTGTTCATGTTTCTCATGGAGCAAAATTCGCCGCACATGCTGCATGTATCTTCGTTTTCAGGTTTGGATGCTTCTCTGTAAGAACGCGCTTTTTCGGGGTCAATCGCAAGATTGAACATGCACTCCCAATCCACTCTTTGGCGCGCCTTGCTCATTTGATTGTCCCATTGCGCGGCATTTGGGACGCCTTTGGCGATATCTGCGGCATGGGCGGCTATCTTTGAAGCGATAATGCCCTCTTTCATGTCTTCCATGTTCGGCAGCCTCAAATGTTCCGCAGGCGTTACATAACACAAAAACGCCGCTCCATGCCAAGCCGCCAACGCTCCGCCTATGGCTGACGTTATATGGTCGTATCCGGGCGCGATGTCCGTTACCAAAGGTCCCAAAACATAAAACGGTGCGCCATGACAGAGGGATTTTTGGATTTTCATGTTTGCTTCTATTTGATTTAGCGGCATGTGTCCCGGTCCTTCCACTATCACTTGCACATCTTTTGCCCACGCCCTTTTTGTAAGCTCTCCAAGCGTAATAAGCTCTTCTATCTGGCTTGCATCGCTTGCGTCATGGATAGAACCCGGGCGGCATGCGTCTCCAAGACTTAGCGTTATGTCATACTCGCGGCAAATCTCCAGCAATTCGTCAAAATATTCGTAAAACGGATTTTCAAACCCCGTCATTTCCATCCACGCAAACATCAAAGAGCCGCCGCGCGATACGATATTTGTCAGTCTCTCTTTATTGCTTTTAAATCTTTGAACGCTCTGACGGTTAAGCCCCGCATGGATAGTGAGAAAATCTATGCCGTCCTGCGCATGCATTTTAGCTGTGTCAAGCCACTCTTTTGGGGTAATGCTTTTAAGCGATTTTTTGAAAAACACCAGCGCGTCATATATCGGCACAGAGCCTAATACTGCAGTTGAGCTTTGCGCCAATTGCCTGCGAAACGCCCTCGTGTCGCCCGAAGTACTCAAATCCATAATAGCATCCGCGCCAAGCTCTACCGCCAAACGCGCCTTTTCAAGCTCTTCTTTTTGCGAACTGCTGTCTTTTGAAATGCCAAGATTGACATTTATCTTTGTTTTGAGCTTTTCGCCGATTGCTCTTGGCTTTAAATTTTTATGGTTTTTATTTGCGGGTATGACCGCGCTGCCGCTTGCCGTCATCTCCATCAAAAGTTTAACATCTATGCCCTCATATCGGGCAGCCTCTTTCATCTGTTCGGTTACAAAGCCGTTTTTGGCGGCTTCTTGTTGTGTGCAGTAAAGCATTTTTGTCCTTTTAATATAAACAGGAAAAACGCGTTTTGGGAAGAAATACAGAAGACAAATCCCTACGACAGCATTACCTGTACAGGTTCAAAGGGTATAATCTCAGCCGAAAAAATTCAGCACCCCGATTGAAGGGAGGATTATAATTTATTTCTCATAAAGCGAAGATAAAAAGATTTTTTGGTATGATTTGAACTCATTTCATACAGGTAAAGTCAATGCAAAAGCGGTTTAAAACCAAACAGATAAATGTCGGCGGCGTACTTGTCGGCGGCGATGCGCCCATAAGCGTGCAGTCCATGACATTTTCCAAAACGCGCGATGTAAAAGCGACCGTAGAGCAGATAAAAAAACTTGAAAAGGCAGGATGCGATATCGTGCGTGCGGCTGTGCCTGATTATGAAGATGCGCATGCTTTAAAAGATATAAAACGGCAGATTTCCATTCCGCTTGTTGCAGATATTCATTTTAATTACCGCTTGGCTTTGACAGCGGCTGAATTTGTTGATTGTATCAGGATAAATCCGGGCAATATCGGCGCAAAAGAGAGAGTCAAAGAGGTCGTCAAAGCGTGCCAAGAGCGCGATATACCGATTCGTATCGGCGTAAACGGCGGAAGTTTGGAAAAAGAGTTTGAGCTTAAATACGGCAATACCCCCAAAGGCATGGTAGAATCTGCGCTTTACAATATAAAATATCTTGAAGATTTGGGCTTTACAAACATAAAAATTTCCCTGAAAGCAAGCGATGCCGCCAGAACGGTAGAAGCTTACAGAACGCTGCGTCCGCTGATAGAATATCCGTTTCATCTTGGCGTTACGGAAGCCGGCACGCTGTTTCATTCAACGATAAAATCGTCAATTGCGTTAGGCTCGCTTCTGCTTGAAGGAATCGGCGATACCATGAGAGTGTCTATCACGGGCGAACTTGAAAAAGAGATAGAAGTCGCGCGCGCGATACTAAAAGACAGCGGCAGGGCAAAAGACGGCGTAAATATCATCTCTTGTCCTACATGCGGGCGCATTCAGGCAGATTTACTCGGCGCGGTAAAAATGATAGAGGATAAAACCGCGCACATAAAAACGCCTTTAAATATCTCCGTCATGGGCTGCGCCGTGAACGCGATAGGCGAGGCAAAAGAGGCTGACATAGCCATAGCGTTCGGCAATAAAAGCGGTCTCATCATAAAAAAGGGCGAAATTATCGCAAAACTTGACGAGAAAAATTTAGTCAAAAGATTTTTGGAAGAGGTAGAAATGGAAGCCGAGAAAGTGAGAACAAATGGATAATTTGCACAATATAAACATAGAGCGTTCGGTTTTGAGTTCTATTATTTTTAACCCCGCGCTTTTTGAAGATGTCTCCGCAAAGATAGTTGCGAATGATTTTTATCTGCCTGCGCACAGGCATATATTTTCCGCCATGCTTGAATGTGAAAGGGCGGATTTGCCGATAGACGAAGAGTTTTTGAAGAAAATATTAAACCAAAACGCCCTTTTTGACGAAAGCGCGATGCTGGATATTCTCTCTACAAATTGGATTCCAAATATCGGCGCGTATATTCAGGAGGTAAAGGAAAAATCCATCAAAAGACAGCTTGTCGCGCTGACAGGCGATATAAATGACGTGGCTGTAGAAAAGGATTTGCCTGCGCGCGAAGTTGTGGATATAGTCCAGCAAAAGCTTTACCAAATCACGCAGGAGAGCGGCGAAAAAGAGTTCAGAGAAGCCGCTGAAATGACGCATGCTACCATTGAACACATTAAAGAGATGAAAGCCCGCGGCAATACGATGATAACGGGGCTTGATGTGGGATTTTACAATCTCAACAAATTCACGACAGGCTTTAATAACGGCGATTTTATCGTTATCGCCGCGCGTCCTTCCATGGGAAAAACGGCGTTTTGTCTGAATATCGCGGGGCACTGCCTTGATAATAATAAAGGCGTTGCGATATTTTCTTTGGAGATGCCCGCCGAACAGCTCATGTTAAGAATGTTAAGCGCAAAAACATCCATACCGCTTCAAAACCTCAAAATAGGAAATCTTGAAGATGACGAGTGGACGAAACTATCAGACGCCATAGACGAATTTTCAAGAAAAAAATTTTTCGTAAACGATCAGGGAAATATCAATATCCATCAAGTCCGCGCTCAGCTTAGAAAACTAAAAATGAAACACCCCGAAATATCGCTTTGCGTTATAGACTACATGCAGCTCATGACGGGCAGCGGCAAAGAGAGGCATTTGGAAGTGAGCGAAATAAGCCGCGGATTGAAACTTTTGGCGCGCGAACTTGACATGCCGATAGTCGCGCTTTCGCAGTTAAACAGAAGTCTTGAAAGCAGAGACGATAAAAGACCGATGCTAAGCGATTTAAGAGAATCCGGCGCAATTGAACAGGACGCGGATATTATACTTTTTGTTTACAGGGGCGATATTTATAAAGAACGCGAAGAGAAAGAGCGCGAAGAGAAGGCAAAAAGAGACAACAAAGAGTATAAAAGCAATTTTGTAAAACGCCCGATAGAAGATGTGGAAATCATCCTCGGCAAAAACAGAAACGGACCTATCGGCACCGTTGAAGTTGCGTTTCACAAAGCTTGTACGAGATTTGCCGATAAAATGGCGGCGGAGCAATCCTACACAATAAGCCGAATAGACACAGGCGGCTTTCCTAAATAGCCTTGAAACCGTATCTGCCGCTGTTTCGGAACAAATTTGAGTCGGCGGCGGTTTTCGCGGTTTTATTTACCATACTTTTAGTCAATACCGCTTTAAAATATGTTGATTTTTTGGAGTTCAAAAGCCATACATGGGCGACATTTCGCGGGGATTTGGTAAATATCATTCCTTTGAGCGCGAAAGACGGCAGAAGTTACAGAAGGCTTTATATCAAAAATAATGATGGCGTTACGCTTACTGCGGCGTATTTTGCAAAAGATGAGTTTAAGTTAAACATGCGCATGGGATTTCGCGTAAAAACCGAAGGCGTGGATTTTCTCTCCTTTTTGAAGCGCAGATTTTATGCGCAGTCGGTTTTGGTATGGGCAAATGAAAACGGCGAAGTTAAACTTCGGGATAAAATTTTTGATTTTATCGCGTCTCAACATGAAGCAAATATCACAAAAGAGTTGTTCGGCGCGCTGTTTTTGGCGTTTCCCATATCAAAAGAGCTGCGAGACGAAGTTCAACTTTTAGGTTCAGCGCACATAATCGCCATAAGCGGATTTCATCTTGGTATTATATTTGGCTTTTTGTATGCTTTTTTGCGTCTGCCGTACTGCTTTTTACAAAACAGATATTTTCCGTATAGAAACGCGCGGTGGGATATTTCGCTCATTATTTTTATACTGCTTGGCGGTTATTTGTGGCTGATTGACATGACGCCTTCATTTTTGCGCTCTTATGTCATGGGATGCGCGGGATTTTTATTTTTATGGCGCGGCATAAATATTGTCAATTTCCAAACGCTTTTTTTGTGCGCGGCGTTTTTAGTCAGCCTTTTCCCGCATTTGGCTTTTAATGTCGGATTTATCCTCTCATGTTTTGGCGTCTTTTTTATATTTGTATATGTGCGCCATTTCGGTGATAAATTCAAAATCTGGCAAAGCGCGCTTATCCTGAACTTTTGGCTCTTTTTTGCGATGATACCTTTGGCGCATTACTGGTTTGGCATGCTTAGCCCGGCGCAGTTTGCATGTATTCCGTTAAGTTTGCTGTTTATTGTTTTTTATCCCGCCGAAGCGTTTTTGCATGTTATAGGAGAAGGCGGAATTTTGGACGGCTTGATTATAAAACTTTTAAATTTCAAAGCTTATAACATAGACCTAAAAACTCCGTTATGGCTGCTCTTGGTTTATATCGCTCTTTCGCTTGGCGCGATGCGAAGCCGTATTTTTATGCTGTCTTTGGCGCTCTTTGGCGGCAGTTTCTTTCTTTTTTTGATAGGCTGAATTTAAAAGATAGCAGATTTTCGCGCCGTACAAAAATATCACCCATGAGATATATACCCATACAAATAAAAACAACGCTACGCTAAAAGGTCCGTAAATCGTCTGATATATTTGGTTGTGAGTTGCATATAACACGAAAAGAGTTTTTGAAATATACCATATAAATGACGCCAAAAACGATGAGAGCGCGCCTGCTCTGAAATATATTTTCGCGCCTGAGGATATCATGTAAATGGTAAAAAACAGCGTCCACACGACAAGATATGGGAAAATTTCTAAGATATTTATATAATCAAGCCCGTAACTGTCCAAAAAATCCTGCATCGCGCCGGAGAGATAAAACGAAACGCCAAGCAGTATCGGAGCTAGCGTTACAAGCGTCCAGTACGATGAGAGCGACTGCCAAAAAGAACGCGGCGCTGCATGCATGATTTTATTGAAAATGCCCTCGTAATCTCTGAAAAACAGCACCGAAACCACAAGCATGCTCACAAAGCCGAATATCCCGATTTGCGTAGTATTGCCCAAAAATTTGTCTATATATTCGGAAATTACGGATGGATTTGAGGGCGAAAGAGAGTTGAATATAAAAATTTTTATCGTATTGTAATGTTTCTCAAAGCTCGGCAATTTCGTAACTACGGAGAAAGTCAAAAGCAAAACGGGGATAACGGAGAGTATCGTATGAAAACTAAGGCTTGATGAGTAAGTCATCAAATCCTTATCGTTTATGCGCAAAATAAGTTTCCAAATATCTTTGCACGCCTGTACGATTTTTGACATCAATCAAGCCCCATTTTGTAAGGATTTAGTATATTATTCGGGTCAAACGCTTTTTTTATGGAGCAAAAAAGATTCATCTCCGTATCTGTAAAAGCCATTTTCATGAACGGCGCTTTTGATATGCCGATACCATGTTCGCCGCTTAGCGTGCCGCCAAGATCAACTGCCGCCCTGAAAATCTCTTCTATCGCCTTGTGTCCGATTTCTACCTGTTTTTTATCGCTGCCGTCCACCATGACATTTGTATGCACATTGCCATCGCCCGTATGCCCAAAACATGGAATCAATATATCGTATTTTTTTGAGATTTTATCTATTTCATCAAGCAGTTCGGGTAATTTACTGCGCGGCACGGTAACATCTTCATTGAGTTTTTTGCTTCCGTAAACCGTAATGCTCTGAGAGCAGTTCCGCCTCGCAAACCACAAATCTTTCGCTTCATTTTCATCTTTTGCTATTTTAAATTCATTGCATCCGTTCTGCTTAAACACTTCGTCTATTTTTGCCATCTGCTCGTCTAAAAGATTTTGTACGGGCGCGTCCACATCTGTTATCAGTATCGCGCCCGCATCCATGGGAAGCCCTTTTTTAAATCTCTGCTCCACCGCTTTTATACTGAGATTATCCAAAAACTCCATTGCAACGGGCGTTATGCCTTCTGCAAAAGTTTTATAAACCGCGCTCATGGCGTGTTTAACGCTTGGAAAAACGCCAAAAGCCGTTTTTGTAAATTTGGGTTTTGTTATGAGTTTCAGAGTTATTTCCGTAATGACGGCAAGCGTGCCTTCGGAAGCTATCAAAATGCCCGCGATATTGTATCCCGCCACATCTTTAATCGTGCGTTTTCCCGCTCTTATTATCTCTCCGTTTGGCAGTACTGCGCGCAAAGCCATGACATAATCTTTCGTTATGCCGTATTTCGCCGCTCTCATGCCGCCCGCGTTTTCGCTGACATTGCCGCCTATCGTGGAGTGTTCTTCGCTTGCAGGATCGGGCGGATAAAACAGTCCTTTTGCCTCAACGGCTTTTTGCAGTTCCATATTTATGACGCCGGGCTGTACTACCGCGACCATATTATCCATGTCAATTTCAAGAATTTTATTCATGTGTTTTTCAAAAGCGAGTATAATACCGCCTTTGACGCTTAAAGAGCCGCCTGTAAATCCGCTTCCCGCGCCTCTTGGCACAATGATAATGCCGTTTTTATCACAGTATCGCAGAACTTCGCTCACATCTTTTTCATCGCGCGGAAACAAAACGGCGTCAGGGTTAAATCTGTTTCTTGTAGCGTCATACGAATAGGCTATCAAATGCGCTTTGTCGGTGTAGATATTTTCGTTTCCGACTATACCGCTCAAAGCTTTTACATGCGCCAAGCCAAGACTCATTTTAAGCCCAAAAGACGCTTATAATATTCGCTGTAATTTGTTATCTCTTTATTGCCCAAAACAATAGGCGAAGTTTTGACATTGTCGGATATGCGGCTATAAAACGGTACGATAGTATGTTCGCTGATAACGGGTATCTTAAAGGCTTTTACTACTTTAAACGAAATGCAGTCCACAAAATATCCCAAATCGTCCATGTTAAATGTAATAAGTCCCGCCATATTAACGCTGCACATTTCGCGGAAGCGTTTTCTGTCGGGGTTTGGGATATATCTTTTAGCCAAAAACGCCGCCGTAACATCAGGGTGTATCCACTCCATATCTATAAAAAAGTCGGTTATTTTTTTGAATGATTCGTAATTTGGAACTACTATAAGAGAACGCCCGTAAAGATAGTTGAGTTTCACGATATCGCCGGCTTTGGGCGTAACGGATAAGCGCGGAAAATTATTTTGCGCGAGATTATCAAAAGGGAGAAGCTCAAGTACCGCTTTTGTGCCGTTTTTACTTGCAACTATAGCTCGGGACATTATAAAAGACTCTTCATTTTCAAATGAATATATTACGATGCCGCTTGAGCCTGTCATGATAGAAGGCGAATCTTCTATAATGGCTATATTTTTTTCTACCGATAATAATTTGGTTTCATACTCGTCAAACAGAGGTTTATCGTATGCTGCAAAAACAAAAGCTACAGGCAATAATAAAATCGTAAATAATCGTTGCAACAGCAAAATATACCTTTGTGAAATTTGATAAAAAAAGGATTATACAATAATTGATTTTAAAAAAGATTAATAAGAGAGGTCATAACATAAAAATATAAGAAAAAATAGGCTAAAATTTTTATTTTTATTTCAATAATTTAAATAAGGTCTTTCATGATACGAATAATTTTTTTCATTATCCTTTTTGTAAGTTTGGCTTTCGGCACAAGAGCGGAAGACCATTATTGGGAAAAGGGTGAAACATTTTTGAAGTTTTTGGAGAAAAATTCGCTGCCCTTTTCATTATATTGGGGGCTTGATATAGAAGACAAGGAGATGGCGGCGGAGATATACGCGGGCACCAAATACTACATACTGCGCGGCGATGAGGACGATATAAGGCAGATATTGATTCCTGTTGCAAGCGGGGAATTGCAGCTGCATATATATAAAGAAAAAGACGAAGATTATACCGTGCAGTTTACCCCTGCGGCGTATCAGGAAAGCGAAAAAGAGCTTGTGTTTAAATTGCAGTTATCGCCTTATCAGGACATTATCGCGCTTACAAACAGTACGCTTTTGGCGCGCGAATTTGTGAACTCATTTCAGGGAAATATAGATTTTAAAAGGCTAAGAGAAGGAACGGAATTTGTACTTTTATATAAGGAAAAAACAAGGCTCGGCTCGCATTTTTCAAATCCTCTGATAAAAGCCGCTATGGTGGATACAAAAAGCAAAAAAGAGTATGTTTTTTATTATGAGCCTAAGGGCAGATATTACAATAACGACGGTAAAGAGATAGAGGGCTTTTTTCTCATGACGCCGCTTAAATATACAAGAATTTCATCGCCGTTTACTCTTAAAAGATGGCATCCTGTTTTGCAAAAATACCGCGCCCATTACGGTATAGATTACGCCGCGCCGATAGGGACGCAAGTCAAAGCGGCAGGAGACGGCAAAGTAACATTTGTAGGACCCCAGAACGGATACGGCAAAACTGTGAAGATTGCGCATGAGGGCGGATATTCCACGCTTTACGCGCATTTAAACGGCTTTGCCAAATCCCTTAAAAACGGCAAATATGTAAAAAAAGGCGAACTTATAGCTTATGTGGGCAATACGGGCGTGAGTACGGGGCCGCATCTGCATTTTGGACTTTATAAAAGCAATCAGCCGATAAATCCCGCGAGCGTCATAAAAGTCGCCAAAAGCGCGCTTTCCGGCAAAGAAAAAACAGAATTTAACAAATATACCGAAGTCATGAAAGAAAAAATCGCCGAAGCGCAGGCAAAAGGCGTCATACCAGAAATGGACGGAAGTTTTGTTTATGTGATTGACATAGCGGATAACGCGGACAGTTAAGGCAAAAAATGCGCGGCAAGATTAAAATTTTAAGAATGGAAGAAAATATCAAATCCCCATATATCCAGCCGTTTAGCGTTTTTTATGAAGAGGGCGGCAAAGAGAAAAGATGGGATTGCGTCAAAACTCACGACAGTGTCGCATGTATCCTTTATCATACCGAAAAAAAAGCCCTCGTTTTAGTCAAGCAGTTTCGTCCAGCCGTTTATGTAAACGACCAAAAAAGCGACGGTTTTACTTATGAAATGTGCGCGGGCATACTTGACAAAAACGAAAGCGAAGAGCAGACCATGCGCGAGGAAATACTTGAAGAGTGCGGCTATGATGTGCCTCTTTTGGGGATTGAACGGCTCTTTACATTTTATACGGGAGTTGGTTTTTCAGGCTCCAAACAGACGCTGTTTTTTGCCCAGATAGACGAAAGTATGAAAAAAAACAGCGGCGGCGGCGTGCATAACGAACAAATAGAGATATTTTATCTGCCCGTATCGCAGGCAAAAGCCTTCATGCATGACGAAAGCAAACCCAAAACGGGCATTACGATGTTCGCGATAATGTGGCTTTTTGAGAGATATAAATTTTGAGGAAAAATTTTAAAATATGTGGGAAATTATAGATATAATCGCGGCTGTATTACTTGCCGCATGCGTCATTTATTATGTATATAAAAACGGAATAAGATAAGGAAGTTAAATGAGTATATGGGAAATTATCGGCATAATCGCGGCGGTATTAGTCGTTTTGTTTATTGTCTATTTTATAGTAGATGCAAATAAAAATGCCAAAGCAGAAAAAGAGTTTCTTGATAATTTGAAAGAGAGTCATGGATTTGATATTGCATATCAAATTACAGGCACAAACGCTCAAAAAGTAAAAGGCATTTTGCTTGATAACAGCGCTCAAAAAATAGCTCTTGTCAAGAATAATGTCATTCAAATGCGTCCGTTTAACGATTTAATATCATTTGAGATAATTACGGATGTGAAAACCGAAACCGAAACAAAAGGGACAAGCCAAGACGGATTGTTTTCAAATACTGCAGTGCATAAAGGAACGACTACGACTATGACTGTAACGACAAGTGTAAAAATAAAAATAATATTTGACGATTTGGATAATCCTTCATATGAGTTGGATTTGATAAAAGAGTTATATATGAGTGAAAAAAAAGCAATTGACGAAGCGTCCAAAATCAATGATTATTTAAGTGTCATTGTTCATAGAAATCAGCAAAAACTCGCGAAATAACAACAAGCGAAGTATATGTGCCTCCTATGTCATTCCCGCGCAGGCGGGAATCCAAAAAGAATTTAAAAAACAATAAAAAAATCCAAATTAAACATTTTATCGTTATTTTTTGTTCTATTTTACGCTTTTATATTTTAGAATTATTAGTTTGGATTCCCGTTTTCACGGGAATGACGAAAAGGTATCGCGTTACTTCCGAGACTGAATGGCAATTAAAATACAGTGAAATCCATTTCATTCCCTCCTTCCTTCCGTGTCATTCCCGCGCCGAACGACAAGCGGAGCGCATATCGTGAGGGAATGCGGGAATCCAAACCTTTTCGTCATTCCCACGTAGGTGGGAATCCAAAAAGAATACTTACAAACAAAAACAATATGAAAAAAATTGATATTTTATAACTCTCTTTTATTTTCTTTCACATTTTTATGTTTTAGAATTATTAGTTTGGATTCCCGTTTTCACGGGAATGACATAGTGGGTCGCGGGAATGACGGAGGTTTTATATTTTGCGCGTTTATTCGCTTTTGCCGACGCTCAAAAGCTTGTCTCTTAATCTGTCCAAAAACTCCTGTTTTGTCTCGCCTTCTTTTAATTTTACGACGCTTCCCGCAATAAGTGTGCAAAGAAAAGGCAGAGGGATAAAATGCCCTTTGGGCATAACTCTTTTCAAATTATCAAGCCAAATCGGAACTATCTCGATGCTCGGATTTTCTTTTGCCAGCAGATAGATTCCGGACTTGAAAGGCAGCAGCGTATCCTCTTTGTTTCTTGTGCCTTCGGGAAATATGATAATGGAATAACCATCTTTCAGAGCTTCGGATACAGGTTTTAGAGGATTTAGGGTTTTTGAGTTTCTATCAACCAAAACCGCGTTGAACATGCTGCGTATCATAAATCTGTGAACGGGCGTTTTTGTCCAATAATCCGCCGCCGCGACGGCTCTTGTATTTTCCCGTATCTTTTTCGGCAGAGCCGACCAAATAAGTACGAAATCGGCATGAGAGCTGTGATTGGCGTAATATATCCGCTGTTTTTCAAGAGGTTCGCATCCTCTCCATATAAGTCTTACGCCCGTTAGAATTTTCGCAAAAACTATCAGTAAAACTACGCAAATTTTATCAAACATAAAAATCTCCTAATTACGCACGGCGGCAGAAACTGTAAAAATCCCCCAAATATCAATGCGCATCGTTATCTTTGTAAATCCCGCGTTTTGTACCAACTGATCCATCTCTCTTGTCGTTCGCCTGCGCATAACCCACGGTTTGCCGTCTCGATGGCTTGGCAAAACCCTTGCGATGTATTCAAGCTGAGGATGCCACGGCTGTCCCGTATATATAAGAAAACTGCCGCTTTGCATGGAGGAGGCTAAACCTTCAAGAGAGTTTTTTATCATATCGTTATCGCCGAATAGTTCATATAAGCCCGAAACTATCGCGAGCGTAGGTTTAATTGCTAAAGACGCGAAAGAATTTTTATCAAACGCGTCCCCATGTTCAAACTTCACAATTTCATCAAGATTTTTGGCTTTTATCAGCTCCTGCCCATTTTTCACATTTATATCGCTAAAATCTCTAAGCAGTACGGAATTTGGCAAAGGTCTCATTTGGCTGACGCTGTCTAATACATACCTTCCGCCGCCCGCGGCTATATCGACAATATCAACGCTTTTGCCTTCGTTTCTTAATTTTTCCGCGCAAAATTTCAAAAGCTCTTCCAAATGAATTTTGCGTACCCTAATGCCGCGCCAGCCGATAGACCTTAGATAGATAAAATCCGCAAACGCGCCAAATTCGGTAACGCCCGAAGGTTGGTTTTTGTAAATATAATCAAGCGAGCTTCCCGAATCAAATCCTCTCTCAAATCCCAGCTTTACGCCGTCTGATATTGTGCTTGCGTATTTGACGATAGACCTGTTCAAGCTCCAGTAAATATTTTTGAAAAATCCCGCGCTCATGGACAATCTATCAGCTTCCGCTCTTGTGCAGCCTATCTTGTCTGCGTCCAAAAGGGACGGGAATTTCGGTGCGCTCTCGAAGCATTTCAGTATAAATCTTTTTATCTTTTCTATGACCAAACGCCGCTCTTTTTCGCCGAAAATATCGTGATAAAAATTCGGCTCTTCATGAAGCTCTTTTTGCGCTCCGCTTAAATTGTTAAAAAATCTTTTTTGCGCGCCTTTTTTTACTACAAAATCCTTTCCCGCGATGAACATTTGTATCGGCGTGTAGATAGCGTTTGCGTCCTCAACGACTCTTTTTGAAGCCGCGCGCGCTCCCAATAAAATCTTTACAGGTATATCTTTTGTTATTTCCATGTCTTCGTTATAGGAATTGATTTTCTCCTCGTCGTGCGTTAAAAACGAGGCTTTAACATAACTTTTGACTTTAAAATTTCCTCTCAAATTGTAAAGCAAATTTAGTCCGCTCAAAGCAAACGGCACAAAAAGCCTGATATTAAACGCGCATGCTCCCAAAACCAAAGCCCTTATGTTCGGCGCGTAATCGTGCGCCCATAAAACCGCCGCGACCGCGCCGATACTTTGCGCTATAACGGCTATGTTTTCTTCTTTTATGCCGTAAGCGTTTTTGATATATTCTACAAAATACTGCAAATCTTTAGCGAAATCGGCAAACTCCGCATCGTCGGCGTTTTGCGATTTTGATTTGCCGCACCCTCTCATGTCCCACGCGAAAAATTCAAACTCTTCAAGCTCCAGTTCGCCTACGAGATGCGCTATCCTTAAAGAGTGTTCATGACCTCTATGAAGCAAAATGAGAGCTTTTTTATCGCCCTCTTGGCGCTTGCCTGCCCAATATTTATAGTGTATATCGCTTCCGTCGAAGCTTTTAAAACTGCCGCTATCCATTTTTGACCTCTTTAATTGCGTTTTTTATTCTGTTGAAAATCGTAAAACAAAGCAGTATCGCAACTGCCCAAAGTATATAATCTATAAAATTCAAAAATATGTCCGCCGCGATCATAACGCCCAAAACTCCAAATACAAAAGCCCTGTCGCTTTTGCCCATGGGTCCGTCGTATCTGCGATCAACTCCTATTAAAGGCGCCATAACGCCCGCGTATTCGCTGATTATGGATAAAATGACGACAGTTACGACAAGCTGCACATTTGCCGCCAAAGCAAAAATCATATATAAAGCGCTGTCCGACACCACATCGCAAAGCTCGTTCAGATATGCTCCCAAATTGCTTTTTTGATTAAATTCGCGTGCCAGCATTCCGTCAATCGCATTCAAAGCCATTCGCATAAACATCCAAACGGGGACGATATAAAAAAGCCATCTTATTTCGGCGTTTTGCCAAATGATAGCGCTAACAGCCAAAGAACCAAAAAGCGCTAACAGCGTTACATGATTTGCGGTAACTTTCATTTTATACAGCCGCTTCACAAAAGGACGAAGCAGATTTTGAAAATTTTGTTTTAATTGATATATTGACGCCAATTTTTCTCCTTGCGTTTAAAAATCATGCCCACCAAAAGCGGACTATATGAAAAAATATCGGCGCGGCAAAGCAGACCGAATCAAACCTGTCAAGTATTCCGCCATGTCCTTCTATCATGTATCCCCAATCTTTTATCCCCTTATCTCTTTTGATAGCCGACATCACAAGTCCGCCAAGAAATCCAAGAAGCGTTAAAAGAATGGATATCGCAAAAGCCTGCAAAAAATTAAACGGCGTAATCCACCACAAAAAACCTCCTATTAAAGACGCGCCGAGCGTTCCTAAAATAAAGCCTTCAACGGTTTTGGAGGGGGATAGAGTTGGAGCTATTTTGCGCCGTCCGAAAAGTTTGCCGAAAACATACTGAAGCACATCGGAAATTTGCACTACGATTATTAAAAATGCTATTAAAAGCAGGTTTTTGCCTTCAAATCCCTTTATTTGCAAAATCAAAAGCGCCGGAACGCAGGATATGCAGTAAATGCTTAGCATAACTCCCCATTGAGTTTTCGCGCACCTTTCCAAAAAGTTTTTCACATCTGCTTTGAAAGACGAAAGTATGGGCAAAATCAAAAATACATAAACGGGGATAAATATGCTAAACATTCCGTACCACTCTATAAAAACAAAGATATACTGAACGGGCAAAACCGCGTAAAAAGCGAATAAAAGAGCGTAATAGTCGTTTTGATTTGTCGGCGTTATCGTGATAAATTCTCTTAACGCAAGAGCGGATATAAGTAAAAACAGAATTATCACCGCCGCGCTTCCAATAGCAAAGGCCGCCCCGATAATAGCCGTCATAATCCACCATGAGTAGATTCTGGCGTTTAGATTTTCTATCATGGAGTTTGGCTCTTTTGCTTTTATTTTAAGCGTAAAGCCGACTATCGTAGCAAAAACCAAAACCGCACCTATGCTGATAAACAAAATCGCCGTCTCACTCATCATTTAACCTTTTTAAACTTGCAGCAGCCATATTTTACGAGCCAAATTCAAGAACCGTTTTTAAGAGACTTTTTCGCGGAACGATAATTTTACCGCCTTCTCCGTTTACGCTGTGGAGGATTATCGCGTTATTTTTTGCCGCATAAAGCGAAAGCATTAGATTTTGCATCGTGGGTTCTATGGAGGGCAAAAACCATGCGTTATTGCTTATGACGCTGATTATTTGCGGGTTACCTTCATAAATCTCTTTTCTGCTGCCTTCAAAACATACTGCGCTTCTGATTTTTATACCTTCCATCGTAAAATCGCTCGCATGAGGCGCTTCTGAAAAATCGCTTGCGCCCTCAAAAAAAAGCTCGTTTATATAGTAAGAGATAAAATCGGGCAGAGGAATTTTTTCGGCAAACGGCACAAGCGCCACTTTATCAGCTCTTTGCATGACGCCTTTATCAAAAAAGTATGCGGAGTTGTAGTATTTATTGTCCTCATATCCCAGCGCGCCAGCGATAATGGCGATATCCTGCGAATATTCCAGCAATTTCTCCACAATCGCTTCGTTTTTATTCAGATAAAGCGCAAATGAAGTTTCGGGCAGGATAATCAGTCGCTTTTTCTCCGCTATCGCCGTCTCTATATTTTTGAAATTTTCCCGCACATGTTCTATAATGGCTTCCGTTTCCCATTTTCTATCTTGCGAAATGCGGGTTTGGACGATTTGTATATCAAAATCGGGCATTTTCGGCGGCTCTTTATTTGACAAATCAAATGCCGCGATAAAGCAGACAAAAGCCAAAAAATAGTACCCTTTGCTGGAATGCTGCACAAGCAGTATGGATATTATGAGAAATATCACATGAAAACTTGTGAGACCAAACGGCGTATAGTAGAGCATCAGTTCAAAATTGAACCAGTTAAAGCCAAGCGGCGCAATCTGCGAAAGCAAAACAAGCGCTATGGCATGAAGATACGGAGAATTTGTCAAAAGCGAAGGTATAAGAAACAAAAGTCCGTAAATAACGCCAATGCCGATAATCACAACAGGTATCAGCCATGACAAATCGCCGTAATATCTAAAACTGAGCGAAATCCAGTAAAACCAGAAAATCCCCACAAAAAAACCCGTGAAAAAATAGCCCGCGCGGCTTGATTTGAAAAGCAGCCAAAGCCCCGCGCATGCGAGGATAGAATGCAGAAAATAGTTAGTGATATTTAAATGCGCCAAATAGACAAAACTTGATAACAGCAGTGCGGTTAAAAAGGCTTTTATTATAATAGAAGTGATAAAATACCTATTTAAATTTTTACCCTTAAAGGACTTACATGCAATTGGAGACATTTTTATTTCCTGTCGCGATTATCGCAATTTTTTATTTTCTTCTTATCCTGCCCCAACAGCGTCAGGCAAAAGCTCACAAGCAGATGCTTTCCGAACTGAAAAAAGGCGACAAAGTTATCACCAGCGGCGGTTTGGTCGGTGAAGTAACACATATTGAAGAGGATTTTATCAAAATAAAACTTAGTGATAACGTAATCGTCAAAATTGTGCGCGAATATGTATTAAAGAAAGCAGACGAAAAGAGAGCAGATGAAAAATAGAGGCTTGAATTATCGCCTCGTTATCTTTTTCTTTGCAACGCTGTTTGGCGTTATATTTAGTATGCCGACTTTTTTGCAGACGCAAAACGGAGCGAAAGTATCTTTGGGACTTGATTTGCAGGGCGGTTTGTATATGCTGCTCGGCGTAAAAACGGACGAGGCGATAATTTCCAAGATCAAATCCGTAGCAATAGGCATCAAATACTACACGGACGATAACAATATCATTATAGATACGCCGAAAGTCAAAGGCGATATGATTACTTTGACGCTTTTAGACGGCGATGAAGAGAAAAATTTTGACTCCATGCTAAATGAAATGGGCGGGCTTGTCGTGGATAAACAAGGACTTGATTATACCGTCAGCCTAAGCGGTGAAGAGAAACAAAATGTACGCGCTCTTGCCGTTACGCAGGCTGTGGAGACCATCAGAAACAGGCTTGATCAATTCGGACTTGCAGAACCCACTGTCGCTAAGCAGAGCGAAGAGGATATATTGGTAGAAATACCAGGCGTTAAAACAAGAGAAGATAATCAGCGCGTAAAAGAGCTTATCGCAAAAGCGGCGCATCTTCAATTGATGGCCGTAGATGAGGATAGAAATGCAAAAGCTGGCTTCATGAGCCGCGAAGAAGCGTCTGCATACGGAGATGTGATATACGCGGACAAAGAGGGAAGAAGATATCTCTTGAAAGAAGTGCCTGTTCTTGACGGCTCTATGCTTACAGACGCAAGAGTCGGACTTGATCAGACTAACCGCCCCATGATAACTTTTTCGTTGAATGCGCAGGGAGCGAAAATCTTCGGCGATTTTACGGGTAAAAATATCGGCAAAAAACTTGCGATAGCGCTTGATGATATAATCTATTCCGCGCCTGTCATACAGGGACGCATCGGCGGCGGAAGCGGTCAAATAACGGGTGCGTTTAGCAATAAGGAAGCAAGCGATTTGGCTATAGCTCTAAGAAGCGGCGCGCTTTTGGCTCCGGTAACGATACTTGAAGAGCGCAGCGTAGGTCCATCGTTGGGTGCGGACAGCGTAAGGGCAAGCTCTATCGCTTTGGCGTTTGGATTTGTGTCTGTGGCTTTATTTATGTGTTTTTATTACAGAATGGCGGGCGTCATAGCCTCAGTCGCGCTTATCAGTAATCTTTTCGTTTTGATAGCTCTTATTGCGTTTTTGGGCGCAACTTTGACGCTTCCTGGAATGGCTGGTATTATTTTAACCGTTGGTATGGGAATAGACGCCAATGTTATTATAAATGAGCGCATAAGAGAGCTGCTTCGTGCGGGCGCAAGCGTAAAGGCCGCGATAGAACATGGCTATGAAAACGCTATGAGCGCTATCGTGGACTCTAACCTTACGACCGTTATAGTGGCTATAGTTTTATATATCTACGGCACGGGACCGATTAAAGGTTTTGCTATCACGCTAAGCTTCGGCGTATTCATCTCCATGCTTACGGCGATACTTGGCACGCATGGTATTTATGATTTTATTGTCGGCAGAATTGAAAAGAGTAAAAATCTTGCATTTTGGTTTGGTATAAAAAGGGCAAATAATGGAAATATTTAATCACAATAAAACATATAAATTTATGAAGCTAAGCGTAGTTATGAACGCTTTATCCATTATCTGCGCCGTTATGACAGTGGGTTTATTAGTAACTAAGGGGTTGAATTTCGGTATTGATTTTGTCGGCGGTACGGTCGTGCAGGTCAAATATCTGAATTCTGATGCGCCTTTGGACGAAATACGCGGCAAAATAGACCAAGAACCGCTTTTTCGCGGAGCAAGCGTAACGGAGTTCGGCGCGAAAGACGAGGTAACTATCCGTTTTCAGGGAAGCAGCGAGAGTATCGGCGAAGATGTGGGCGATTTGATGGCTGCAACATTGCAAAGTACCGGCGAATTTGAAATACGCCGCGTAGATATGGTAGGACCTAAAGTCGGCAATGAGTTAAAACAAAAAGGCATTATGGCGATGGTTATATCATTGATTGCCATGTTGATATATGTCGCGTTTAGATTTGAGTGGCGTTTCGGCGTTGCGGCGATAATATCGGAGTTTCATGACGTTATATTGATAATCGGCGTCATAGCTCTTTTGCGCATAGATGTCAATCTTGAAATATTAGGCGCAGTTTTAACGCTGGTGGGATACTCCATTAACGATACAATAGTTATATTTGACAGAATTAGAGACGAGTTTAAAACTACAAAAAATACGAATCTTTTTGAAATTATAGACTCTTCTATTTCAAAAACGCTCTCGCGCACTACGCTTACGTCTTTAACTACGCTTTTTGTTGTGGCGGCATTGCTGCTATTTGGCGGAGAATCCATATATGGGTTTTCATTGGTATTAACCATTGGCATTATCATAGGCACTTACAGCTCTATTTTTATCGCCGCGCCGCTTTTGAAATGGCTCAAATTTGATGTTGTGGAGTATAGGGCAAATATCGCTAAAAAAGAGAAGATGAGACTTGAAAAAGCTAAAATACGCGCTCAATATGAGCATGGCAGAATTTAAGGAGTAAGCATGGATTGGGGTAAAGTCATATATGTATTTTTTGCTCTCATGAGCCTTACGACGACGGCAGGTTTTTTGTACGAACAAAATGAGATTACGCTTTTTATCGCTATGGGTATCAATCTTATATCTACATTTTTGAAAATAGGCATCAAAAATACGCTCTCCGCCGAGCTTCTCGCAAGCTCTTTGGTGGCTGATTTGCATTTAATACCGGCATTTTTGATATTGGAGATTTCCGGCAATTTAAATGTGGTTATTGCTCTGTCTATCGGCGCGATAATCGCAAATTTATTCTCATTGATACTTGTTATCGTGGAGTCTGCAAGAGCAAGAGACGAGTTTTAACTATGGAATACAAACCGTTAGAAGTTGAAAAAAAGTGGCAAAAAAAATGGCTTGAAACAGGCGCTTTTGAGCCATCAGAGGATTTGTCGCGTCCCAAAAAATATATTTTGAGCATGTTTCCGTATCCGAGCGGACGCATACACATGGGACATGTGAGAAATTATACGATTAGCGATGCGATTGCCAGATATTACCGAAGGCAGGGTTTTAATGTACTGCATCCGATAGGGTGGGACTCTTTTGGCATGCCTGCTGAAAATGCGGCTATCAAAAACGGCGTGCATCCCAAAAAATGGACTTATGAAAATATAGACTACATGCGCCGCGAACTCAACTCTTTGGGGCTTTCGTTTTCGTCCGAAAGGGAGCTTGCCACAAGCGATGCGCTATATACAAAACATGAGCAAAATATTTTTATCAAAATGTATGAAAAAGCCCTTGTATATAGAAAAAGCGCAACATTAAACTGGTGTCCGAGCTGTCAAACCGTTTTGGCGAACGAACAGGTAGAAGAGGGCAAATGCTGGAGATGCAGCGCTGTCGTAGAACAGCGCGAAATGCCCGGATATTATCTGAAAATCACAAAATACGCCGAAGAACTTTTGGAGGATTTGAAAAAGCTTGAAAACCACTGGCCTGCGCAGGTTTTGACAATGCAGGAAAACTGGATAGGGAAAAGCGAGGGATTGGAGTTTGAGTTTGAACTCTCAGAGGAGTCCAAAGAACTTTTGGGCGGAAAATTTCATGGCTATAAGGTATTTACTACGCGCCCTGATACGATTTTTGGCGTAACTTACTCCGCACTTGCTCCGAACCATCCAATTGTAAATGAGATTTTGCAGCTAAAATTACTGGATAAAGATAAAATATCAGCCGTTAAAAAGATGCAAAAACAGAGCGCGAAAGAACGGCAGTCAAGCGAAAAAGAGGGATTGGATTTGGGTATTTCGGTCGTTCACCCGCTTACAAAAAAGAAAATTCCCGTATGGGCTGCCAACTTTGTTTTGCTTGAATACGGCGGCGGCGCGGTCATGGCTGTGCCTGCGCATGACGAGAGGGATTTTGAGTTTGCGCAAAAATACTCTCTGCCAATTGTCCAAACGGTAAAATCAAATGGTGAAAATTCGCCTTTGCCGTTCACGGAGTACGGCGTATTGGTAAATTCGGCGGAATTTAGCGGCTTGGCAAGCGCGGAAGCCAAAAAGAAGATAATAGATTTTTTTGAAAAAAACTCCATTGGCAAAAGAACGGTAAATTACAAATTGCGCGATTGGGGTATAAGCCGCCAGCGGTATTGGGGCGCGCCGATACCTATCGTTTTGTGCCCAAAATGCGGCGCGGCGCCTGAAAAAGAGGAAAATTTGCCTATAACTCTGCCTGACGATGTGCAGATAACGGGCGAGGGCAATCCGCTTGACAAACATCCGACATGGAAATTTACAAAATGCCCCAAATGCGGTTCTGACGCGCAAAGAGAGACTGATACAATGGATACTTTTGTGCAGTCAAGCTGGTATTTTCTGCGCTACACAACGCCGAAAAATTTATGGCATGAGACGCCTTTTGATGAAAAAAGCGTGAAATATTGGATGAGCGTGGATCAGTATATCGGCGGCATTGAACATGCGATTTTGCACCTTTTGTATTCAAGATTTTTTACAAAAGCCCTCAGGGATATGGGTTTTATAGAAGGGATAGACGAACCGTTTGTCAATCTTTTGACGCAGGGCATGGTGCTTAAAGACGGCGCGAAAATGAGCAAATCAAAAGGCAATGTCGTGGATACTGATAGTATCATTGAAAAATATGGAGCAGATACGGCAAGGCTGTTTATACTTTTTGCCGCGCCCGTGCAAAAAGAGTTGGAATGGAACGACAGCGCAGTGGAAGGCGCTTTTAAATTTATCAAAAGATTGTGCGACAGAAGCGATAACGACGAGCATTATAACCGTTTGCCCGAAATTAAACACAGTTTGCTTTCAAAAGAGGAGCAATATGCGAGAAAAAAAGTCTATGAAGCGTTGAAAAAGAGCGCAGAGAGTTATAAAAACGGCTCATATTCGTTCAATACCCTTATCGCCGCTTCCATGGAAGCCTTTAACGCTTTAAGCGCACAGGAAAACAGAACCGTTTGGAGCGAAGGATATTTTATATTGTTAAATGTTTTGGAGCCGATTATACCGCATGCCGCCAGTGAAATAAGCGAAAAACTTTTCGGGTGTGAAAATTTAACAGGGCAGATAAAAATAGACGAGAGAGTTTTTGAAGCCCAAAATATGATTTTAGCCGTTACCGTAAACGGCAAAAGAAGAGCCGAATTTGAAATAAGCATAAATGCGTCCAAAGAGGAGATTTTATCCGCAGGCAAAGCGGCGGCGGCGAAATGGATAGATGGCATGAATATAAAAAAAGAGATATATGTGGACAAAAAACTTGTTAATTTGGTAGTTGCATGAGAATATTGCCGCTTATCCTGCTATTTTTTATCATTGGCTGCGGATATAAGCCAAGCGCGCGTTTAGCCAAAAGCGTTATCGGCGAAAGCGTATATGTGTATGTCGCCATGAGCAGGATAGACCCGCAAAATACCGTTTTGATTAAAGACGCGATACAAACGGCGTTTGTGGATAGATTTGGTTCAAAAATAACTTCGCGACCAGAGGCTGAAAGCATTTTGGAAGTCTCTTTGTCGGGCGTTGATTTTAATCCGCTTGTGTATGATGTGAACGGTTATGTTATCTCTTACAGGACTGTTGCGAAATTGAAAATTGATTATGTTTTAAGCTCCGGCGAAAAAGGGAGCGTTACGACAAAAGGCGAATATGATTTTCCGATAGAAGCCGATAGTATTATATCTGATACAAGGAGATTTGAAGCGATACGATATGCTTCCGCTAACGCTATTGACGAATTTACAGCCGTTGTTACCATAAAAGGTTTACAACGGGAGTCAAAGTAGTTTCATGAGCGCTTTACTGAAATATCTTGAAAAAAAACCGCCCTATTACGATCATATAGATTATGAGCGGATGCCGCGCATTTTCCGCGCTGTATCGCATAACTTTCATTTGCCGAAAACCGTGCATGTAGTAGGCACAAACGGCAAAGGTTCAACAGGCAGATTTTTGGCGCAGATACTTGAAAGCGCGGGGCTGAAAGTCGGACACTATACATCGCCGCATATTTTGGAGTTTAACGAACGATTTTATAAAGACGGCGCTCACATGGGATATGACGAATTGGACGCGCTGCATGAGAGGCTTTTGGCGATACTGGGCATATATGAGAGCGAACTTTCATATTTTGAATATGCTACGCTTTTGGCGTTTTTGGCGTATGAAGAGTGCGATTATATGATATTAGAATCTGGCGTCGGCGGAGAGTTTGACGCTACAAATGCTGCGCCAAAAGAGTTGTCTATCGTTACTCCCATTTCTTTTGACCATCAGGATTTATTGGGAAAAACCATCAAAGAGATAGCTTTTACAAAGCTTCAAAGCGTAAACAACAAGGCTGTTGCCGCGCCGCAGGAGTTTGACGAAGCGGTTGAGATAATAAAACAGCGCGAAGCTATTTTAAGGCTGGAATTTATATATGTGAAAAAAGACGAGTATAATAGCGGCGTAGAAAAATATGCCGCCTTGCATGCTCTGCCGCCCTTTTTGAAAGAAAATCTCTTCACCGCGCTTCATGCGGCAGCAGCCCTTGGGGTAGAAGCAGATTTAAGTAAGATAAAAAAGTTAAACTTAAATGGAAGATTTCAAAAAATAGCCGCAAATATTACGATAGATGTGGGACACAATATAAGCGCGGCAAAAGCGGCAGCAGAAATTTTTAAGGGCAAAAAAGTAGTTTTAATTTACAATTCCTATAAGGATAAAGATTATAAAGCTGTTTTAAATATTTTGTCGCCGATTATAAAAAGAGTAGAAATTATAGATATCCAAAATCCATACCGCCAAAGCGCGGAAAAAGAGATAAAAGCCGCCCTTTTAGACATGGGCGCAGAAGTAAAAGATTTTAGCAGAATTGACAAAAACGAAGAGTATTTTATATTTGGTTCGTTCGGAGTTGCAGAGGCATTTTTAAGGTATTTTTATGAAAAATAAATTTACGATAACAATTTCCGATGTCAAAGGTTCGCGCCATTATACGATAGACGAGATACTCAAACGCATAGTCGCCGTATTTTTGATATTTGTCGCATTGCTGTTTGCAGGCGGCATCATATATATCACGGTTTTAAATTATAAAGTAGAGCAGCTTGATATTAAAAAAGACGAGCTTCAAAACGAATTGAACGACAAGATAGCCTATTATGAAGTGATAAAAGAGAAAATTGACGAGATAGAGTCCATTATCGGCATCGCACATGAAGCGGACGATAACACAACTCATGAAGCGCGGCTTTCCAATATCACTCTTACGACAGTTCAGCAGTCTTTGCTTTTGCAGTTTATACCAAACGGCGAAGTTACGCCGCACAACGGTATTTCGGACAGATTTGGCATGAGAAAACACCCTGTAAAAGGCATAGACGAATTTCACAGCGGTTTGGATTTCAGGACGCCTTTGCAAACGCCTATTTATGCGCCGGCTCTTGGCATCATAGAGTATGCGGGAAGCAGTTCGTCAGGATACGGTTCGCTGGTCATCGTAGATCATGGATTTGGATTTAAAAGCTATTATGCGCACTTGGATAAAACGATGCTGATTAAAGTAGGGCAATTTGTCAAAAAGGGCGATCATATCGCAAATTCTGGCAACAGCGGCATTTCAACAGGTCCGCATTTGCATTATGAAGTGCGTTTTTTGGGGCGCGCGCTAAACCCTATAAATTTCGTCAATTGGGATTTAAACAATTTTTCACAAATTTTTGAGAAGGAGACAAATGTACAATGGGACTCTTTGTTAGAGGTGATGAGCATATTATTAGCAAACAAACAGAATCCACAATAGTCGCTAACGGCGCGAAACTTGAGGGAGTTTTTGAACTCTCTACATATCTTTATGTGGACGGCGTGGTTTTGGGTAAAGTTTACTCCACAAGCACTATAGTTATCGGCAAACGAGGACTTATAAAAGGCGAAGTTGAAGCGCCGAAGATGATAATTAACGGCAAATTCGAAGGCAAAGCTATATGCGAAGGCGTTGAGATTTTGGAGGGCGGCACGCTTTTCGGCGTAGTTTACAGCAATGAATTGGTGATAGAGCAAAAGTCCCATTTCGAGGGTGAAAGCCACAAAAAAGATACAACCGACCATCATTTGATAACCGTAGAAGAGACGGAAGAAGAGAGTAAAGAATAGAGTTTGCAAGCGGCGGTTTTTGAGTATTTAAAGCAAAAGAACGAAGTTGAAATTGTCATTTGTAAAGATGATAAAGATGCTTTTGCCATCTCCAATGCCGCCGTTTTTGCGGGCAAAAAGAGTTTTACTCTGCCAGATTTCCGCGCCTCTTTCGGCGATGATTTAAGACCGTATAGAAACGAACTTTTTGAACTCATAAATGCGCTGAGAGGTTACTGCAAAGAGGATTCTTCCAAAAAAATTTTAATATCTCCGATAAGAACGCTTCTGCATCCTTTGCCAAAACCGCACCTTTTTGAAACTGACACTGTAAAATTTGGCGATATGATAAAACTTGATAAATTCAAAGAGAAACTTTTGCGGTGGGGCTACAACTTTGTAGATATTGTTGAAGAACGCGGCGAAGCCTCTTTTCGCGGCGATATAGCGGATATTTATCCGATAAATTTTGAAAATGCCGTGCGCATCTCATTTTTTGACAATCAAGTAGAGAGTATCAGATATTTTTCCGTGCAAAGCCAAAAAAGTCAAAAAGAGGAGTTGGAGAGCGTTACGCTAAGTCCCGCTCTCTTTTCGCTTGACGGCAAATCTTATGAAAAAATGAACGAAGATATTGAAAAATTAAGCTCAAACAGTATCGCTTTTGACATGGAGTCTCTGGGCTTTTGGACTTTGGGCGAGAACGGGCAAAATTACATATCGGGGAAAAAGTGCATTTACGCTTATAAAATGGAGAGCGAGATTGAAGAGGTATCGCAGCTTTATAATGCCGACTTAAATTTTTTGAAAGCCATTGCGGTTATACCCGAACCTTCCATGTATAAAGATTTGCAAATATCCGCCTTAAAGCCTTTTTTGGAATTTCACAAAGAGCATAAAGTTAAAATCTTGGCGCGAAGCGAAGCGCTTGTCAAGCAGGCTGATATAGAACTTGGCGGCAATGTGGAATTTGTGCAAAGTCTGCTCATTATCAATCTTATTTCGCAAAAAGAGATAATCATTTCCCTAAACCGCCCGCTTCAAAAAAAGCGCAGGAAACATCCGTCTATTTTGCTTGACGAGCTTAAAATCGGCGATTATGTAGTGCATGAAAACTACGGTATCGGCATTTTCAGAGGTTTGCAAAATACGACCGTTTTGGGCGCGAAAAAAGATTTTATTTTTATAGAGTATCAAGGCGGCGACAAACTGCTTTTGCCTGTAGAAAATCTAAACATGATAGACCGTTATATTGCCGACAGCGGCTCTATCGCGGTGGTGGACAGACTTGGCAAGGGAAGTTTTTTAAAGCTGAAAGAAAAAACGCGCGCGAAACTTTTTGAGATAGCAAAAGAGATTATAAATATAGCCGCAAAAAGGGAGCTTATAGACGGCTTTAAGATGGATATTTCAAACGCGCCTTTGGAAGAGTTTCAATCGGATGCGGGATTTACATACACAAGCGACCAAAAAAAAAGTATTGAAGAGATTTTGCGCGATTTGTCATCAGGCAAAGTCATGGATAGGCTTCTTAGCGGCGATGTTGGTTTTGGCAAAACCGAAGTTGCTATGAATGCCATTTTGTGCGCCGCGAAAAACGGCTTCCAATCCCTTTTTATCGTGCCTACAACGCTTTTATGATTGCAGCACTACAAGAGCGTTTACAAAAGATTTGAGAGTTTTGGCGTGAAAACGGCAAAGATTGATAGATTTTTGTCCGCTAAGGATAAGAATGCGGTTTTGAAGGGATTAAAAGACGGCGTGATTGACATTTGTATCGGCACTCACGCGCTTTTAGGCGTGAATTGCAAAAATTTGGCTCTTTTAGTGATAGACGAAGAGCATAAATTCGGCGTCAAACAGAAAGAAAAGCTGAAAAATCTGCGTGAAAATGTACATATTTTGTCCATGAGCGCGACACCGATTCCGCGAAGTTTGAATATGGCTTTAAGTTCGATAAAACAGTATTCGCAGATTTTAACTCCGCCAAACGACAGGGAAGATGTTCGTACTTTCGTCAAAGAGTATGATGAAAAAATCGTGCGCGAAGTCATATCAAGAGAGCTTAGGCGCGGCGGACAGGCGTTTTATATCCATAACCGCATAGCTACGATTAACTCCAAAGCCAAAGAGTTAAAAAAACTGATACCAAATCTGCGCATTTTGGTACTGCACTCCGAGATAAGCGATTCTATCAGCGAAGAGGAGATATTGAAGTTTGAAAACAGAGAGTATGATATATTGCTCTCAACTTCCATCATAGAATCAGGCATTCACCTGCCAAATGCCAATACTATCATCGTGGAGTCCGCTCACCGTTTCGGTATGGCGGATTTGCATCAGCTGCGCGGCAGAGTAGGGCGTGCGCACAATCAAGGCTTTTGCTACTTTTTGGTAGATAATAAAGAAGAGTTAAACGACGCCAGCCGTAAAAGGCTTTTGGCTTTAGAGTCTAATTCATTTTTGGGCAGCGGTTCGGTATTGGCTTATCATGACTTGGAGATACGCGGCGGCGGCAATTTGATAGGCGAAGCGCAAAGCGGACACATAAAGCATATAGGCTACTCTTTGTATCTTAAAATGCTG
The DNA here is from genome assembly GCA_031284315.1 of Campylobacteraceae bacterium. GTDB lineage: Bacteria > Campylobacterota > Campylobacteria > Campylobacterales > Campylobacteraceae > JAIRKW01. The sequence goes on from JAITAB010000053.1 coordinate 40,826, forward strand.
GAAGATACGATAAATGAATTGATGAATAAAATATCCCTCAAAAAGCGCGATATAGAGATAAAACTCTCTATAAGCGCATATTTGAGCGAAACTTTTATCAGCGAAGACAGACTGCGGCTTGAACTGTACCGCCGCTTGAGCAAATGCGAAAGCGCGGGCGAAGTTTATGCGGTAGAAGAGGAGATGGAAGATAGATTTGGACGGCTTGACGAGCCTTCGGCGCAGTTTTTGTCGCTTATTATTATAAAAATTCTGGCTTCGGATTTGGGATTTAAAACCATTATGAATTATAAGGAAAATATTACCATGACAGATGAAGGCGGTAAAAAAACTTATCTTAAAGCCGCAAGTTTTGATGATGATGATATAATATCCTCTATTCTTGGATTTTTGCGCGCACGCAAGGAGAAAAAATGATAAATTGGGAAAATACAAAAGCCGCCGTTTACAGAGCCAAAAAGGAGAGTTTAAAGCCTGTTTTTGACATGGACGCCGTTACCTTGAAAGATTTATTGCATATTGACGAGCAAAAACGCGCTCTTTGCGAAAATACGCAGAGATTTTTAGAGGGTAAAAAGGCTTCACACGCGCTTTTGTGGGGTTCTAGGGGTACTGGCAAATCATCTTTGATAAAAGCCGTTTTAAACCATTTTTTTGAGCGCGGACTTAGAATTATAGAGATATGCAAAGATGATTTAGGCGCGCTTACCGATATAAGCGATGAGATAAGGGATTTGCCGTATAAATTTATCATATTTTGCGATGATATTTCTTTTGAAGCGGGCGATGCGAGCTATAAAGCTCTAAAAAGCGTTATTGAAGGTTCTATTGAACTGCCGCCGAAAAATATTTTGGTGTACGCCACTTCAAACCGCCGCCATTTGATACCCGAATTTCATGCGGACAATGACGGTACGATAGTAAAAAGCGGCGAAATTCACTACTCGGACAATGTGGAGGAGAAGATTTCGCTTTCGGATAGATTCGGGCTTTGGCTTTCGTTTTATCAGGGTACGCTTGATGAATATTTGCAGATAGTGGATAGCTATTTTCCAAATTTAAGCGGCGAAAAATGCGATTTTATGCACGGCGAAGCAAAACGATACGCCGCGCTGAGAGCTTCCAGAAGCGGGCGTACGGCAAAGCAATTTTTTGAACTTTTCGGAGATAAATTCTCATGAAGATAGGTTTTATAGGCGATATAGTAGGCAAGCCCGGACGCGACATGATAAAGATGCACTTAAAAAAGCTAAGAAAAGAGTTTGACATAGACTTTGTGATAGCCAATACCGAAAACGCTTCACATGGGTTCGGTATCAACGCCAAAAATGCGGCTGAACTTTTTAACGGCGGCATTGATGTGATGAGCGGCGGAAACCACACTTGGGATAGAGGCGAGGTAGCGGAGTGCATGAATACAATGCCGATTTTGCGTCCTTACAATCTGCCCGATATTGTCCCTGGACGCGGCGCCATTGTGTGCGATATCAAAGGCGCGAAACTTGGCGTTATAAACCTCATGGGACATTTTACGATGCCTATGTGCGATAATCCTTTTTTGAAAGCAAAAGAGGCTGTTAATTTCGTGAAAGAGCAGGGCGCGGAGGCTGTTTTTATAGATTTTCATGCAGAGTCTACAAGCGAAAAAACGGCTCTTTTTGCAATGTTAAAAGGCGAAGTTTCGGGCATTGTCGGCACTCATACGCATGTTGGAACGGACGATTTGACGATAGATAAAGGAACGCTTTTTTTATGCGATATAGGATTGAGCGGCTGTAGAGACGGCGTTATAGGCGTGGACAAGGAGTCGCCGATAAAACGGTTTTCAACAGGGCTGAATTACCCTTTTGAGATACCAAAAGAGTGCAAAAAAATCTTTCAAATGGTAGTTTTTGAGCTTCAAAGCAGAGTCTGCATGGACGCTTTTAAGATTAAAATCTACGATGAAAACGAGCGGGAGATAACAAAAGCGCGGCATGAATAGCTTTGAACTTTTGTCCTCTTTAAAACGGCTCGGGTATTTGAAAAAACCTTGCGAAAAACTTTGGTGGACAAAAAGCGGTTCATTTGCAGTGGTTGTCGGAGCGGTTTTGACGCAGCAGACAAAATGGAGTAGCGTAGAGATTTCGCTTACCAATCTCAAAAGCCGCTCCCTGCTTGAACCGCATGCTTTGGCAAATGCCGATGAATATGAACTTGGCGTTCTTATAGAAAAATCAGGCTTTAAAATGCAAAAAGCTTCAAGATTGAAAAAATTGGCGCGTAACATTGCCGAAGAGTTTGGCGATTTTGAAACTTTCAAGCAAAATGTTGATAGAGAATGGCTTTTGGCGCAAAAAGGCATCGGTTTTGAGAGCGCGGACGCGATACTTTGCTACGCATGTTTAAGACCCGTCATGGTCATAGACAGTTACACAAACAGGCTTTTAAAGAGCTTCGGATACGAGTTTGAAAGTTATGAAGAGAGCGCGGAGTGGTTTTATGATGGGATTTTTGGCAGGTGGGAGAAAGTGTGTGCGCTGTATGATTTTGATATTGACGAAAACACGCTTTTTGCGCGCTTTCATGGCAAAATAGTAGAATTTTGCAAAGATAATGCGCAAAATTTAAAAGCGTTGGCGTTATGAGGTTTTACCGAGTTTACGCGGAGATTACAAATGTCTGCGCGCTTAATTGCAGCTTTTGTCCGAACAAACCGCAAATCGCGCGCATGATGGAATTGCCGCTGTTTGAAAAAATCGCTCGCGAATTAAAAGGCAAATGCAAAGAGATAGCTCTGCATGTGATGGGCGATCCGCTTTTAAATAAAAATCTGCGCGCATATCTTGACGCGGCGGCTTTGTTTTCGCATAAAATATCGCTCACGACAAGCGGTTTTTTTCTGAAATTGCATGACAAATCAACGCTTTTGCATGAGGCTGTGGGGCAGATTAATATTTCGCTGAACAGTTTCAATAAAAACGCCAAAAAGCTGAGCTTGGAGAAATATCTGGAGCCGATTTTTGAACTTATTGATTACAAACTTGCGAAAAACGGCGGCGAATTTATAAACCTTAGGCTTTGGAATTTGGATGCCAAAAACAGCGAAGCGGTTTTTAATGAAGCGGTTTTTAACGCGATTTATAAAAAATACGGCGTGAAAATAGACCAAAACAACAATAAAATAGCCAAAAAAACGCTTGTCCATTTTGACGAACTTTTTAGCTGGGCGAGTTTAAAGTCGCCCGTTGTTGAAGATACGAAATGTTACGGTTTGAACGCGCAGATAGCCATTTTGGCGGACGGCAGAGTAACGCCATGCTGTTTTGATTATGAAGCGAAAATTTTGCTTGGAGACGCAAATAAAGAAAGTCTTGAAGAGATACTCCGCCGCGCCGCGCCGATGGCAGATGCGCTGAAAAATGGTATCATAACCGAGGAGCTTTGCAAGAGGTGTTCATACAGGCTGAGGTTTAAGGAGTCTTGACATGAGAACTGCGTCAAGCGCAGATTTAGCCGTTTGCGAATAATGGCGGCATGTCGTATTTGAAGCAGTTTTTCGCATGCGGTAGAAGGCGGTTGGAAAAATTTGCGAATAATAGAGCCGTGTTGTATTTGAAGTTTTGCACGAATTTTAAATCGCGCTTTGTTGCGAGAAATTTAAAAATTTAAGGAATTTTCATTGCGCTTTTGTCATTTTTCTTTTTTTCGCTATTTTCACGCTCTATTATGTCATTCCTGTGTCTCTGTATGCCATTTCCCGCACCCCTTATGTCATTCCCCCGCGCCGAACGACAAGCGGAGCGCATATCGTGAGGGAATGCGGGAATCCAAATCACTCCTTTTTTTCGCCATTGCGAGTCGTTTACGGCGCGGCAATCCAGAAAATGTTCCTTGTCATTCTCTAACGACAAAACTGCGAAGTAAGGCATTGGCGAGGAGTGCAAGAATCCAAATAAATTAGAAATTTAAGGAGTTTTTATGCATATATTTAAAAATGAATTTATTACGGTATTTAAAGAAGAGTCGCATATTCCATGGCTTAAAATCTTCACAACCGCGCCCTATAAAGAGCTGACCGACTGCCCCGAAGATGTCAAAGCCGCGCTTTACCGCGCTATGGAGACGGTAGAAAAACACATGAGAAGTTATTATAGACCGGCGAAAATCAATATAGCGATGTTTGGTAATTATGTGCCGCATCTGCATGTGCATGTAATGGCGCGTTTTGAAAATGATGCGTTTTTTCCGGAGTCCATGTGGGGCAAAAAACAGCGCGAATCCTCTGTCGTACTGCCCGATGAAAAGCCGTTTTTAGAAGAGTTGATAAGGGAGTTAAACAGCTTTAAAAAGTAAAATTTTACGCTTTTTTGCTATTCCCATGTCGCCTTCCGTCATTCTCTCCTTCCTTCCGTCATTCCCATGTCCCCCTCCGTCATTCCCGCGCAGGCGGGAATCCAAAAAGAATATTCACAAACAAATAAAGACAATATGAAAAGAATTGACATTTTATAACTCTCTTTTATTTTTTTACATATTTTCATATTTTAAAGTTATTATTTTGGATTCCCGCCTGCGCGGGAATGACATAGTTGGTCGCGGGAATGACATAGTTGGGCGCGGGAATGACATAGTTGGTCGCGGGAATGACGGAAGGGGTGGATTCCTGCCTTCCCTCACGATAGCGTTTTCTGCGAAAACTTGTCGTTCGGTCGCGGGAATGACATAGGGGAGCCGTGCGGGAATGACGAAAAAGGGGCGCATGTGTTTTGCTTGTCGTTATATCGTGGGAATTACCTCTCTATGTCATTCCCGCGTAGGCGGGAATCTATTCTTCTGAATTGTTTCTCCGTTTCATTCCTTGCAATGACGAAAAGAGTGAGAATTAAGAACTTAAATTGGTTTCATACTCCAACAATTTGCAATAATGTAATGTGTGGATTCCCGCGCCTCATGCGAAGTGAGGAAATTCGTTCCTTCGTCATTCCCGCACCGCCTTCCGTCATTCCCGCGCGAGCAAAAAGTTTTCGCAGAAAACGATATTTGCGAGGAATGCGGGAATCCAAAAATATTTCTTTCTCTCATTATTTCACTCTTTTTTATAAATAAAACGCATAAACTATTGACATATTTAAAATTTATTATGCAAAAACATTATATTTTATATAAAATTTGATATAATAACCAAATTTTCAAATTTAAAGGGGATAAACATGTCAATGCATGTCTCTAACGCTTCAATGCGTCAGCCAACGGCGTCTGAAATTCAGACTAATTCTATTGTTTCAAACTTGTTTAAGTTTAAAGCTCTCTCTCTCTCTCTCTCTCTCTCTCTCTTAGTAGATTAAGCAAACTTTTAGTTTTCCTGATTGTTCCGTTTTTGTTAGTTAGTTGCGGAGGCGGCGGTAGTGGCGGTTCTTCCCCATCTTACACTATAAGTTTTTATGATACAAATCTTGATATAGACCATACCTTTGCAGCCAATGAAGGTATAGTTACTCTGCCAAGTAGCACATGGTATGAAGCAAACCAAACTTCTCCCGTATCAAACAATTATAACTTAACCGCAAGCGTAAAC
>JAITAB010000018.1 GCA_031284315.1 Campylobacteraceae bacterium
CGTCATTCCCGCGTAGGCGGGAATCCAAAAAAAACAAAAAATGGCAATAGAACAATCAATAGAAAAATTTAAAAAAACTTTTTACATTTTTAGACTTTAAGATAATAGACACAAGAGAATGGATTCCCGCCTACGCAGGAATGACGAAAGAAGTTGCGGGAATGACGGAAGGGGTGGATTTCCGCATTCCTCGCAAATATCGTTTTCTGCGAAAACTTTTAGCTCGCGCGGGAATGACAGACAGAGTAAAATAACAAGAAATAACGACAAGCGAAATAATGCGCCCCATTCCGTCATTCCCGCGCCCCACTATGTCATTCTATTGTCCCATTTCGTCATTCCCGCGCAGGCGGGAATCCAAACTGATAACTTTAAAGTATAAAAGAAAATAAAAAAGAGTTATAAAATGTCAATTCTTTTTATATTGTCTTTGTTTGTTTGTAAATATTCTTTTGGATTCCCGCCTACGCGGAAATGACGGAATTGAGTTGTTTTCTTAAATTCCTTTTTGGATTTTTGCATTCCTGTAAATATCGTTTTCTGCGAAAACGCTTACGCTCGCGCGGGAAGGCGGGAATCCATAAAAAATCGTAAAAGATAAATATGGAAGTCTATTTTATGAATTGCTTCGCTTGCAATGACGGAACAAATAAGACCGCTTTGCATTTTTTTGCAATGTATAGAAAAGCGAAGCTGATTCTCAAACTTATATTTTCCACCTTCCATGCATCCAAAACCACTGTTCGGGAGCTTCTCTTACGGCGCGTTCAATGATATCGTTATAATACTGCGTAAGCGCTTGTATTTTCTCTTCTTCGCTGTTTTTGTCGTCTGCTTTGTAGTCTGCTGCGCCGTAAAATAATATTCCGTATTTGCCGTATGTTGCGCGTTTTAAAAATATAGGGATAACCAAAGGGTCGTATTTTAACTTAATATTTGCAACAGAGGTAGTCGTGCGGCATTCCATACCGAAAAATGTCGTCAAAACGCTGTTTGTTTTTCCCGCTTTTTGGTCTATCAGTAGTCCTACGTTTCCAGCCTCTTTTAGAGTTTTTATCATTTTTCTCATGGCTTCGTTTTTATATATATTTTGGTTGCCATGTTTTTCTCTGAAAGGTTTTGTGAGGTTTTTTTCTATCAGCAGGTTATCGCCGGCTCTTCCTATCGCTGTCATGGGATAACCGTTCATTGCTAAAAAGTGCGGCAAAATTTCCCAATTGCTAAAATGAGCGGTTATAAAAACAATTCCTTTTTTATTCTTTTTGGTAATATCTGTCAATGTTTTTAAAAATTTATCTTTATTGATTATAAAATCCTCAATCTTTTTTTTATCGTTTATTAGGAGCATGACTTCGGCGGCAGTTATGGCAACGCTTTTAAAACTTTTCTTTGCAAGAGAATGTATCTCTTTTTTGTTTTTTTCAGGATATGCGAGAGTTAGATTTTTAATTGACAGTTCTCTTCTGGATTTTAAAATAAAAAATAAAATCATACTAAAAAAGTCAAATACGGCAAAGACAAATGAAGCCGGCAGAATTTTGGATAGTTTTAGAAAAAAAATAACTGTGAAGTACTGTATCTTTTGCAATTATCAACCCTTAAAATAGTATAAATGGGTTATAATTATACAAAAAAATACCAAAAGGACAATTAATGATTTGCGTGTTTGACTGCGAAACAATTCCTGATTTTAATTTGATACGGGAAATTTTCGGCTTTGAAGGAAGCGATGCGGATGCGGCGGCTTTTGCCATGAACGAACAAAAGGAGAGGAGCGGGAGCGATTTTTTGCCGGTAGCGTTTCATCAAGTAGTTGCTATTTCGGCAGTTATCGCAGATGATTTTGGAATGTTTGTAAGAGTTAGCAGCATGGAAGGCAAAAATGAAAAGGAGTTATTAAGTTCTTTTTTGTCGTTTATAGACAGGAAAAATCCAAAGCTTGTAAGTTTTAACGGGCGTTCTTTTGATATGCCCATGCTTTTAACGCGCGCCATGCGTTACAATCTCTCATGTCCTGCATATTTTGATACGGATAATAAAGAGCTCGGCAAAAGCAAATGGGACAGTTACAGATATCGTTATGGCGACAGGTTTCATGTGGACTTGATGGATCATATAAGCGATTTTGGGGCGGTAAGAGGATTGAAACTTGATCATCTTTGCACTATGGCGGGACTTCCGGGAAAATATGACATACATGGCGCTCAAGTAATGGAGCTTTATCTTAACAATGAAATTGAAAAGATAAAAGAGTATTGCGAAAGCGATACTTTAAACACATACTGGCTTTATTTAAAATATGAGCTTTTAAAGGGCAATATCACAATAGAGGATTATAAGCGTTATATTTTTGCCATGAGTGAAAAAATGCCGCCGCATAGAGGGTACAAAAAAGTTTTTGCGGATGCGGTGGATAAAGAACTTAATATTAATTGAAATAATCTATCATTAATGTTTAATTGTATTTAAAGCTTAATTATGTAAAATTTCGTTATTTTATTTTAAGGAGTCCACATGAAGAAAATTATTTTCGGTTTATTGTTTTTGGCGGTTTCTTTGTTCGCAAAGATTGATTTAAACAACGCTGATGCCGCAACTTTGGCAACTATCAAAGGCGTAGGCGAGAAAAAAGCCGAAGCTATTGTGGAATACCGTGAAAAAAACGGGAAATTTACCACAATAGAAGATGTTCTAAAAGTTAAAGGTATAGGCGATAAACTTTTGGAAGTCATCAAACAAGAGGCTGAGGTCAAATAAGACTCGGCCGCTCCTCGCGCGTAACCGAGAAGTAATTTGTTTTTTAGTTATTATCGGTTACAATATCCCCTTTATATTCTAAAAGGATATCTATGAATTCTCTCGTGAACTCTGCCAAAATTACAAAGGGTGTATATATCTTCATTTTAATCGTTTTTGCTTTTCTTTTTTCCGCATGCGTAAGGCTTACATGGGTTTATTGGGCGACCAATACGGTGGACGGCAATCTATTCAAGTGGAATAATGAATTTATGGTTACGACCAATGATTCGTACTTTTGGGCTGAAGGAACAAGGGATTTGATACTTTGCGATAAAAATAATGCGGACATGGGCGAGTATTACCAAAAAAACTGCCATCAGGAAAACGACCTTTCGCCCGTAAACGATCCGCTGCCTAAACTTACGCATTTTATTTATGATATGCTGCCGTTTTCTCTTGAAACGATAATGTTTTATATGCCTGTATTTGCAGGCTCTTTGATCGTTATACCGTTTATTTTGATAGGCGGCAGATTCAATCTGCTGCTTGCAGGATTTATTGCTTCGCTGATTGCGGCTATAAGTACGAGTTACTATTCGCGTACAGTGGTCGGTTATTATGATACGGATATTTTCAATCTTTTTTTTCCGATGATGATAGTTTGGTCGCTGGCTATAGCTTTGGAGGCAAGAGCCAAACCATACGTTTTGATAACCGCTCTTGAAATGGCGGTATATAAATGGTGCTATCCGCAGGGCTATGCGCTGGAATTTGCATTTTGCGGCTTAGTCATACTCTATGCAATATATATATATTTAACGGAATATAAAGCAAAATCTAGACGCTACGAAGAGATAAATCTGTTTAACTATCAGCTTTTGTCTATCTTACTGATAAGCATGGCTGGGATACCTTTCGGCGTAAAAATAGCATGTATAATCGCGCTTTATCTGGTAGTTTTCAGGATAAAAGTTGAGAAATATATTTTGTATGTACTTGCCGCCGCACTGCTTGTTTTTTTATTTACCGATGGATTTGGACCGATAATAAGCAGGCTCAATGTCTTTATATTTCAAAGGGACGGCACTGTTGATTACGGAGAATTGCAGTTTTTCTCGGTTGCCCAAACGATTGTAGAAGCGCAGAAAATATCGTTTAACGATATACCTTTAAGACTGCATGGAAGTTTATTGCTTTCTCTTGGTTTTAATGCCAACGAAAGCATACTGCTTTTTCTCATTAGTATATTAGGATATGCATGGCTGTGCATAAGAAAACCTGTTATGCTGCTTCTGTTGCCGCTTTTGGGGCTTGGACTGCTATCTTACTGGGGCGGCTTGAGATTTGTCATGTATGTGATACCTGTCGTAGCAATAGGAATGGGATATTTTATTTTTAGAATCACAGAACTTGCATTTACATATATAAAAGAGAAGAAAATCGCTTTAATAGCCTCTTTGGTATTTACATGCCTTATGAGCGCGTGGAGTTTATATCCTCTCATAAAAACCGCATGGGAATATAAAGCGGGCAGCGTTTTTGCGATAGAAGAAATATCTCTCATAGAAAATTTCGGCAAAAACGCAAGCAGGGAAGATTATGTGCTTACATGGTGGGATTACGGATATCCTATACGCTACTATGCCGACATAAAAACGCTGGTCGACGGCGGAAAGCATGACGGCGATGTAAATTTCCCCGTTAGTTTCGCGCTCTCTCATGACCAAAAAAGCGCGGCGCAAATGGCAAGGCTTGATGTGGAATATACAGAAAAAAGAACCGAAGCTATTAAAAACAACCAATCCATACCAAACAACAATATCGCATGGATAATGAAAGAGTACGGTTTTGCGGATTCAAATGACTTTATGCTTTCCTTGAAAAACGATATAAAACTGCCCGAAAAAACAAGGGATATTTACTTTTATCTGCCTTACAGAATGCTTGATATTTATCCTACTATTATGAATTTCAGCCATCTTGATTTGATGAACGGCAAGCCAAGACCCCCGTTTTTTTATATTGCAAGAAATTTTGAAGATACGGGCGCGGTATTGTTTTTGGATAGAAGCAGAGGCAGAAATCACTTTTACATAGATAAACAGCAGGGAAAATTGATAACGCCGCCGCCAAACAACAGCGCTATATCGCTTAAAAGATTTGTAGTTACGGGCTATGACGATAAGGGAGCGTTTTATAAAAATATCCAAAACATGCATTATGACGGAGTATATTCGCTCATATATTTGCGCTCCTATAATGTTTTTTTGGTAGTGGATGAAGCCATGTACGACTCCGTCTATTTCAAACTTTTTTATCTTGAAGAGTATGATGCAAATCTGTTTGAATTTGTTACGGGCAATCCATACGCGAAAATATATAAATTAAAGATATAAAATGCGCCATATTTTCAGAGAATATGATATAAGGGGCATCTTCGGTCAGGATTTGAATGAAAAAAGCGTGAAGGCGATAGGCTATTTTCTCGGGAAAAGGATTTTGCGCATTAGCCCGCATGTCGGCATAGGATACGATGCGCGAACGCACTCAAAAAAACTTTTCAGTTATCTTACCGCAGGGCTTACTTATGCGGGCGTAAAAGTCAAAAACATGGGGCTTGTGCCGACTCCATGCAACTATTTTGCAGGCTTTTTTCAGGGTGAAAACAGGGTTGGCGCCACTATCATGATAACAGGCTCTCACAATCCGCCCGAATACAACGGCTTTAAGATTACGCTGAACCATTTGCCGTTTTTTGGCGCGGATATAGAAAACTTGGGCTACGAAGTGATAGAAGAGTGTGAAAAGCTGAAAATTTGGGGCGACATGACATGCGATAAGATTGATACAAAGAGAGAATATATCAATTTTCTTACGCACCATTTTGAGCATTTGAAAAATCTAAAATCCAAAATCGTCATAGACTGCGGAAACGGCGCGGCGGGAGTTGTCGTTACGGAGATTGTCAAGCAATTAAACTTAAACGCCAAAATTCTTTTCGCAGAGCCTGACGGCGCATTTCCAAACCACCACCCAGACCCTACGGAAGAGAAAAATCTGCGCGATATAAAAAAAGAGCTTGCGGGCGGAAAATATGATATCGGATTTGCCTTTGACGGGGACGCGGACAGAATAGCCGTTTTGACGCAAAAAAATAATTTCAAAGGCGATGAACTTGTTATTTTTTACTCAAAAATGTTGAAAAATCCGCAAATTTTAGGCGAAGTCAAATGTTCGCAAGTCATGTATGACGAGATAAATAAAAGAGGTCATGCGTACATGTACAAAACCGGACACAGCAACCTGAAAATGAAAATGCGCGAAATGAAGATAGACATCGCCGCCGAAGTGAGCGGACATATATTTTTTAACGACAGATATTTTGGGTATGATGACGCGATTTATGCGATGTTAAGGACGCTTGAACTGCTGCAAGAAGGGATTGATTTGGACGAAGAGTTGTCTAAATTGCCCAAAATGTACTCAACAGATGAACTAAAAATCCAAACCAAAGAGAGTGAAAAATTCAAAATCGTAGAAAAACTCAAACTCTTTTTGCAAAATCCGCCGCAAAACTTTCCGAAAATAAAAGATATTATCGCGATAGACGGCGTGAGAGTTATATTTGAAGAAGGGTGGGGACTGGTAAGAGCCTCAAATACAACGCCCGTACTTGTAGCGCGCTTTGAAGCCGCAAGCAAAGAGAAAATGCGCGAGTATCAAAACGCCATGCAAGAAGCGGTAACAAAAATAGTAAAGAACGATTTATGATAAATATCATTTTATCGGGAGGCAGCGGCACAAGACTCTGGCCTTTAAGCCGAAAACTCATGCCAAAACAGTTTATAAAACTTTTTGACAGCAAATCCCTTTTTCAATTGACAGTCCAAAGAAATGCGTCTTTTTGCGAAAATCCTATCATAGTTTCAAATGTGGAGCAGTATTTTCTGGCTATGGATCAGCTTGAAGAGTTGGGCATAATTAAAAACAGCAGCTGCATTTTGGAGCCTGTTGGAAGAAATACAGCCGCCGCCATAGCTTTGGCGTCTTTCGCGCTTGATGAAGAGAGTATCGCGCTTGTAACGCCGAGCGATCATTTGATAAAAGACGAAAAAAACTACAAGGAAGCTTTGCAAAAAGCGCGGGATTTGGCGGAAAAGGACTTTTTGGTAACTTTCGGCATTAAGCCTTTTTGCTGCGAAACGGGCTTTGGATATATAGAAGCTGACGGATTTCGCGTAAAGAGTTTCAAGGAAAAGCCCGACATTAAAACTGCCGAAAAATATATAAAAAGCGGCAATTACTACTGGAACAGCGGCATGTTTTGCTTCAAAATCAAAACCTTTTTGAAAGAGTTAAAAGAGTATGCCCCAAATATTTACGACTCTTCTTTAAAAGCCTTTAACAATGCCAAAACAGACGGAAAAACGGGCTGCTTTGATAAGCTTATCCGCATAGACATGCAGGATATGGCGCGTATAGACGAGATTAGCATAGATTACGCGCTCATGGAAAAAAGCTCTAACGCGGCTGTCGTCCCAAGCGATATCGGCTGGAGCGATGTCGGAAGTTTTGACGCGCTCTCAATTGAAATGCCCGAAAATCACGATAATGCAAACAATCTGATTTTGGCGGATAAAGAGGTAAATATCATAGATGTTAATGATTTGATAGTCGTGGACACAAAAGACGCTCTTTTGATATCAAAAAAAGGAAGCTCCCAAAAAGTCAAAGATATCGTAGCCGCGCTTCAAAAAAGCGAAAAAAAGGATTTGACTTCGCTGCATGTAAAAGCCAATAGACCATGGGGAACTTACGAAGTTTTGGAAATCGGAGATGGTTACAAAATCAAAAAGATAGAAGTCAAGCCGAACAAACGGCTAAGCCTGCAAAAACATTTTCACAGAAACGAACACTGGATAGTCGTGAGCGGAACGGCGAAAGTTACGATAAACGATAAAAGTTTTTTGGTCAGGGAAAATGAGTCCACATATATCAAATCGGGCGATATACACAGACTGGAAAATCCCGGCAAAATCCCGCTCGTTTTGATAGAAGCGCAGGTCGGAAAATACACGGGCGAAGATGATATAGTAAGAATAGAAGACGATTTTAAAAGGATAAATTAATGTCAAAAATAGCATTGCTTACGGGAATTACAGGACAAGACGGCGCATATTTAGCCGAATTTTTGTTAAACAAGGGATACGAAGTTCATGGAATCAAAAGAAGAGCTTCTTTGTTTAACACAGATAGAATAGACCACTTATATCAAGACCCGCATGAAAAGAGGCTGAATTTTATCCTTCATTACGGAGATATGACGGATAGCATGAATTTGACAAGGATAATACAAGAGGTTCAGCCTGATGAGATTTACAATCTTGCCGCAATGAGTCATGTGCATGTAAGCTTTGAAACGCCGGAATATACGGCAAATGCCGACGGTATAGGCACTTTGAGACTATTAGAAGCCATAAGACTGCTGGGGCTTACAAAAAAGACGAAAATTTATCAGGCAAGCACGAGCGAGCTTTTTGGTAAAGTGCAGGAAATTCCGCAAAAGGAAACAACGCCGTTTTATCCGCGTTCGCCGTATGCTGTGGCAAAAATGTATGCGTACTGGATAACTGTAAATTACAGAGAAGCTTACGATATCTTTGCATGCAACGGGATACTATTTAATCACGAATCGCCGATAAGAGGCGAAACTTTTGTAACAAGAAAGATAACAAGAGCTGTGAGCAAAATTGCGCTTGGACTTCAAGACAAACTCTATCTTGGAAATTTATCATCGAAAAGAGATTGGGGTCATGCGAAAGATTATATCCGCATGATGTGGATGATTTTGCAGGCTGATACGGCTGAAGACTGGGTGATAGCCACAGGAGTTACGACTGAGGTCAGAGAGTTTGTAAGACTTGCTTTTAGAGAGGTTGGGATTGAATTGGAATTTGTCGGCAAAGGGCTTAATGAAAAAGCATATGTCAAATCCTGCGCAAATCCCGACTATAAACTGCAAACAGGAAAAGAGGTGGTAGCGGTAGACGAGAGATATTTTAGACCCACAGAGGTAGATTTATTGATAGGAGATTCCGCAAAAGCTAAAGAAAAATTGGGCTGGACGCCCGAATACAGCCTTCAAGATATAATTCAAGAAATGATAGAAAACGATGTGAATTTGGCTAAAAAAAATCTGTATCTGCAAAACAAGGGTTTTAAGACTTTGAGGTATTTTGAATAGCATGGATAAAAACAGTAAAATTTATGTAGCAGGACACAGAGGTTTGGTCGGAAGCGCGATAGTCAAAAATCTGCTTCAAAAAGGGTATAAAAATATAATTGCAAAAACGCATAGCGAGTTAGATTTGACAGACAGGCAAAAAGTCAGAGAATTTTTTACAGGCGAAAAGATAGAATATGTTTTTTTAGCCGCGGCAAAAGTCGGCGGCATTTTGGCGAACAATACATATAGAGCTGATTTTATATATGAAAATTTGCAGATCCAAAACAATATCATACATGAGAGTTATTTAAACGGCGTGAAAAAACTGCTGTTTTTGGGCTCTACCTGCATTTATCCGAAAAATGCCGCGCAGCCCATAAGCGAAGAGTCCCTTTTGACAAGCTCTTTGGAATATACGAACGAGCCTTACGCGATAGCCAAAATCGCAGGGATAAAAATGTGCGAAAGCTACAATCTCCAATACGGCACAAATTTCATATCCGTCATGCCCACAAATCTTTACGGACCAAATGATAATTTTGACCTGAACACTTCGCATGTACTGCCCGCACTTTTAAGAAAGATACATGAAGCCAAAACAAGCGGCAAAAAAACGGTAGAAATATGGGGCAGCGGCGCTCCGAGACGAGAGTTTTTATATAGCGAAGATATGGCGGATGCATGCGTATTTATCATGGAGAATATAAATTTTCAAGATTTGATTAAAGATAAAAACGAGATAAGAAATACGCATATCAATATAGGAACGGGCAAAGATTTGACGATAAAAGAGTTAGCGGATATCATCAAAAAAGTTGTCGGATTTCAGGGTGAATTTGTATTTGACATGACAAAGCCGGACGGTACTATGCAAAAACTTTGTGATGTTACAAAACTCTCAGATTTAGGATGGAAATACAAAACCTCTTTGGAGGACGGTATAAAAAAAATGTATAAAGTTTTCAATGAAAAAAAATAAAGCGGGCGTGATTTACAAATTAAGAGCCGTTTTAGATAGAAAAACCAAAATAATACTGCTCGCGATGCTTTGCTGCACGATACTCTTTTCAGCGCTTGAAATGGCGAGCGTTTCGGCTATCATGCCGTTTGTCTCTATGGCGTCCAACCCCGACATAATAGAGAGCGGATATTATAAAACGGCTTATGATTTTTTTGGCTTTAACGATAAAGAGAGGTTTATTATATATTTTGGCGTTTTTTTGGTTGTTTTTTATCTTTTTAGGGGCGTTTATTCACTTCTTTACACATATTTTTTAAATAAATTTGCATTTGATAATTTCAGCAAGTTTGCAAATAGATTGTTTCAAAATTATCTTCACATGCCGTATAAAAATATCATAAAATATAACTCTTCCACTATTATCAAAACGGTCTCCAGTGAAACGCTGAATCTTAGCTTTTTAATCCAAAATATCCTGCTTTTATGCTCCGAAGCCTTTACCGTTATCATTTTTTATATACTTTTACTGTATGTGAGATTTAAAATGACGCTGGGGTTGACTTTGGTAATGGGAATAAGCGTATTTTTCGTGATAAAAATCATAAATAAGATAGCCAATGCGCAGGGAGAGCGGCGGAACAAGTCGCAGGAGAGTTTTCTCAAACTCATTACCGCTTCATTTGGAAATTTCAAAATTTTGAAATTAAAGGGCAACGAAAAAGAGATAACAGAAACCTTTTTTTATGAAAGCGGTATTTTTTCAAAGTCTTATACAGCCTCTTATACAGCCTCTTTCGCGCCGCGGTATATCATGGAATCTATAGGTTTTTCCGTTCTTTTGGCGGCTATTTTGTATCTTTTGCTGAGGTATGAAAATCCGGACTTGATTATACCGGTCATCTCCATGTACGCTTTGGCGCTTTACAGAATGCTTCCGGGTATTTCAAGAATGCTTGCAAGTTACAATCAAATCATATTTTTTAAAAAATCGCTTGATATCATACATAAAGATTTAAATGTTTACACAGAAAAATACGGCGATGAAGAGATTGACTTTAAAAATTCCATTGTCTTGAAAAATATCAGTTTTTCATATAATGACAAGATGCAGGTTATAGACAATGTCTCTTTGGAGATAAAAAAGGGCGAAAAGATAGCCTTTACAGGGGAGAGCGGCAGAGGAAAATCCACTTTGGTTGATTTGATAATGGGCATACATACTCCTTCAAGCGGGGATATTTTGGTGGACGGCACGCCTATTTTGCCGCAAAATATCCGTTCATGGAGAGCAAAAATCGGCTACATTCCGCAGGATATCTATCTGTTTGACGGAACGGTTGGAGAAAATATAATGTTTGGCTGCGATATTGACGAAACAAAAGCGATAAACGCGCTAAAAGCGGCAAATATTTGGGATTTTTTAAGCGCAAATGCAGGATTAAATACGACAGTCGGAGAGCATGGAGTACGGCTTAGCGGCGGACAAAAGCAAAGGATAGGCATCGCCAGAGCTTTATACGGCAATCCTGAAATTTTGGTCTTGGACGAAGCTACTTCAGCGCTTGATAATGAAACTGAAAGTAAAATCATGAGCGAAATATATAGCGTTTCAAAAGACAAAACGCTTATAGTCATCGCGCATAGATTAAGCACGGTGGAGAGATGTGATAGAAGGGTTGAATTGTGAGATTGCGTACATATTTAAATCCTCGCAACTATACATTCTTGCGGGTTATTAAAAGAATTATGGAAGCTCTCGGCATATTTCCAAGAGATATGATATTTGGGCTTAAAGGTTTACCGCGGTATTTGATTGATTTTTATAAACTTAAAAACAGCAGTAAAAACAGCAAAGATTTTCCATTTTCTTGGGGAATTTATCCTTGCCTGAAAGATAGATATGATACTAGCGGCACTGCCAGCGGGCATTACTTTCATCAGGATATGCTAATTGCAAGAAAAATATATGAAAACAATCCGAAAATACATGTTGATATAGGTTCAAGGATTGACGGATTTATCGCGCATGTAGCTATTTTCCGCCCGATATATATCATAGATATTCGTCCGATGGTCAGCAAAGTTAAAAATATACATTTTATACAGCAGGACTTTATGGCTCCGCTGACGGAAGACAAATATGAATATTGCGATTCGTTGTCATGTTTGCATGCTATGGAACATTTTGGCTTGGGAAGATACGGCGATACTATAAATTATAACGGGCATATTCTTGGCATGGAGAATTTGCACAAATTGCTTAAAACGCATGGCAAGCTGTATTTTTCCGTACCAATTGGCAGACAAAGGATAGAATTTAACGCGCACAGAGTTTTTTCTGTGCAGTATTTGATGGATTGTTTTAAAGACAAATATAAAATAGACAGCTTTTCTTTTGTTGATGATAGCGGCGATTTGCATGAAGATGTACAATTGTTATCATCTGATGTAGAAAATAATTTCGGATGCAAATTCGGATGCGGCATATTTGATATGACAAAATTATAAATTTTATCGGGTGATTTAAAATATGATTATAATGAGATTAATCGGCGGCATTGGAAATCAAATGTTTCAGTATGCCGCAGGCAGGGCAATAGCATATAAAAACAATGATATTTTGAAATTGGATAGTATTGATTATGCAAAATATAAAGTACATAATGGATACAGATTAAACGCTTTTAACATAAACGAGCAAATAGCTTCTATGCATGAGATAAATAATTTTGGCGCCAAAAATAGAATTTTAGGAAAATTAGCCAGAATGGGAATATATCAATATAAAAAAGAGACATTTTATATAGAAATGTCAAAAAATGAGACCAAATTTGACGAAAAGGTATTTTTGTATAAAAATCTATATTTAAGCGGATATTGGCAAAATGAAAAATATTTTTTGGATATAAGAGATATACTGCTTAAAGAATTTACACTAAAAATACCTGTAAAATTAAACGAATATATAGATATAATAAAAAACAGCAATAGTGTCAGCTTACATGTAAGAAGGGGGGATTATTTAATGCATGATGGATTTATCGGCATAGAATATTATAAAAATGCCGTAAAATTTATATCGCAAAAAATTCAAAATCCGACCTTTTTTATATTTTCAGACGATATAAAATGGTGCAAAGAAAACCTGAATTTTATAAACAATCCGATATTTGTAGAAAATACGGGCAGCGAATTGGAAGATTTGGAATTGATGAAAAATACAAAACATAATATCATCGCAAACAGTTCTTTTAGCTGGTGGGCGGCATGGCTTAATACAAATAAGGATAAAATAGTAATTGCGCCGAAAGTTTGGTTTAAAAGCAGAGTAGGATTTGACCCTGTGCCTGAAAGTTGGACGAAAATATGAGATTATTACATGAATGAAATATACAATATTTCAAAAGCTAAAACATTTACAGTCATTGTGTATAGACTAAGCGGTGAAAAAATGCAGCAAAAAGTAAAATTATGAAAACGATCAGTGTAAATATACTAAAAATTTGGAGGAAATATGAGTAGTGATTCAAATGTACGTTTTTCGGATAAGGTAAAATATGTTTTAAAAATTGTCAATCTTCGGTTACGCAAAATACCATATCTAAATTTTTTAGCTCGGATATTTGCGTCAATTTATCATAGCTTTTTTTTAAAAAAATTTATAAGAAAATGGCTAAAAAAAACACCGAATGGAATATGGTTTGACTTTAAAGGGGCAAAACTGCCTGATATTTCGAACGATATTAATGCTGTAAAGCAGTTGATTGCGGTTTTTCAGGATACATTTTTAGTATCTTGCGAGTATGATGATAATTATGATAAATCGCTTGTTGAAAGACTTGACAAAAATATGATAGAGGGTCCGTACGGCTATGCTGACGGAGCATTTGATGTAACTATTAAAAAAGATGATGTAGTTATCGACGCAGGAGCATGGATAGGCGATTTTAGCGCTTATGCCGCTTCAAAAAAAGCGATTGCATACGCATTTGAACCTGTACGGGATACTTTTCAGATATTGATAAAAACAGCAAAATTAAATGAAGACAGGATATATCCCGTACAAAAAGGCTTGGGCGAAAAAGATTGTGATTTGCTAATATATAAAGCTTCAGCTGTTGATATGGGTTCGAGTATAATTTCTCACGATATCAAAAATGGTACTGAAGAAACGGAAACAATAACTATTACGACACTGGATAAATTTGTGCAGGAAAACAGTATAAGCCGCGTAGATTTTATCAAAGCAGATATAGAGGGCGCTGAAAGAGATATGCTAAAAGGAGCCGCTTGGGTGTTGAAAAATTTCGCGCCGAAACTTGCGATTTGCACATATCATTTGCCTGATGACCCGCAAGTATTGGAAAAACTTATTTTGGAAGCAAACCCTAATTATACAATAAAACATCTTAGGCATAAACTGTTTGCGATGGTTGTAAAATAATTTTTTATTGTAGGTTTTAAAATAAAAGGTTCTTTAAGTATGAAAAAAATAAAAACGCTGACGGTTGTTATAACAAACCATAACCGCCCGAAAATTATACTACTCGTTATAGACTCTATTATAGCCCAGCAGCTCGAAAATATTGACATGGATATATTGATAATAGACGATGCCTCAACTTTACCCATAAATCCTGCCGACTTGAAAAAATACGGCAAAAAGGTTAAACTGCATAGACTTAATGCAAATGTTGGTTTACATGGGGCGCGAAATGTAGGCATTAGATTGGCTAAAGGTGATTTTATAATTATAGCCGATGATGACGACCCGTTTATCCCAAATATGCTGCAAAAAGCTTTGGATTTAATGGTATCTTTGGATAATTATCTTAAATATCCGATGCTTTTGTTTGCAAGGACAAATGGGTATATCCAAAAAGATTATATGCTACTAAATGAAGAAGATTTTTTTAAAAAAGCCCTTAAAGGCGATTTTACTCCGATAATAAATAAAAAAGTCTTTTTAGAAAATGATTTTATTTATCCAGAACATGAAGGTATCAAGCAAATCAGCTGTGAAATTTTATTGAGTTATGAAATTGCCCGCAAGTTCGGCATACCCGCTTGGAAGTATAATATAATACAATTAGGCGATGCAGACACTACAGTCAATAGACTGACCAATCCAAAAAATTGGCTTTTAAAAGCCAAGCAGTTTGTAAAATTGCAAGAAATAGAGATTGAGTATATGCAAAAACATGGCTTTGATAAAAAATATACTGATCATTATAATTTTAAATTAAAAGGGCTGTATATTTATATGTTATTGGACAATAGAAAAATAGAGGCAAGAAAACTGTTGAAAGAAAAAATTGATTGCAACTTTTTTGTCAAATTTGGATTATTCACAATTTCGTATTTGCCAATATCTATAATTTATAAACTTTTGAAAATATATAGAAAAATGAGAAAATGAGAAAAATAGCTATATTATATTTGGGAAGAAGAGGCGCTGGACCTATTTACGCTTATGAAATGGCGCGCGCCTTGAGCAAAGAGAACAATATATTTGCTGTTTTATCTTCATATACAGAAAACAAGTCTGCATGGGATAGCGAAGTGCAAATAAACAAAAATTTGAGCATAAAGTATGTAAATACTTATACTTCCATGCCAAGTTTTTTGTTGTCGTCTTTAAATCTATTTCGTTTTATTGAAATAATCAGGAGTATTAATTTATATAGTCCAGATATTTTTTATTCACCGATGGAGCATTTTTGGGATGCGGTAATATATCCGTTTGTAAGGTGCAAATTGAAAATAAAAACTATTCATGATGTGAAACTACACAAGCAAGAGGATAGTTTTGCGTATAGATTTTTTCACTGGTTTACATTCAGGCAGGCTGATAAGTATGTGATATTGAGTAAAAAATTTACACAAAATTTAATAAATAAAGGGATAAAAAAGCAAAATATTATTCATATACCGCATGCTAACTTCTCCTATTACTCTAATGAAAAAGAAAATCGTGATTTTTATTTTAACAATAAAATACTGTTTTTTGGGCGTATTTTAGAGTATAAAGGGTTACATGTATTGCTCAAAGCCATGAAAATTGTTGTAAAAAAT
The DNA here is from genome assembly GCA_031284315.1 of Campylobacteraceae bacterium. GTDB lineage: Bacteria > Campylobacterota > Campylobacteria > Campylobacterales > Campylobacteraceae > JAIRKW01. Next base: position 16,002 of record JAITAB010000018.1, read on the forward strand.
ATGCCGAATATAAAATTGGTAATAGCAGGAGACGGCAATATATCTCCATATAAAAACGATATTGATATACTGCATGACAATATTGAATTGCATAACGAGTGGATTTCAATAGAAGATGTAAAAATATATTTTAAGGATATAGATGTGGTGGTATTGCCGTATATTCAAGCGTCTCAATCCGGTGTGATTCCTCTTGCATATTCGTTTTCAAAGCCCGTCATAGTTTCAAATACAGGCGCTTTAGATGAGCAAATGTACGATGGCAAAACAGGATATTTGATTGAGCCGCATAATCATAAAATGCTTGCCGAAAGAATTTTGTATCTTATGAGTTCGCCTGATATGATTTACAGAATGAGTAAAGAGTGTTACAAGGTATATAAAAATGAATTAACTTGGGAAGCGTCTGCTAAAAAGTTTATGGAGTCTTTGTGTAATTGGGAAGATTTATGAAAATCGCTTTTTTGTCAAATACTGATTACAGCCTGTATCTTTTTAGGCTGCCGATTATGCAGGCGCTTCTGGGAAAAGGTCATAGCGTATATGCGATTTGTTCGAACGGAGATAAAAATCAAGCGCTAAAAGAGAGCGGCTTTATCGTTATTAATTATGACATGAACAGGAAAAGCTTAAATCCTTTTAGAGAATTAATGACGATAAAAAGCATTTATGATGCGATAAAGCCTTTGCGGCTTGACTTGCTGCATACATTTACGGTTAAACCCAATATCTACGGAACGCTTGCGGCAAAAATGGCAAAAGTGCCTGTAATTTTAAATTTGATAGAGGGGCTTGGCTCTTTTTATGTGTCAAACAGTATTAAAAATATAGTCGTAAGAGCGGTTATAGAGAGGCTGTATAAAATAGTATTTTGGTTTTCAAATGGATGTGTTTTTGTGAACAATGACGACCCAAAATATCTGATAGATAAAAAAATCATACCGCAAAATAAAGCTATCATAATAAAAAGCGTTGGAATTGACACAAATATATTTAATATAAAAAATTTTACAAAAGAGCGTTTGGAGCATATAAAAGAGGCAAACGCCCTTAAAGATAAAACAGTCGTATTTATGGCGGCAAGGGCTATATGGGATAAAGGTATTAGAGAATTTTATGAAGCCAGCAGCATAATAAAAGCAAAATATCCGTATGTAAAATTTGTCTTTGCAGGCGATACCGATGAGGGCAATCATACATGCGCAAATAAAGACTTTTTAAACAGCGGTTTTGTAAAATGGCTCGGACATAGAGACGATATTGTGGATTTAACGGCTATCAGCGATATTTATGTACTGCCGAGTTACAGGGAAGG
>JAITAB010000020.1 GCA_031284315.1 Campylobacteraceae bacterium
GTCACAACCGTGTATTATATTTATAGCGGCGGCAAACTCTACTTTTTGCTCGCCAAAAAGCTTTTTAAAGTAAAAACCGCCCTGTTTTAGCGTAAGTTTCGTATCGTTCAGATATTTGCCGCCGCTAAAGCGTTTTGAGTTTATCTCTGATGTCGGTATCAAATAAAAATCGCGGTTTTTATCGCAAAATATATAAACAAGCTCGCAAAAAATCACCTTTTTAAGAGCTATTGCACTCACAATACTTATCTCATGTTCAAAACTTTCTCCGCCGAAAACAATAGCCAATTTCATCATATTTCCTGTAATTATTGAAGTTTAGAAAGAGCCTCTTTGATAAGCTCCTGTGTGCTGACGCCTTTGCATGCAAACAAAACCGCCTTTATTTTGTCGCTTTTGAAACCCAAAGCTTCCAAAGCAAGCCTTGCTTCCATTTGGCTTTGGCTTGAAGCGTTAAGCCCGCTTTCCAAAACAAATTCGCCAAGTTCCACCAAAATCCTTTTTGCGCTTTTAAGTCCAATGCCGGGAACTTTTATAAAAGTATTGGCATCTGAAACGGCTAAGGCTTTTGAAAACTCTTCAGGCGTAAGCGTAGAACATACCGCAAGCGCGGTCGCAGTTCCTACTCCGTTTAATTTTATAAGCTGTTCAAACATTCTCTGCTCGTCTTTGTTTAAAAAACCAAACAGCAAATTTGCATCTTCTCTTATAATCTGCGTGATATTCAATTCTACAATATCCTGCCTTATTGCCGCGCTGCAATGCAGTGAAACAGCCACTTTATATGTTATGCCGCCGAGCGTTTTAATATAAACAAACGCAGGCTCTTTCTTTACTACGCGCCCTTCAATAGCCGCTATCATATCAACTCTTTTTATTGATTTTTATCCCAAACTCGCCGCTTGCGTCAAGCAAAAGCTCGGAATTATACCATAAATATATCTCATGGGCATATTCGCCCTCTGACGGATTATGGGAGAGATTATACTTCGGAAGAGTAAATATGACTTTATTGTTCTCTTTCCATGCGCAGTTGCAGATAACTTTCTCATGCCGTACCAATCCGCTCCTGACAGTATGCGTTTTAAACTCTTCCATAGCAATATCTATATGTTCTCTCAGGCTGTCAGTCATATTTATCAATTTCTGATACTCTCTGCTCAAAATATCAAACTCTCTTACCTTTACCATCAACTCGGCATTTGGAATAGTCCCATTGTCTCTTAAAAGCTTGATTTTAGCGCGGCAGAGCTGCGCATCCAAAACCTGTTTCTCTACTTCAAAACGCTTCTTTTCCAACATTTGCAGCGCGCTTACATACTCTTTTTTATAAAAAATGATTTTTTCGTAAAGAGTTGAGAGTTTGCCAAGTTTTTCTATGTCAAAAAGCGGTTTTATTATAATGCTGTTTTTCGCGCCTTCCATATTGTCTATCTCTATAATATCGCTCGCGGTAAGAGAATTGTTTGAGCCAAGACTCTTAACATGTATGTGATTTGCTTCTATGACGCCGTTTTCCATAAAATCAATGCTGACGGTATTGGCGCGTATCGTGCCGCCTTTGAGGTGTTTTACCTTTATATCGCCGCCTTCAATGACGCCTTGATGAGTGTGTATATCTGCATATTCGGCATTGACATGGGAGCTTTTATGAGTTTTTTTAATTTCAACTTGAAGCGCGTGAACGCTTTCGCCGCTTTTCAAATGCGCTGCCGTGAAATATTTTTCACTGTTTTGACTTAACTCTTTCTTGCCGCCAAAATTGATAATATTAAAAAATTTCACCAGCCGCTCCATTAATTTTTAACTCTAAGGAATATGTTATATTACAATATTATTCATTAACTGCGATTTAATATGCTTGATTTAACCTACTTTTGATATACTAACAGATTAATTTCAAGTTGAGATGCAAGTTAAATATGATGATAAAAAACTTTTTCACCAACAGCGGCGGCATTCTCGTATCGCGCATATTCGGCTTTGTCCGCGACCTTTTGACGGCTAATGTTTTGGGCGCAAATGTTTACAGCGATATGTTCATGGTAGCGTTTAAACTGCCAAATCTTTTCCGCCGCATTTTTGCCGAGGGCGCATTTACGCAGGCTTTTTTGCCCGCCTTCACAAAGTCCCGCCAAAAAGGTATTTTCGCTCTTAGCGTATTTGTGAGATTTTTTATATTCATATCCTTTTTGACGCTTCTTGTCATACTGTTTAGCCCGTTTATAACGAAAATATTCGCTTACGGCTTTGACGATAAAACCGTATCAAACACTGCTCCATTAGTTAGCATCAACTTTTTTTATCTCATATTGATTTATATCGTAACATTCATAGCTTCGCTTTTGCAATACCGCGGACGGTTTGCCGTAACGGCATTTTCAACTTCTCTTTTAAATATCTCCATGATAATAGCTCTGCTTTTAAGCGACATCTCCATGCCGCAAAATACGGTGTATTATTTAAGTTTCGGCGTTGTTGCAGGCGGTATTTTGCAGCTTTTGGTTCATGTGTATGCTCTACACAAAACAAGGCTTTTTTCGCTCCTTGTCAATGCCGTAAAACATAGAAAAAAACATAAGCAAAACGAAACGGAGCGCAAAGGCTTTTACAAAAATTTTTTTCACTCCGTGCTTGGCGGCAGTACAGTGCAATTGTCGGCTTTTGTGGATACATGGCTGGCAAGTTTCTTGGCGGCAGGAAGTATAAGTTATCTTTTTTACGCCAACAGAATTTTTCAGCTTCCATTGGCTCTTTTTGCCATCGCGCTTTCTATCGGCATATTTCCGCGCATATCCTTGCTTATCAAAAGAGATGAAAAAGACGAAGCCGTTAAGCTTCTTACAAAAGGTTTCTGGATGCTGGCGTTTTTACTCTGCGCTTCCGCTCTTGGCGGTATCATACTCTCAAAGCCAATTGTCAAACTGCTGTTTGAAAGAGGACAATTTGACGCAGAGGATACGATAATATGCGCACAGGTTTTATCCATGTACCTTGCGGGACTTATCCCTTTCGGATTGTCGCGCATCTTTTCGCTGTGGTTGTTTGCGCACCAAAGGCAAAAGGAAGCGGCGCTCATTTCAGCGATAGCTCTTGGCGGAGGAATAGTATTTTCTTTTATACTTGTGTACCCCATGGGCGTAATTGGTCTGGCTTTGGCAAACTCTATCGGCGGATTTTTTTTGTTTATCTTGACTATTAGAGCATTTGGAATAAAACTATTTTTGGGTATAATCAAATCCTTAAAATCAGTCCTGCTTATAGCCGCGCTGATTGTTGAAGCCGTTGCGCTTATATTTTTAGTGGAAATTTTCAATGTATATTTATGATTCGGCAAAAAAGGCAAAATTGGCGTTTGAACCCATAAAAAAAGGCGAGGCGCGGATATATGTCTGCGGACCTACCGTGTATGATGACGCGCATTTGGGGCATGCGAGAAGCGCGCTGGCGTTTGATTTGCTGCGCCGCGTATTGACGCATTTGGGATATAAAGTAACTTTTGCGAAAAATTTCACGGATATTGACGATAAAATCATCAAAAAAATGAATGAAAGCGGCAAAAGTCTGGAAGAAATAACCTCTTTTTATACCAAACGCTATAAAGACGACATGAGAGCTATCGGCGTGCAGGATGCTGATATAGAGCCGAAAGCTACGCAGTCTTTGAAAACGATTATAGATTTTACTCAAAATCTTTTAAATGATGGATATGCCTACACAACTTCAAGCGGTATTTATTTCGATACTTCAAAAGATGAGAAATACCTCTGCCTTTCGCATAGACATATTGACGAAAACGATATGCTCTCGCGCGTAGAAGAGGACGAAGAGAAAAAAAATATCAAGGATTTTGCCTTGTGGAAATTTGCCAAAAAAGGCGAAATATCATATCCTGCGCCATTTGGCGAAGGCAGACCGGGCTGGCATATAGAATGTTCTGCCATGATAAAGGAGCATTTGGCGCAAAAAGAGGGAGATTATCAGATAGATATACATGGCGGCGGCGCGGATTTGCTCTTTCCTCACCATGAAAACGAAGCGGCGCAGACAAGAAAGGAGAGTTCGCAGGAGATAGCCAAATATTGGATGCACAACGGTTTTGTAACTATAAACGGCGAAAAAATGAGCAAATCTCTTGGAAACAGCTTTTTTTTGAAGGATATTTTGAAAGTTTATGACGGCGAAATAGTGCGTTTTTATCTACTCTCTACACACTACAGAGCAAATATCAACTTTAATGAAACAGACCTTTTACAAAACAAAAAACGGCTTGATAAGATATACAGACTGAAAAAACGCCTTTTAAATAACAAAAGTGAAGAATATGACAAAAATTTTCAAGACAAATTCTCAGAAGCTCTTAAAGACGACCTCAATATCTCCGTAGCGCTTAGCGTGATTGATGCGATGATAGCGGAAGCCAACGACTCGCTTGATAAAAATCCCAAAAACGGCGCGTTAAAAGGCATTTTTGGCGCAAATTTGGAACTCATTCAAAAAGTTTTGGGCGTGGGCGGGAAAGAGCCTGACGAATATTTTCATCTTGGCGTTGGCATGGAAGAGAGAAAAAAAATAGAAGAATTGATAGAAAAGCGAATGGGCGCAAAAAAAGAGAAGGATTTTGCAAAAGCAGACGCCATAAAAGCGGAACTTGTCAAAATGGGTATTGCGTTGATGGATAGCGTTGAGGGTACAAAATGGGAGAAAATTTTAGATTAAAGCTTTGTATGTACTATTTTTTATTTTTATTGGTTATAATCCAAAAAACAGTTTGGGACAAAAATACAGATGTATGAAAACTTGAAAAAAATATTGTTTAAATTAGACCCTGAAAAAGCGCACATGTTGGCTGAATTTGCCATGCGGCTTGGGAATTTCGCGCCCTCATTGCTAAATCCCGTAGCTTCAAGATGTATCACGGCTGACGAACGGCTTAGTCAGGAGATTTTTGATATTAAATTTCCAAACCCCGTAGGCATAGCGGCAGGTTTTGACAAAAACGCTCTCATGATAAGAGCTTTGTGCGCGCTTGGATTTGGGTACGCAGAGTACGGCACGATCACTCCAAAACCGCAAAGCGGCAATGCAAAACCGCGCTTGTTCCGCCATGTAGCCGAAAAATCGCTTCAAAATGCTATGGGTTTCAATAATGACGGCGCGGTTAAAGCCGTAAAAAGATTGAGCGCGTTGTATCCGTTTGCGATGCCGCTTGGCGCAAATATCGGCAAAAACAAAGCAACTCCGCAAGAAAACGCGATAGAAGACTATGTCTATCTTGTAAAAACTCTTTCTCCCGTGTGCGATTATCTGGTCGTCAATATCTCATCGCCGAATACTCCCAATTTGAGAGATTTGCAAAATGAGAGTTTCATAAAAGAGCTTTTTAGCGCGTGTGTTCCCTTGACAAACAGACCCATTTTACTAAAAATCGCGCCCGACATGACGCCGAAAAACGCCGTCTCCTTATGTTCTGCCGCGATTGAAAGCGGCGCAAAGGGCATCATAGCGACAAACACGACTGTGGATTATTCGTTAGTGGAAAATCCCAAAGATTTCGGCGGCATCAGCGGCGAAGTTTTGCGCGAAAAGAGTTTTAAAATCTTTGAAGCAATAGCCAAAGAGTTTTTCAAAACTACAATTTTGATTAGCGCGGGCGGCATATCAAACGCAAAAGAAGCTTATAAAAGGCTTAAAGCGGGAGCATCGCTTGTGCAAATCTACACAAGTTTTATATATGAAGGTCCCAAAATAGCAGGCAATATCAATAAAGGAATTTTGGAACTCATGGACAAAGAGGGATTTCATAGTATAAAAGAGATAATAGGAGCGGCAAGAAATTGAAACGCTTATCTTTCATAATATTTTTATTTTTAGGAGTTTTAATGGCTGATTCTTTACCAAAATATGAAAATCAAACGCTCTCCAATGGACTTCAAGTATTTGTCATACCCATGAACAGAGGAAGCGATGTCATCACTACGGATATTTTTTACAAAGTCGGAAGCGGCGATGAAATAATGGGCAAAAGCGGCATAGCCCACATGCTCGAACATTTGAATTTCAAATCCACAAAAAACCTCAAAGCCGGCGAATTTGACGAAATAGTCAAAGGATTCGGCGGTATCACAAACGCTAATACGGGTTTTGACGCCACGCACTATTTTGTAAAAAGCAGCAGTAAAAACCTCTCCAAATCGCTTGAGCTGTTCAGCGAGCTTATGGCAAATCTCGCCTTGAAAGACGAAGAGTTTCAGCCCGAACGCGATGTGGTCATGGAAGAGCGCAAATGGCGCACAGACAACAATCCCATGGGATATTTGTATTTCAGGCTCTTTAACAGCGCGTTTATTTACCACCCTTACCACTGGACGCCGATAGGCTTCAAAGACGATATAAAAAATTGGACGATAGACGACATAAAAGCGTTTCATGATATTTACTATCAGCCCTCAAACGCGATAATAGTCGTAGCGGGCGATATAGAACCCAAAAAAGTATTTGACGAAGCGCAAAAATACTTCGGCGGCATAAAAAGAAAATCCGAACCGCTCAAAAAATATCAAATAGAGCCTGAACAGGACGGCGCGCGAAGAGTAAATATATACAAAGATAGCGAAACGGAAATGATAGCTATCGCTTATAAAATACCATCTTACGACCATGACGACCAAGTTGCTTTAAGTGCGCTAAGCCAGCTTTTGAGCGCAGGAAAAAGCAGCAGGCTTTATGAGACATTGGTCAATAAAAAGAGACTTGTAAATCAAATTTATGCATACAATATGGATACAAGAGACCCAAATCTCTTTGTTTTTCTTGCCGTATGCAATGAAGGCATAAAAGCAGAACAAGCGGAAGCTGAGATTTTGGCGGTAATTGATGAGATAAAAAAGGGAAATATCAGCGAAAAAGAGCTGCAAAAAATTAAAACAAACACAAAGGCGGATTTTATATTTGCTCTTGAAAGTTCAAGCGGCGCGGCAAGTCTTTTCGGAAGCTTTCTTGTGCGCGGCTCTTTAGAACCGCTTTTGAAATATGAGGAGCAAATTTACGCGCTTGATATTAAAACACTGAAAGATGCGGCAAACAAATATTTTACAGAAAAAACATCAACTACGATAATTCTAAGAAAGGAAAGCAAATGAGTAAACTTATGCAAGGCGCAATGACCGCGCTTATAACTCCGTTCAAAAACGGCAGCATAGATGAAGCGCAGTATGAAAAACTTATCCGCCGCCAGATAAAAAACGGCATAGATATTGTAGTGCCTGTAGGCACGACCGGCGAAAGCGCGACTTTAAATCATAATGAACATAAACGCTGCATAGAAATAGCGGTCTATGTATGTAAGGATACACATGTAAAAGTTATGGCGGGAGCTGGAAGCAACGCTACGCATGAAGCGGTGGATTTGGCGAAATTTGCTCAAAATTGCGGCGCGGACGCGATACTCTCCGTTACTCCATACTACAATAAACCAACGCAAGAGGGATTATATCAACACTATAAAGCGATAGCCGCGGCTGTTGAAATACCCGTGCTTTTGTATAATGTCCCGGGTCGCACAGGCTGCGATATACAGACAAATACCGTTATAAGGCTGTTCAACGACTGCCCAAATATATTCGGCGTCAAAGAGGCGAGCGGTTCGATAGATAAGTGTGTGGATTTATTGGCGCATGAGCCAAAACTCTATCTCATAAGCGGTGAAGACGCGATAAACTACCCTATTCTTTCAAACGGCGGAAAAGGCGTAATTTCCGTTACGGCAAATCTTTTGCCGGATAAAATATCTGATTTGACGCATAAAGCTTTGGATTCGGACTATTTGGGCGCAAAAGCGATAAATGACGAACTTTACGCGATAAACAAAGCTCTGTTTTGCGAAAGCAATCCGATACCGATAAAAGCGGCAATGTACATCGCTGGGCTGTTGGACGCTCTGGAATACCGCCTGCCTCTTGTACCGCCAAGCGGCGAGCATTTTAAATTTATAGAACAAACTATGAAAAAATACACCATAAGGGGGTTTTGATGAGGGGAAAAACATTAGTCGTAAGCGGCGGCACAAGAGGCATCGGTAAAGCTATTGTTGATGAATTTGCCGCGCAAGGCATAAACATAGCGTTTACGTACAACTCAAACGAAGAGTTAGCCAAAGCGCAGGTGGCGGAGCTTGAAGCCAAGCATAATATCAAAGCGCGGGCATATCCGTTTAATATTTTAGAGCCTGAAAAATATAAGGATCTGTTTTTGGAGATAGACAAAGATTTTGAAAAAATAGATTTTTTCATTTCAAGCGCGATAATTTCAGGACGCGCAGTTGCAGGCGGATACACAAAATTTATGAAATTAAAACCGCGCGGCATCAATAATATCTTTACGGCAACAGTAAACGCTTTCGTTGTAGGCGCGCAGGAAGCCGCCAAAAGAATGGAAAAAACGGGCGGCGGCAATATCATCTCTATCTCTTCCACAGGCAATCTCGTATATATAGACAATTACGCAGGCCACGGCGCTTGTAAAGCCGCCGTTGAAGCTATGGTGCGATACGCGGCAACGGAGCTCGGCGAAAAAAACATCAGAGTAAACGCCATAAGCGGCGGACCCATAGACACAGACGCTTTGAAAGCTTTTGTAAATTACGAAGAGGTGCGCGATGAAACAGCCAAACGCTCGCCTTTGGGACGCATGGGGCAGCCTGCGGATATGGCGGGCGCATGTCTGTTTTTATGCTCTGAAAAAGCCTCATGGGTAACGGGGCACACATTCATAATAGACGGAGGAACAACTTTCAAATGAGGCTGAATCTCCCTAATATACTCGCCTCTTTAAGGGTCATAATCGCGCCGATACTGTTTTTGCTTCTGTTGTTGGACAGAAGCAATCCGATATTTGAGGGCATTCACTATTCATGGATAGATTTTGCCGCCGCATTTTTGTTCGTACTTGCCTCGGTTACGGACTTTTTTGACGGTTATATCGCCAGAGCATGGGACCAAAAAACGGTTATCGGCGGCATACTTGACCCATTGGCAGACAAAATGCTTATACTTGCCTCATTTTTAGGGCTTATGCTGCTTGGACGCGCAAATCCATGGGCTGTATATATTATATTGGTCAGGGAGTTTTTTATAACGGGACTTCGCGTAGCGGCGGCGTCTGAGGGCAAAGAGGTAGCCGCTTCCATGTCGGGCAAAGTCAAGACGGTATTTCAAATGATAGCGATAGGATTTTTGATAATGAATTGGTCTCCGTTAGCGGAAATTCTCTTGTGGTTTTCCGTGATATTGACGCTGTATTCGGGATTTGAATATGTCGCAAACTACACAAAAGGCGCGAAAAAATGCTAAATTCTCTAAGTGGATTTATTTATGCCTTTCTTGCCCTGTCGCTTATGGTCTGTTTTCATGAGTTCGGACATTTTATCGCCGCACGCATATTTAAAGTAAAAGTGGAAGTTTTCAGCATCGGTTTTGGCAGAAAACTTCTTAAAAAAGTATGGGGCGGTACGGAGTACTGCATAAGCGCGATACCTCTTGGCGGATATGTGCAAATGAAAGGGCAAAATGATTTTGACCCCAACGTAAGAAGCGCAGACATTGACAGTTATAACGCAAAATCTCCATGGAAAAGAATAATTATACTTTTCGCGGGACCTTTTGCAAATTTTTTCCTCGCTTTTTTGCTCTATATGGCTATGGCAAACATAGGCATACCGAGTTTAGTCCCGCAAATAGGCGGTTTTTCGGAAGATTCGGCGGCGAAAGAGGCGGGACTTCAAGTAAACGACACGATAAAAGCCATTAACGGCATAGAGATAAAAGTCTGGCAGGATATAAAAAAAGTCGTCAATGAAAATTCGGGCGAAATAGAGCTGTTTTTTCTAAGAGACGGCGCGCTTTTAAACGCGAGATTGACCCCGAAAGTTTTAGAGACCAAAAATATATTCGGCGAGAGCGTACATGAACGACTTATAGGCATTCAACCCTCAAATGTTATTTTCAGCGCGCGATACGGCGTCTTGGAAAGCGTCAATTATGCTTTGGAAGAGGTTGCGCAAGCGTCAATACTCATATTTAAAAGTCTTCAAAAACTTATAACGGGCGATGTTTCCCCAAAAGAACTCGGAGGCATTATAGCCATAGTGGATATATCGGGAGAAGCCGCGAAAGCGGGATTTATCGTATTTTTGAGTTTTGTAGCCATCATCTCTGTAAATCTCGGCGTTATCAATCTTCTGCCAATTCCCGCGCTTGACGGCGGACATATTATCTTCAATCTATATGAAATGATATTCAAAAAAGCGCCTAATGAGAAGGTTTTTTACTATCTCACACTTGCGGGGTGGATATTTTTGATACTGCTTTTTGCATTTACGGTTTTTAACGATATAGCAAGAATTTTGGCAGGATAGATGTTTTACCATGAAAAATTGCAAAGCGTGCTGCTGCGCATAGAAAATGCTAAACAAAACTCTGCTTTTAAGGAAAATACAAAACTTGTAGCCGTAAGCAAAACAGTAACTTACGCCGAAGTTCTCGGACTTTATAAAGCTGGCTGCACGGCTTTTGGCGAAAACAGAGTGCAGTCTTTGAGCGAAAAATGCGAAAAGTTGTCCGCGCTGTCCATAGAGTGGCACTTTATAGGACGGCTTCAGACAAATAAAATAAATCAACTCATCGCTCTGCGCCCTGCCCTGATACATTCATGCGACAGTTTTGAATTGGCTTTTGAAATAAATAAACGCTTAAAAGTTAAAAATCAAACTCTTAGCGTACTGCTTCAAATAAACAGCGCAAAAGAGGATACGAAAGCGGGCGTCCAGCCTGAAAATGCGGTGCAAATTTATGAAAAGATTTTGAACTCATGCCAAAATCTCAACCTAAAAGGCGTCATGAGCATAGGCGCGCACACGGACAATATCGGCGCGATACAAAAAAGTTTTGAAACTACAAGAGAGATTTACGAGCGCGTTTTACCGCTTGGCGCAAAATACTGCTCCATGGGCATGAGCGGGGATTTTGAACTTGCGATAAAATGCGGCGCAAACATCATAAGGCTTGGAAGCGTTTTATTTAAATAGATAAGAAAGTGGATATTAATTACACAATTTTTATCATTTTTTCGCAATAAAATATATAAATTCAACCCGCCGTATGCCCTCCATCTCTATGCCATTGCAAGCGAAACAATCCGAAAGCCAACAAAATGACTCTTATTTCATCATTGTGAGAGTTCGCGGCAAACATGATAGATTCCCGCCTTCGCGGGAATGACGGAAATAGACGCAGGAATGACGGAAATGAGTAACTTTATTTGTCATTTGGACGCGGGAATGATATGGAAAGAGCGGTTTTATTTGTCATTTGGGCGCGGAAATGACGGAAATAGACGCAGGAATGATATGGAAAGAGCGGCTTTATTTGTCATTTGGGCATGGGAATGACATAAGGTTGTCTCTTTTTATGTCATTCCCGCGTAGGCGGGAATCCAAACTAATAACTTTAAAATATGAAAATACGGAATAAAATAAAAAAATAAACATCTATATATTTAATTTCATTTTGCTTTTTATTTTCAATTTTTTTAGATTCCCGCCTTCGCGGGAATGACGGAAATAGACGCGGGAATGATATGGAAAGAGCGGCTTTATTTGTCATTTGGGCATGGGAATGAGTAGCTTTATTTGTCATTATTTGTCATTTGGACGCGGGAATGACAGAAATATTCACGGGCATGATATGGAAAGAGGTTTTGTATGAGGTGCGGAAATGACTATGAAACTTTACTTTGTTATTCGGCCGCTATTTTGCTATGCAAAAAATAAATCGCACATGAGAAGAGTATATTTGTAAAGTCCGATAAATCGCGTTAGAAATAAAATAAAAAAAGCCTGCGCATAACAAGCCAAATCGACGCGCAGGCTAAAAAGTTAAAAATCCGCGTTAAAGCCCAAAGCTATTCGTCTGCCTTCTATAAATTTCCCATGAGTATCATAAGTTATCTCTTTGTCAAAAATATTATAGACGCCTGCCGTAACTTTCAGGTCGTCTTTGAGTTTATACACAACTCCCGCATCAACAAAAGAGTATCCCTTGTTTGTAGTGGAAGCGGCGCTGGTAGTCTCGGGAGCTTTGCTTCTGTAATTATATTGACCCCAAAGACCAAATTTATTTGTAGCTTGGTAGTCAATATTTGTATTCACCATGTGTTTTGGTATCCCGTTCAATGCCTTGCCCGCATTAGCGCCTGCTTTTTGTTCGCTTTTTGTGTATGTGTATGTGTTGGAAAGCACAAGATTTGACAAGATATCATAATCCAAAGTAACCTCAAGTCCTTCTATTTCCGCTCCTGCCACATTTTCATATCTGCTGCCGCTGCTGTACGGTCCTCTGTTCAAATTCAAAAAACCATCGCTGTAAGCAGCGCCATTCGCCAATTCATAATAATCTTTAGAACCCTGCGTACAAAACGGTATGCCGTCATCGCCTGCGGTTGGAGCTCTGCTGCTTGGGCTGTTGCAAACCGTGTATGATTGTATTTTGTCTTTATATTCGCTGTGATAAGCCGTAACGCTTACTTCAAAACCAACATCGCCGTTTGTATAAGCTATGGAAGCCTCATAGTTTATACTTGATTCGGGTTTTATGTCAGGACTGCCTACCATAACGACCGGCGGGTATGATCCGCCTCCTGAAACGCCTCCGAAATCATCTGCCGATTGTCTTAAACTCGGCGCTTTATATCCCGTAGAAACGCCGCCCTTGATAAGAAAATCGTCAGTCAGTTTATACACGGCATAAACACGCGGCGTAACATGCGTGCCGTAATCTTCATAATTATTGACTCTTATGCCGCCGGTTAAAGACAAAGCGTCCGTGATACTCCACTCATCTTCGGTAAAAACGGCATACTGCTGTTTTGCTACTTCATAAGATTTGTAGTTAAACGCAGTTCCGTTATGAGACGCCTGCATTACATTTGTGCCTCTATCGTCAAGCGTCTCTTTTTTATACTGCGCGCCGATAGAAAGGATATTTGTATTAAAGAAATAGTTTCCCTGAGTGTTCAAAGTCAATACATCGTAATATATCCCATCGCCTCTTGACGGGTTTTCGGTAGCGGCATTCTGAATATAAGTATTGAGCGTAAAATCGTCAAGTTTCATATCATGTCCTGCGGAAAGAACTTTTTTGATAGCCATTCCGTTTACGCGGTTTGAAGCATTTACTGCGTATGACACGCCTTCTGTCTCTTTTTTCTCCTGTTTGGAGTAGTCATAATTTGCCCACAAGCTATTTGCGTCATTAAGAGCTAAAATCAGCTTTGTTCCGACCTTTCTGACTTTAAACTCAGGAGTCGGCGCCGAGCTTTTATCGCCGCAGTCAGCTCCGGGCGTAAGCGCATTCGGACAATGGCTTTCGTCTTGCTGTAAAATAGAACCATAAGCCTGCAAAGACAATATATCATTTATGATAGGACCAGCGATATTGATACTGCCTTGATAGCCGTTTTCGGTAATATCATTGATAGATTTCGTGTATTCGCTCTTAAAACTGCCACCCCATTCCTGTGGAGTTTTTTTCGTGATAATGTTAATGACGCCGCCCATCGCCTCAGAACCGTAAAGCGAAGACATGGGACCTCTTACTATTTCAATGCGCTCTATCATGGAGACAGGAGGCAAAGAGTTTGCAGCGATACCGCCCGCCATGCCATTCGGACTGTGAGCGTCATTTCCTGACATCGGTTTTCCGTCTATAAGATAAAGTGTGTAAGAACTACTCATGCCTCGGATAGATATATCCTTAAAGACGCTTCCGCCTTCAACATGAATGCCCGGGACATTTTTCAAAATATCCGTCAAATCGTTAAAAGATTTGTTTTCCAACTCCTCTTTTGTGATGACGAACACACTCGCAGGCGCATCGGCTATATTTTGCTCGTAACCGGTAGCGCTTACAACTTTTATCGCCTCTACTTGCGTAATATTATCGTTAGAGTCGGCTAATAATGCCGTCCCCCCCCCCCGACAGCACGCTAAGAACGCTAACAACACAAAAACTTCTTTTCATTGTTTTTCCCTCTCTTTCATAAAATTTTGATTTAGCAATAATAATATTAATAACTATTATTATATTAAGGCGGCATAGTATCCAAAAAAAAATAAAAATATTCTTAGGAAAAATAATAATAATTATCAAAAAAATACTATCTATTTGTTGCATATTATTTACAAACTGCCGTTTTTTAGAGCGTATAATACTTTTCCCAAAATTAATATCTTTTAAGGTATGAAAATGTACAATCAGTCTTTTGATACTGAATATCACTATATCTACAAAATAAAAGGGGATTTGCTTGCTTAGAATATTTAAAACGAACTGGTGGTTTAACATACACATGATACTTGGGCTTTTGCTTGGTATCACTATCATGATAGTCGGAGTAACGGGCGCGCTGCTCTCATACAGACCCGAAATAATGGCTCTTATCAACTCCGATATACTGCATGTGGAAAAATCTGCCGATAAGCCGCTCGCTATTTCCGAAATAGTTGAAAAAGTTTATAAACAACAAGCAAATATTTCTATCAGTTCTGTTACGGTTTATAGCGATGAAACAAGGTCGGCATCGGTAAATTTCGGACGCACGGCATATCTTGTCAATCCTTACACGGGCGAAATGCTGCCAAATGCAAAAGGCGGCGAGTTTTTCGGAGTTATGCTTACCCTGCACAGATGGATGACTTTTCAAGTCGTAAGTCAAGATGTAAGACTGATAGGCAAGCAAGTGGTGGCAATATCGACCGTAGCTATTATCATTTTATCAATAAGCGGACTTTGGCTCTATCTGCCGATTATGAGGCGGAATTTTTTGAAAAGTATGGCGGTAAATTTTAAAAGAGGCTGGTTTGCGATTTTGTATAAATTGCATATCGTTGTGGGTATTTACACTCTGATATTTGTTTTGATAATGTGCCTGACGGGGCTTTACTGGAGTTACGACTGGTATAGAACGGCGCTGTATAAGATAGCGGGAGTGGAACAGCCCGTGCGCAATATGCATGGACGGCAGCCGACAAAAGTAGAAACGGTTGATGATTTGGGGTATCTTGATACGATTTACACGATATTTAAAGACAATATTGGTGAAGATTACACAAGTACGACTTTAAATACTGTCGCACAAAACGGCACATATTCCGTCTCTTATCAGAACGATAAAGGCAGTTCTAATAGAATACAGGTAGATATAGAAAACAACAAAATCATATTTAACAACACATCCGATAACAGAACGATAGGCGAAAAATTCATGTCCAGTATTTACCCTCTGCACAGCGGATATTTTTTCGGGGAGATAGGCAAGTTTTTATGGTGCGTATCGTCAGCCGCCATGGCGTTGTTCATGATAAGCGGTTTTGTAATGTTTTACAAAAGGATAAAAGCGCGATACCGCTTCGGAAAACAGCCTTAGTTGTTTTAATATAAAATAAAAGCAGAAAAAGGCTAAAAATTAAAAACTTTTAGCCTTAAATAAATTACTCGCCTTTTGGATTTGCGCCGTATTTATTTTCTCCTCTTTCGCCGTCTGCCGCAAGAAGAACAATCAAAAGAACCAAATCAACGATAGGAACTAACCACAAAAGCGCAAACCAACCGCTTTGACCTATGTCATGCAGTCTTCTAACCGAAATAGCAATTGAAGGCAAGAGAATAGCCAAGATAAATATTGCGCCCAAAAGAGGAATACCTATTATATTTACAAATACAATATTGTCAATTATCGCAAGTATGATACTGATTATAATATCAACTAATGTAAAAAAGCCAAACGCTTTTCTCCTCGCCCTGCCGTTAAAATCAACATAATGATTTTTAACAGCGTCCACAAAATAGCCAAAAAAGCTATGCTTTTCAAGCTGGTTAATTTTGTTAGTGTCAAAACCCATACCAAAACTCCTTTAAAAAATAATTTTAATTATGCGTTTTTTTCTTTAATCGTTTTTGTTTTTTTTGATAATCAAATTTAAATTAACGATAAAATGCATTTTTTGTTAATTTACATCCTGTTTTTTGTTTTTACAATCGTTTTGTATTATTTTTGCACTTGCATGGGTGCAAAGCGTATATTATGAGAAAATGAAGGCGCGTTCATGTGAAGCGCATGCATCCGCGCACATCTGTCATTGGAAACATTGCGCGGCAATCCGTCAGGCAGCAAAGCGTATTTCACCTCTTTGTCTTTTTTTGTCATTCATGCGGCAAATGGTAAGTTTTCGCACAAAACGCATATCGTGGTGGAAAGATGAAATCCAAGTCGGAATGGAAAAAGATAAACAACATTTCAAATTTGCTTTCAATTGATTGTAAAGCTATTGTGGATTCCCAAAGCGCCTCTATCATATATAGTCTGCTCAAATTAATTCATTGTAAAATTATTGTGGATTCCCGCCTGCCTCGCGATGACGCTGACGCAGTATCGCTCGCGCGGGAATGACATATTGCGGGCGTTGAGGGACTGTATGCCAAATCTGCCGTTGTTAGCTTAGAGCGCAGGAATGACATATTGCGGGCGTTGCATGAAAATAATGGCATTTACCGCTCTCATAAAAACAAGAAAATCTTCCGTCATACTTACTGCGAGGAATGAATTTGACAATCCTGAGAGAGACATTAATGACGCTTTTTTCGTCATACTTACTGCGGAGACTGAATTTGACAGTCCCGAGAGAGACATGAATGACGCCCTTTCGTCATACCCGCGCAGGCGGGTATCCAAAAATTCCGCTACTTCATGACAAAGTACAAAACCAAGTTTCAAAGCTCTTGCTTTTTCTGTCATTGTAAGACATAAAGCATCACGAAAATCCATTCTTTTTACTCTATAAAAATGAAAATTTTCATTTTTTCGTCATACCCGCGCAGGCGGGTATCCAAAAATTCCGCTACATCGCGGCAATCCAGAGTTTAATAATAAAAAGTATCATGAATTGTTTTATATTTCTCTATGGATTGTTTCATATTCATTCCTCGCAATGATGGAGAGAGCTTTCTGGATTGCCATGCAACGCTTCCAATAACAGAATAAGACATTAATGACGCCTTTTTCGTCATACTTACTGCGAGGAATGAATTTGACAATCCTGAGAAGACATGAATGACGCTTTTTTCGTCATACCCGCGCAGGCGGGTATCCAAAAATTTTACAAACAAAAATATGTATTTATTCTTTACAGACAGCATTATGGATTTCCACTGCCCTCGCGATATGTATTTCCTGAAAAAATTTTGTCGGTTGTCCGCTGAAATAACGGAAAGGTTAGTATTTATCTCGGCGTTAATGTTTGCGGCAGCGAAAAAGAGAATGGGCTTTTGTTTTTTTACAATATTTTGTCATTCGGTCATGTAAATAACAAAATAGACGATGCTGCTTTTTTGCAATCCTAACTTTTAGAAACTCTTCAAATGACATATTTTGAAACAGCGCTTAGCCTATCTCTTCGTCAAAGTTTTTTAGCGATGAAAATTTAATGACACGCGGAGGCTATTTCCAGTCCATATCCTTTCATCGCATCTATATCTTTTTCGATATCCCAGCCATTTGAATTTAAATAACCGCCGATAACAACGGCATCTATTCCTGCTTCAAAAATCTCTTTTTGCTCTAAGCCAAAGACCGCTTCTCTGCCGCCAGCCATCATGAGCCTTGTATTAGGCAAATGGCGGCGCGCCAATTTTATACATTCAATCGCTTCCGTTCTTTGCATGACGGCGTTTTTTATCGGCAAAGCTTCATGCGGTATGTAAAAGTTGATATTGGAAGTAAACGGGTCAAAAGAGTTTACGGCTTTATAAAACTCTTCCCTGTCTTCCCAGCTCTCGCCTATGCCCAATATCCCGCCGATACAAAGCATTAGCCCTACGCTTGCGGCATTTTCGCAAGTCTGATACCTCTCTTCCCATGTGTGCGTTGAACAGATTGACGGGAAAAACTCTTTTGACGTTTCAAGATTGTGATTATAACTGTCCACACCGCTGCTTTTAAGCTCTTTCAATGACTCTTTATCCGCGCTCCCGCAACAGGCTATCAAATGAAAATTATACCCCGCGTCTTTTATCATGCGGGCGGCTTTACTGATATACTCCGTTTTTCGCGGCGTCAAACTTCGTCCCGAAGTTACAAGGCAAAATCCAAGCGCGCCGGCTTTATAGAACGCTTCCGCCTCTTTGAGTATATCCTCATACGATTTTTCTCTGTAAATATCCACGCCTGTATTGTATTTGAGGCTTTGCACGCAGTACGCGCAATCCTCCATGCAGCCGCCGTTAGAAACATTGCATATAGAACACAAAAATACCTCTTTCATCAAATCCATCCTTTTTTCTTGAAAATCAAAAGCGGTGTTGCGGACGATAATATCATCAACACGATAGACAAAGCATATCCGTACTGCCAGCTAAGTTCGGGCATTATTTTGAAATTCATACCGTAAATACTCGCTATCAAAGTCGGCGGCAAAAATATGACATTGACAATCGTAAATATTTTGATAACTTTATTTTGCTCTATGGACAAAGTTCCCAAAAATATATTTTGCAGATAATCTAACCGTTCAAAATTAAAATCCGTATGTTCAATAAGCGAACGAACGTCTTTTAACATTATCGTTATTTCGTTTTTCAAAATTTCCGGAAATTTGGACGATTTTAAAAGAGAAGTTAAAATGCGCTGTTTGTCGGTAACATTTTCGCGTATTTTCATATTCAAGTCCTCAAATACCGAAATCTTCTCCAATATCTCTTCGTCGCCTTCATTCACCGTATCGGCAAATACCTGTCGTCTGACTTTTGTTATCTCTCGCGCCAAACCCTCTATCGTATCGGCATCGGCGTCAATCCTTATATCTATGATTTTCGTGAAAATATCAAATCCGTCTTTCAAATCCTTATGCGAAACGAGCAGTTTGCCGGTAAATTCATCAAAACTTTTCAGAGCCTTATATCGGATAGATATTAAAAGCTTGTCTTGCAGCATGAACGAAACAGTCTCGTTGTAAGGATTTTCGTCATTATTTACAAGAAAATAACTGTTTATTTCTATCCTTTCGCCCTCTTCCCAATACCTTGAACTTATCTCTATCTCTTCGCTCTCCTGCTTTGTCGGAAATTCCATATTGAAAAGCTTCTCAATAGTGCGAATTTCGCTGATAGTGGGAGTGAGCATATCTATCCAGATAATATTTTGCGATTTTGCGTCGTCTTTAAGCATATTGATATCATTCATGACATCCAAGCGTTTTCCGCCCTTCAAGTAATATCTAACCATACCGCGCACTCCTTTTCTAAATAGAGCAAAATTATAATTCTTTTATACTAAAACTTTGGCATGCTCATAAATCTTTGGCGCGTTTTGTGCCTACGAGTAAAATCGCAGCCCCGATACATGAGGACAAAGTTATGATAAATATCAGCGGGAAAAGCGTACCGTCGTCAAACAGGCTTACCAAAAGCCCTGCCGCCGCGCCTACGCTGTATTGCAAAACGCCCAAAAGCGCATTTGCAGACGCGCTTATTTTTGGGAAATATTCAAGTATAATTGAAATGGCGTTGCCGAAAATAAATCCCAGCATTCCCGTAAACAGCGCAATTAGCGGCGCGATGATAAATATGCCGCCGCTTTCATGCAAAATCATCAAAGCAACCGCGATAAGCACTTGCATTTTTATGCCAAACCTAAGAAGCTTCAAAGGTGAAAATCTCCTAACAATTTTTGCATTTATTTTTGATGTTATTATCATGACGGATATATTCATGAAAAAACATACCACAAACATGAACTTTGAAAGACCAAAATAACTCATATACACTATTGATGCCGAAGCAAGCAGCGCGTAAAGTCCCGAACTACTGATGACAAGCGCGGTCATAATTATCATGGGCTTTGGCGTTGTCAAAACTTCAATGTAATTTTTTATCGGCGTAACTTTTCTTTTTTCCACGATATTTTGCGTTTTGAAATATCTTATGTAAAAAAAGAGAGCAAAAAACGAATATGCCGCCAAAACGACAAATATGGCTTCCCATATTTCAAACAGCGAAATGATGACAAAACCAAGAGCTGGAGCCACAAGAGGAGCGATAACGGTGATAGAGCCTATCATGGAAAATATTCGCGCGCTTTCATTGCCGCTGAACATATCCCTTACTACGGCGGCTACATTCACGGTAGCAAATCCGCCGCCGAACGCCTGAACAAATCTCAAAACCCAAAGTATGCGCACATCATTTATAAAAATAATGCCAATGCTGCCAAGGCAAAACAGCACAAGACCGATAATGACTATCGGGCGTCTGCCGTAAGCGTCCGATATCGGTCCTCCGAAAAGCTGCCCTGCGGCAAGTCCCAGAAAAAATATACTGATACTTATCGCGACCTGCGGTTCTGGGACATTTAAAGAACTGCTCATGGCGTTTATCGCGGGCAAATACATATCAATCGCAAGCGGCGTAATAGCCGAGAGAGCGGCAAGAATAAATACCAATTGTCTTTCTGTAAGCGCTTTCATATTTTGTCTTAATTTATAATTTTTGGAAATTTTTACGGCTAAACTTTTTGCGCATGGACGGCAAAAAACTAATGCTGCAATATGAATAAAATCCAATAAACCCCGTTATTTTATCCAAAATTACATTAATTCCATAGATAAATGCGCCCTAAAATGGCAAAACTTTTTGTTTTATATCTTTTTTGTATTATCAAAAACGCTTCTTTTTGATACAAATTTTTTATAAAAAATAAAAATATGGCAGTCATTATAGTTGAGATTTTGATATTTTATAATATAATACCCATTAAAAAAGGCGATTAAATGGCGGCGGTTTTGGAGCGGCAGGTTTTGGAGTTAGCGCAGTATTTTACTATCATACACCATACAAAAGGCCGCATCAGGCTTACCGTCAGCCCGAATATCAAAAAAATGTTAAAAGAGTATAAATCGCTCTCCATGGAGAGGGCAAAAGAGTTTATCAAAAAGATTGACGGCGTGAAAGAATTTAAACTTATAGCTCTTTTAGGGACTGTAACGATTATTTACGATGAAAACATTTTTGACGCGCAGTTAATAGAAGATTTTGTAAACGGTAAAAACACAAAACAGATAACAGACTTTGTCAATGCCGTTATCTGCAAAATTTAATATCAGGAGGATAAGATGGCGTTACCTTTATTTGCGGCTGGTCTTGTCATAGGCGGACTTGCCGTCGCGGCTTTCAACAATAGGTCAAAGATAGCGGATGAACTTCAAAAAGGCGTCAAGCAAGCCAAAAAAACAGTTCGTAAGGAGTTGGGCGAAGCTTTTAAATTTGCCGAGAAAGTCAAGCAGGAGTTAAAACCTCAAAAGCCAAAACGAGCTCAAGCCAGAAAAAGAAAAACATCCGTAAAAGAGGATAATAAAAATGCCTCTTGATACGGGCGCTCCGCGTTCTGTAGCGGGAAATTTCATAAGTGCGCTGGCAGGAATGGGAGCGATGAATGCGGCTGTTCCAAAAAAACGCAAAGCCGCAAAAAAAGCTTTTCAAACCGCAGTGGCGGCGGCGAGTTCAATAGCGGCGGCAAACTGCATCGGCAATGGTAAATATATAAATGCGGCAGGTTCTTTTTGCGCGGGTGCGGGAGGAGTCTATATACTTGAAAAACTATACTCTAAAAAAGGAAAAAAAATGAGTAAAAAAAGCAAAAAAAATAAAAATAAAAACGGCAAAAACGCTTCATCGTTTTTAAATACAAATTTTGGCTTTAAAGGCGGAGATTTTGTAGTCGGAGCGTTGATAGGCGCGGCGGCGGCTTATGTACTTACAAACAAAGAAGCAAGCGCGGCTGTCATGAAGGCTCTGGCAAAAGGTACGAATTTTCTGCAAGAGGGCTTTGAAGAGTTAAAAGAACGCTTTGAAGACGCAAAAGCCGAAGCGCAGGCGGAAAGCTAAAATTTGAGCCGTTTTTTTCTAAAACATGCAAGCCCTCAAAGGGTGCGCTATGGCTCTTTGGATATAAACCGCAAATGCGACACAGACGCGCTTACCATACGGCTTGAAAGCATTAACGGCGTAAAAAAAGCTAAAGTAAACCCCATCGCGCGCACTTTTACGCTATATACGAACGGCGGCGATGTATTAAATATTGAAAAAAAGTTGTCAAAAATAGACTTTAAAACTTTCATCGGCAGTCCCAAAAAAAAGTTAATCATGTATGACGAAAACGGGCTTTCTGGAGTTTGGCGCTCTATCGGAGCCTTGGCGTTTTGCGCGGCTGTAAACGGCAATGGCTTGAAATCTTTTATCACTTTTTTGGCTTCCGCTCCTCTGTTTGCAAAAGGCGTAAACGACCTTTTTCAAAACGGACTTAGTTCCAAAGTATTGGAATCCATGGCTGTTGGCGTATCGCTTGCAAGGAGAGATTACACTGCCGCTAACAGCGCTAACGCGCTTTTGGAACTTGGCGAATATATAGAAGAGAGTACCGTTCAAAAAAGCGATGAGTTGATTAAAGAACTTGGAAAGCCCAATATTGACAAAGTTTGGATTGAAAAGATTGTCGAGGACAAAAAAGTCTTAAAGCAAATACCTTCGCGCTCTGTCAAAATAGGAGATATAGTCGTCGTGGGCGCAGGCGAAACCGTAGCGATAGACGGACATGTGATAGCGGGCGCGGCTACGGTAAATCAAGCTTCCATGACGGGCGAATACGAGCCTGTCAAAAAAGAGCGCGGCGACAGGATAATGTCGGGCGTCATCATAAAGGAAGGACAGCTGAAAATATGGGCTGAACAGGTAGGCGACAATACGGCGACGGCGAGGATTAAACATTATATTTTAAGCTCTTTGGAAGAAAAATCAGCCATAGGATTAAAAGCTTCCAAATTAGCGGACAAATTGGTTCCCGTTACTTTGGGATTATCGGCGCTGTCGTATCTTGTTACGCAAAATATGCAAAATGTAGCCTCCGTACTGCAAGCCGATTACTCATGCGCTCTCAAACTCGCAACTCCCGTAGCATTCAAATCGGCAATAGCGCAAGCGGGCAAAAACGGCATTTTAATCAAAGGCGCAAAAGCGCTTGAAGCGTTGTCAAGCGCGGATACTTTTGTGTTTGACAAAACAGGAACGCTTACTTACGGCGAACTTGAAGTGATTTCGGTTACATCGTTTGATGAAAATTGGAGTAAAGAGGAGATTTTAAATCTAACGGCAAGCACGGAAGAGCATTATTTCCACCCTGTAGCCGAAGCTGTGGTGAAAGCCGCGAAAAAGCTCGGATTTATCCACATGCACCATGAAGAAGTAGAGTTTATCGTAGCGCATGGGGTAAAAACCATAGTTTTGGATAAAGATGTTACGATAGGCAGCCGACACTTTTTGGAAGATGACGAACGGATAAGCTTTAAAGAGCATGAGAGTAAAATCAACAAAAGTTTGGAAGAGGGAAAAACCATACTTTATGTCGGATACGACGGAAAGCTTTTGGGCATGATAGAGATGTTTGACAAAGTAAGGCAAAACGCGAAAAGCGTCATCAAAAAACTAAGAGAACTTGGCGTGAAAAAGATAGTCATGCTCACCGGCGATGTCGGTTCGCGCGCGAAAGCGATAGGCGAAGAGCTTGGCATTGACGAAGTGCATGCAAATATGCTTCCGCGCTCAAAAGCTAAAATTATCAACGAACTTAAAGCCGAAGGCGAAAAAGTGGTATTTGTAGGAGACGGCATCAACGATGCGCCCGCTCTCATAAGCGCCGATGTGGGCATAAGTATGTTTAAAGGCGCGGATATAACAAAAGCCACGGCGGATATAAGCCTCATGAAGGACGATATAGAAGCTTTGGCGCAGATAAAAACGCTTTCAAACAGGGCGATTGAGCGCGTACATGGCAATTTCAACGCGACAGTCGGCGTAAACAGCGCTATTTTGCTTGGCGCAAGCGCGGGGGTATTCACGCCCATAATCACAGCCGCGCTGCACAACGGCACAACTATCGCGCTTCTTTTGAATTCAATGAAAAAACTTAAAACGAGTTAAAAATGGCAAAAACAAGCGACAGTCTGAAAGCAAAAAGAGAGATAGCAAAAGTCGGTATGACGGCGTCTTTGAGCGTTTTGACCATAAGTGCGTTTATGCTCAAAAACAAAAGCGCAAAAAGGGCGCATGTAGCCGCAGGTATCGCACTTATAGGCTTTTCGTACTGGCATCACAAGCTGTATCGGGATAAAGCAAATGCGCAAAATACCGCGCCGCACATAAAAACCATAAAAGCCGATAACTTATAAACAAGCGCAATTGTTATTGCGAACAATCAGCGCTTTTGCTCCGCAAAGGGCAAATTTTTTATTCTGCAAGAGTTAAATATGTCATACTTTTCATCGTAAGCTTTTGTATCTATCTCCAGCCATCCCATCATCGTATGAAAAATATTATCCTGCGTAAAAGAGTTATCGGCAGCCTCTTTTCGCAAACATTCATAGTTTATATAGTCGTATTTTTTCATATTTTCCGACATCCAAATCACCATAGGTATCTCCGTCTGCTCTTTGGGAGCTATCATATACGGAAGTCCGTGCAGATAGATATTGTTTTCACCCAAATTCTCGCCGTGGTCAGAAATATAGATAAGCCCGCTCTCTAAATTTGGAAATTTTTTAAGTATGTCAATCGCTGAAGAAATGATAAAATCCGTATAAACTATCGTATTGTCATAAGTATTTGCGATCGCCTCCTGCGGGCAATTTTGTATCTCCGCCGTATCGCATGTAGGCGTAAAAACTTTAAAGCGTTCCGGATAACGCTCAAAATAGGTCGGTCCGTGGCTTCCCATAGTATGAAGCGCGATAACGGTATTGTTTTTAACGCCCATCAACATCTCTTCCAGACCGTCAAGCAAAACCTCGTCTTGACAAAAACCGTCTCGGCAATATTTTGGATTGTTTATCCGCACCATATCTTCGCTCTCAACTCTATTACAAACGTCTTTGCACCCGCCGTCATTCTCTTTCCATATCACACGATAGCCGCTTTTTTGGGCGATATCTAAAAAATTTTCAGTATATTTTGCGCTATTTTTATCAAAATTGCTGCGGTTTAAATTGGAAAAAAGGCACGGCACGGATATGGCGGTGGAAGTTCCGCAAGAGAGCGCTTTATTAAATATAATATCCTGTTTTGAAAGAAGCGGATTTGTCTCTTTTTCATAGCCTCCAAGCGAAAAGTTTTTAGCCCGCGCAGTCTCTCCGACTATAAAAATAATCACTGTGTTTAGCGGGTCTTCGTAAGGAGACAATACGGGATTATCATCAAGCACAACAAACTCCCTGCCAGCCTGCGCTTTTATATTGAAATACCTAAAAACGCCGTAAATATAGTTAAATGTATTGATAAGCTTTTGGGCTTGACGGTTGTTTCTGCCAAAACTCGCATACTCTTTATAGGAAGTGAGCGCGAAAAAACCGACAACCGCGATACAAACCACAAAAGCCAACACGCGTACCTTAAGCTCTTTTTGAAAAGTTTTGTATTCTATCCTGACAAACGCCAGCAGTACGGCAGGGATAACGCCGGTAACAAACACCCATAAGAAGCTCGCCATCGTTATCAAACTAAAAGCCTCTTTTGTATTTGTCTCGAAGATATTTGTTATCATATCGGCGTCTATGTATATCCCGTAAGAATACATATAATAATTGGCTGCGGACGATACTATCAAAAACAATGCCAAAATCGGCTTTGCAATGCGCGGCAAAAGAAAAATATTAAAAAAAATATAGAAAATTGTAACAACCAAAAATAGTATAGAAATAGCAAAAATTACCATATTAACGCCGTTTATGCTCAAATGACCGATTATAAAACGCCAAAAGCTCATATTTAGCGCTGAACCAAAATATAAAGCCGCGATTAACGAAAACCAATAGCTTTTAACGGTAAAAAGCGGCTTTTTATTTTTTAAAAATACTCTCATGGCAAACTTTCCTTATAACTATCATTTAAATAAGCAAACTCAAAATTATAAATCCATACAGTAAATGTCAGGTAATTTTACAGGCAAAACGCTTTTGATTGTTTTCATACGGCAAGCGCGGCTTTAAGCGTATTTAAGCATTTTAGTTTTTACCGCTGCAAATGGCGCTGATTTTGGATTTTCATACAGCTTGCGGTTATTTTGCGTGCAAATCTCTTCAATGTTTTTTTTCGGGGTTGGAATCTAAATCATATTTTGTTTTTTATATTCTTGCATGAATATGTGTTCGTTTTTTTGTCGTTACAAAGAGTGAAATGACAAAATATATCCATGAAGCGCTATAAAGCATCAAGTAATTTAAGGCTGGGGTTAGTAATTTATATTTTTGGATTCCAGCCTGCGCGGGAGACGAAAAGTGGCGCGGGAATGACGAAAGGGGCGGATTCACGCCTTCCTTCACGATATGCGCTTCGCTTGTCGTTCGGTTGCGGGAATTATCCCTCTCCGTCATTCCCGTGAAAACGGGAATCTATATTATTACAACAAAAAAGCATTACCAATAATAAGATGAAATAATTTTTATTTATTAGTTTAGATTCCCGCCTGCGCGGGAATGACA
>JAITAB010000023.1 GCA_031284315.1 Campylobacteraceae bacterium
TCTGCCTTTTAACGCTTCGTCCAATGTAGCGGTCTGTCTTGCAAATACCGTAGGTCCTCCCGTGGCAGAAGTCCTTAGCGCTACTAAAAGTTTGATTTTACTTGTAACATTTGCCAATGTAGCCGCCGTTATAAACGGATCTACGCTTCCGCTTCCTGTCGGTATTAAAAGCCCGTCGTATCCGAAACTTTCAGCCGTTGTCGCTATCTGTTTAAGATAGACATTACTCGCGGGTCTTGCGCTTGCGGATTTACCAAGATACCTTGTATCTCCGCCTGTCGGCAAGAACCAAAAAACATTTAAACTCATAATTTCCTCCTTAAAAAATTGTAGAATTTGATATTTGACTAAATATTTTATACTTTACTAAAAAAATATAGTTAATATATCAATTTAATCGGTATTATATAAAGTAAAATATTATAATCCGCTTAATAAAACCAAGTTTTCATATCTGTTTAGTATAATATTTTAAAAATCGCGGGATTGCATGCATGCAAATATAGAGTCTTAATTTTGGTATTTGAAATTTAGGCAGTTATATTTTTCAAAGCTGAATAATATCTGTTAAAATTTGATATTGCATCTTTTGGGTGTTGTTTTGCAAGAGGGGCTGAAATCTTATGTGCAATATTGTTGCGGATATTATTGACTTTTTTAAAAACTTTAATTTTTTTCAGGCTGTCTTTTGCCTCTTCGCGATTATTTCTATCCGTAGAATCTTTATACGTTATTTCACATCTTGCACTAATAGCGGCTTCTACCAGCGTAATATACGCCATGGCATAATTATTATTTTCCGCATACCATTCTGTAAGGTCAAATTGAAATTTTGACAAAGAATCGCTTGCATCAAATCGTTTTATAAAATTAATCAGCTGCTTTGATATGATTTTGATAATCGGATTTTTTGATTCCTCAAACAAATTAATTTGCTTTTTGATTAATTTCACACTTTCTTGTATCTCTCCCATGTCCGCGATACTTAAAGCATTGGAAAAATTCTTAAATATAGTTTTAATTTCCTTTGGTTCATCAGAGTTTTGCAGAAGTTTGTCCAAGCCATGTCCGTTGCCGTATAAATTAAGGTCGCGAATCGCTTTTGACCATTTAAGAAATTCTAAAAATACAACCAAATTAATAACTGTGGAATGGCGGCTATCGCTTAACTGTCCGTAAAATACGCCTTTTAATTTAAACCTCTTGTAGCTAAGACCAAATTCGCTCATTACAAGAGCCATCACGCTCAACGATCTAAATAGATGCGTAATATCAAGATATAATTCGTCAGAATCGCTGATCAAATCCAGTATCTTTACAAAACGATTAAAAACATCTAACAACTCATTATCATTCACACCTTCTTTAATGATAATGCATTTTGAGCCTTTTTGCTTAAGTTTTTTATTTATTGCTTCGGTAACTGGAAACAAATCTTCTTCTGTCAAATTTTCATTATTTTGCTTCTCATAACACGATACGCAAATATCATCATCTACGCCAAAAGTATTTCCTATCTCGTCCCACATTGACTGATTTGTGCCAATAAAAAATACTTTATTTATTTCATAATGCTTAATAATCGCGCTGGCGACAAAAGTTTCACTTTGATATAACTTGCCTTCTATCAAATAGTCTGTCGTTATGTATCTGCTGCTTTGCGCATCGCGCGCCAACTTTCCAGTTCCGACCAAACTAATCAATATTTTCATTAATTATCTCTTTATATTCACATAGAACCCAGCCGAGCGGAAGAAATTTGCCATTATTTCCCTTATAAAGCCAAATAGTCGTCTCTTCTTTGCGAGTTTCATATCCTTTTTGGGTTTTAATTTTGATTTCGCGCATTCCATCTATACTTGTTGCCCTGCCGCCGCTGTGATGACCTATACGCAATAGAAATTGATTGCTTTTTGGCTGATAATTTTTGTATTGCTGCACAAAACCGAAATTAATCTCTCTAAGTGTGTTTGAATCTGTTTTATCATTAAACATAGAGCGAAATATCGGCAGATAATGTTCATTGCAGCTTGACGCGATTTCACCGAATTTTAACGGTTCTTTCACCTTAACAACAGTGTCAAAACTTTTACTCGTTAATACAACTTCAAGACGGTTGGATATTCCCGTGCGCTCAATATTTCGCTTTACATTAACAACGGTTGCTATTGCGCTTGCCTGCTTGTCATTAGTGTTTGCATCTGATATTAAAAAATTTTTAAAAAGATTTTCATTGCATGGCGTTAACATTTGCCTTTTTACCGCCTCATAATCTCTCCCATTTTGCTTATATAACTGCTCCTGATATGCGGTTGAAATACTGCCCTTGATAGAGCTTCCTGGCAAAACAAGGCGGTGAGTACTTGGCACGGCATATGTGCGCGCTATCATAAACTGGTCAAATATCCTGTTTTCTTTGCCTTCGTTATTTACAGCTTTTCCTATATCTTCTTGATATTTTTCATACACATCATCAATAACCGCTACTTTTTTAAATGCCAACTTCCTGGCAAGAGATTTATGTTTTTCATGAATAAATCTGTATATTTGAAATCGTGCGCATGGAGAATCATTATTTGCAAGTCTTTTAAACTCTTTTTTTTCATCTTCATTCAAAGATTTATAAAACTCTATCTCGTCAAATTCAAACAGCATTTTATATTTTTTTGTAGACTCATCATGTGTTTTTGCCCTAAATATATCCATTACATAGTTTGTCGGTTCGTAATCCTGTCCTGTTCCGATATGAATTGGGCTTAAAGCTGTTAGTTTAAGATGATAGGTTTTCATAAAATCTCCTTAATTGCCGCTGTAATAGCATAACCTTGATGAACGATATCTCCATGTGAGGCATGACCTCTAATCGCTTTGCCTGCATACGGCTTTGCATGTGGGGCTTTAAATACAATAACCGAAGCGGTATCGGCAAGCAGCAACGGTTTTTTGAAAGGATTTTCGCGCGCCCTTAAAGCGCCTTTTTTGCCAAAACGCGTAAAAGGTTCGTAATATATCGCTTCACATTTTAAGTCTTGCGACGAAAAAGGACTAAGCGTCATTACAGAGTTTGACTGTCCGCCAAAATTGACGGTTTCAAACGGTTTTAGCAAAACATTAAAACGTCCTTTTCCGATACTGCTGTTTTTACCATAACCATAACTCCCCAGCAGTTCAAAAGTATTGGTTAAATCGCCCAAAGAAAAGCGCGCTTCATCAATCAAAAAATAAATATCCTTTTTATTCATAGCTATCTCATGCACTCCGTACGGCGCAAAATGTTCACCATCGGTAGTCAGAGTTTGATAGTTGATAGAGTTGTGCATGACATTAACTGCTTCATCTTTTTCCTCTTTGCTTAACGAATGAAACTCCTTAAATGTAAGCAAATCGTCGAGCTTTATCCACTGTTTTTTGCGCTCCTCTTTTTTGTCTGTGGTTTTAATATATTCAGACGCCAATAACTTGCATAACGGCAGTTTCGGTTTTGGCAGATAACCGCTTGGGAACGCATCGCTGACTATCATGAACGGCTCTTCATCGTAATTTTGCAACAGTTCCTCCAAACGCTCATTTCCGAATTTAAAACGAATCATCCAGCACAATTGACCAAACAGCGTATCGCCGCGAGGGTTATCGGCAAAATTTGAGACAGGCTCAATCGTTGTTTTTAGTAGCTGCATTGTTGTCTTCTGCTATATCAAATTTAACACGCCCGTAACCGCGGCTTCCGCTTCCGCCAAGATAATCCTGTTTTATTAAATTAAGCCCCTCGCGAACCATTGCTGTCAATTCATTTTCATTGTCGCTATCTAAAACTTTAATTCTTATATCGAAATCAAATTTTGCGCCTGCGCTTACCCGTTCGCTTTGTCGCGGGCTTAACGCCGTGCCGCTTCTGCGGTCAATTACATTTTCATATTTTGCCTCAGTAAGTTCTCTATTTTTTTGCTCACTGATCAAGTAGCAATCGCTAACGCTAATTCTTGTAATACCAAATTTCAATTTATCTTCAGCGCTTGCATTGCTGTCTCCAAAAAGCTTTATTAATATTTCGGCTTTTTCTCGTTTTTTATCATCAAGACCATCCAATCTATCCGAACCAAATGGCTTGCCTTTGCCGCCATTAGTCAAAACCAAACCGTATTTCCATTCAAGCAATGAGCGCATTTTGCCTTTAATGCTGCTGCCAGGAATATACGGCTTGCCGTTACTTGTTTTGATAACAGGATTGTCAATTCCACCGATTTTCATTATATCGTCGCTGCCGCCAATATGCAGTCCCGTTAAAACTTCGACTACTCCTTTGATTGATACGATTTCCATTTTTTCTCCTTTATCTCTTTGAAAAACCGATAACTGCTTCAAAAAACAGTTTAAATGTTCTAAGCGTCTCTTCATTGTCTACTTTATTCACGCATTGCTTTATCATATCTATAAACTCGTCAGAAACATGTCCTCTTGCTTTTGCATAATGCACTTTGGAGTTTAGCATTTTCACAAACGGCAAAATATTGTCAAATTTTTCGCCGTTATCAACTCTGTCAAGCAGCTTCAAAACATAATCGTAAAAGTTACGAGCCTGCGTTGATTTGGTTCCATTGATAGCTTTTGCACAATCTTGCGCGACCTTATCGAACAATAAAACTTTGCGTTCAAAGTCAATCGTAAACCCTAAACCTGACTGTTTATTCTTGCCGTATTCGTATTTTCCGCCACCACTCATTGCTGTTTTCTCCTTTTATAAATATATTCACTCAACACCATTCGCGTCTCCTTTGGATTATTTTCAATTACCTCATACAATTTATCAAATAATTTGTCTGCCAGCGGCTTCTCTTCATCATTTATATCATTATATATATTGCGCTTAAAAGTATAATTCAGTTTAGATTTCCATAACGCAGGTCTGTCAATCTCTTTGGGTTTATTGCAGACTTTATCTTTACCTTCCAATTGTTTCTTCATTTTTCTCATTTCCACTAACTCTAAAACATTATATAAAAAGGCTGTATTTATTTTTGCTTCAAACTCTTTTAAAAACGGCATAAGTTCGTTTCCAATCTTTATATACTCGTCCCATTTTACGCATTCGCCAAACAATGCAATCGCGTCTTTTTTCTTGTCTATCGCTTTTGAACGCTCTAATTCTTCTTCGGCAACACGAGCTATAAAATTAACAGGTTTATTGGCTTTGCCAAGCGCCATGCCGACAGAAAATGAGAGCTTATTGTCGGCAAACTGCATAAATTTTTCTCTCAACTCTTTTGAAAATTCTATTACCTCATTCCATGCCCCAAATACAAACAAATCATCGCCGCCGGCAAAAACCGTGTAGAGATTTTTATATTTTTCGCGCATCAAATTTGGTGTATAAACGCTAAAAAAATAATCAACCATGCGGCTAAAGAAATTAAAACTCATAAAATCGGCGGTTACATTGGAAGTTTTGATAAATTTACCCATTTCGTCAACATCGCCTTTTAAGCCTATCAACGCTTTAATGCCGCTCTCTTCTTCGCTGCAGCTTAACTCGGCTAATTTATCAAAATCCATTACCGCGCCGTTTTTATCTTTTTTGACATAAGAGGCGATTTCCCATTTGGCGTAACCCCTAAAATCGCCGCCTTTCATATCATAAATCACAACGGCATCTTTAAAATCATCGGCATCTTGAGCAAATGCGGCATGATAATCGCCAAATATTAAAATATCATTTTTGTTTTTAGTAATTGCCAAAAAACCATCTTTTGTCAATTGCTCGCCGATTTGGATAAATTTATCGCAAGTTTCGCATGCCTGCGCGTTATCTTTTTTCTTGCGTTTGGCACAATATGGACAAAGCGTCTCATTATCAATGCCGTCATCATAATCTAAAATAGGATTGGTCTCTAAAAGGTCAAATTTTTTAAATTTGCTCTCTTCTACTTTATGCTCAACATGTGTGCGAAATTCACGATATTTATCTTTTTCAAAATCAGAAAAAGAGCATGGAGCAACGCTTATGCCGATGCCCGTTTCTCCAAAGAAATTTTGAATGAAAAACTTATTCAACTCTTTTTGTATGTCGCTTATAATTTTTTTGGTTTCTTCTGTATTAATGCCCAATATTTCAAATTTACCCGCATTTGTGGAGACGATATTCAGATAACCAAGCCCAAGTTTTTCTACGATATAAAACGCCGCCGCGCGCGTCAATAATTGAATATAAGCTGATTTCGCGCGTAGAGTTTTTGCGGCTTTGTTAGTAGGAGTCGCTTCAAATATAAAGCGTTGAATGCCGAAAAAATTGCCCTCAATCATCAATAAATTTTTTGCATCAATATTATTTGTATTTTTGCCTGCTGTTTGCAAAGCATATTCGACGCTTGCAAAAACCGCCTCTTTTTTGCACAATTCATATAAAGATACATCTTTATATGAGACAAAAGACAAATGTTTGCACAACAAATAATCGGCGGCAAAAATATCGTACTTATCCATATCGTTCAACTTGTCAAAACATTTTTGAATATCTCCATTGACTTTATTAACGGGAAATATTGTCTCAATATCAAGCGGTTCTATTTTAAAATATTGATTGTCTGCAAAAAGGTGTTTTAGCGGTTTTATGCTTTTTGCCGTTTGCGCTTCTTTAAATGGTTTTTTAAATGTGTCTAATGCTGTTTTATTTATATTATTCATAATATTTCCTTTTTTATTTTGCATATTATATTACTTTTTAATTAAATTATCGCCTTAATTTTTTTACAGTTTAAATGCAAATTTATATATATGTGAATTTTATTATCTCGCCGCATTTTTTGCATCTGTATATCATGATGTTGCGTGTGATTTTGTTGTGTCTGACGGCGCTGATATGATGTTCGCCGCATGCGCATTTATAGAGATACGTTTTCATTGCTCTGCCTTTATTTAACTGATAGTTAATGTTTGATTTTTTAAACGGTGCGCCGTTTAACTTTTCTACGATGCCTTTCCACTCTTTGCCATGCGGTTTGGATTTGGCAAAGAGTTCCATCTGTACGGCATGGGCAAATTCATGTGTTAAAACGTCTTTTATATACTCTTGTTTAAATTCTTTTAAAAGTTTCCCATGAAGCCTTATTAGATATTTTTTTCTGCCTTTTTTTATGCATTGTCCGATGAGTCGGCAGCCTTTGAGATTGATATTTATGACCGTTTCAAGCCGAAGATTGTAAGCGGTAAGGGTTTTTTGTTTTAATTTGTTTAAAAAATATACAAGCAAATCCATGAGAAAAATTGTACAGGAAATTAGTTTAAAGCTTCATTGACGGCGCAGATATTCGGAGCAAAGGCTTTTGCGCTTATGGTTATTTTATCGCCGATTTTAACTTTACCGATTTCGCTTTCATCAGCCGCTACTTCTACGATTTGCGCTCCTATGGCAACGACGGCCATGTATATCGCGTCTATTTTTTTACCTCCAGCAATTCGCCCTCAAATGAAAACTTCTGACTGCCGCTTGTTTTCAAAAGCAGTTCAAACGGCGCGCCGATGTCCGCTAAGACGCCGCCTGCCGTTTTTGCCTCCCGTAACGCTTTTTACAAGACGCGCCTGCCGTGTCGTTGATATTTTTAAGAGCGTCCCATGCGGCTTTATAACTTATTTTCGCGGCTTTTGCGGCTTTCAATAAAGAACCTGTTTCGTCTATTTTTTTCAAAAACTCATGCGCTTTTAGCCTAAATTTTATCAAAAAACAACGCTTTGCAGACAAAAATTGTGTTTAAAAAAGCGCAGTTTTTTGTTTTGATAAGATACAAAACCGTCAATTTTTACAAAGTTAGCATAAAATAATCTCTTTTGGAGAATACAAAGACAAAACTGATGCGGCAATGTTTTTGGGCGATTATCTATTCATGGACGCGATGAAATGGTTTCATATCGGCATGAACAAAATACGCGAAAAAATGCGGCTTGACATGAGCGATAAATTGTAACGCTTTGGTAATGATTTTTTAGTAATATCGGAAAATTTAAATCAAAGAGGACTATTTATGCTTTCACGAAATGAAGAGAAATTAAACAAAATCAGAAAGGATATAGAGAAATTCGGCTCTGTTATTACCGAAGCCGGTGAAGCGGTTTTTGAAGGGCTTAAACAGTTTGACGCCGAAGAGTTTGAAAATGCCAGAAATATATTGAAAAACATGGAAACTAACGCTAATGCAGCCGATAATGATATAATAGCGTCATTAGCGCTTTTTGGAGCGGAAGCGAAAGATTTGCGCGAACTGGTATCGTACCTTAAAATTACAAACGAGATGGTAAGAATCGCCGATAATATGAGAAGTTTTGCGAAAAATATGGCATTTCACATAGCGGACGCGGGATATTTTCATATATTTAAAGAGTATGCTTTGCAGCTTTACAAATCATCTTTTTGCGCAGTAACCGCTGCAGTTGGCATGATAAACAGCGATGATGACGGCGAAGATGCATACAGAAAAGTCAAGGTGGAAGAGAGCAAAAGCGATGATTTGTACGCGATTTTGGAAAAAAATATATTAAGCGCACTCGGCAGAGAGCTGGATTTTAGCGCAAGTCATATACAAATGTTAAGCACGATGAGAAAACTTGAAAAAATGGCGGACAGGTCTGTCGCCGTAGCAAAGCTTGTTTTATATGTTAAAAGCGGCGGCGAACTTAAACTGTATTAGGAGTCTCATGAAAGATACCGTAGTTATCATTGAAGACGAGCAAGATTTGCTTGAACTCATGGAGTTTCATCTAAATAAGGCGGAATTTGACGCGGTGGGGTTTTTGTCTGTGAAAAATGTGGAAAAGTTTTTGAGCGAAGAGCCATGCGCTCTGTTGATAGTGGACAGAAACTTGAAAGAGAGCGAGGGAAGCGAATTTGTGGAGCATCTGCGCAAAAAAGGGATAAATATTCCTGTTATTTTTGTAACGGCAAAAGATAAGGACAGCGAAATAGAGGAAGGTTTTTTGCGCGGCGGGGACGATTATATGAAAAAACCTTTCAACATGCAAGAGCTTATTTTGCGTGCAAAAGCTTTGATAAGCAGAACCAAACATGAGGCAAAAAAGATCTCTTTTAAGGATATTTTGCTGGATTTGGAATCGCGCGAAGCTTTCGTAGGCGATGAAAAAGCCGACCTCACAAAGCTTGAATTTGACCTTTTAAGCCTTTTTATCCAAAATAAAAACAGCGTTTTAAACCGCGATTTTTTGCTGGAAAAACTTTGGAATGATGACGAAGTGTTTCAAGGTAAAACCGTAAATGTCGCCGTGAGCAGGCTTTGCAAAAAAATTGACCCGAAAAAAAGCAAAAAATATATCAAACCGATATGGGGAGTGGGTTATATATTATGCTAAGATTAGATTTAAAAAAGGCGCTCTGAGCGCGAAAAACGGGTGTATTATGCTAAGATTAAATTGCCGCGCTCTTAGTATAACGGCAAGAAAGGTTGCGTATTGTCATGCTAAGACTTCATGAACATGTGGCAAAACAGCTTGCCGTGCTGGTGATCGTGCTTATCTGCATATTTGGTACGGCAAGCTATTTTTTCTGCAAACAGATGGAGTTTGACAGATACGAAAACCTCCTGAAAACTACGCTTAGCATGATAAAAACTTCTATTCTTTACAAAAGCGATTTTGACGCTTATGTGAAAGAAATTGCGAAGAGTTCCGGCATGCGTGTAACGCTTATCGGCGATGACGGCATAGTTTTGGCTGACAGCGCGGCTGATATAGAGGTCATGGAAAATCACAACAACAGGTTTGAGATAATGCAGGCACGCTCCCATGAATACGGCGCTGCGGTGAGATATTCGCATACCTTGAAAGAGGATTTTTTAAATGTCGCAAGCAGAGTGAAAATCGGCGAAACATTCTACTTTGTGCGCGTTACTACGCCGCTTAATCTTGTCATGAAAAGCTTTTATCTCATCTGGCTAAGCATCGTTGTGATATTTGCTTTTGTGCTGTTAATCGGCTTTTTTTGGATAAACAGATTTAGTAAAAACATAAGAAACGAAGTGATGAAATTAAACGCCGCATTTACCGCGCTTGCTAATAAGGATTATAAAAAAGAGTTTCATTTTGGGTTTGCAAGAGAGTTTGCCGAGCTTGGAGTATATCTGAGAAAACTTGCGAAAAGACTTGAAAAAAGAGCAAAACAGAAAAGGAAATATACTGCCAAAATCAAACTCATGAGCCGCCAGAAAAGCGATATTATATCCGCCATAAGCCATGAATTTAAAAACCCGATAGCATCCGTCATCGGATATGCGCAAACGCTGAATGAAGATGAAAATATAGACGCGGATATACGAAAAAAATTTCTTGAAAAAATAGAAAAAAACAGCCGAAAAATATCCGACATGATAGATAGACTTTCTTTGGCGGTCAAGCTTGAAAGCGGCGATTTGCCGCTTCAAATGAGCGAATTTGATTTTGACGCGTTAGTTAAGGATATTACCGCTTCGTTTTCCATCGGCGAGCCTTCAAGAGAGATTGTTTACGAGGGTGAAAAAACGCTCGTCAAAGCAGATGTTCAAATGATGGAAATAGCCGTTTCAAATCTCATAGGCAACGCTTTGAAATATTCGGAAAATACCATACATGTAAAGCTAAAAGACGGTATATTCAGCGTAAAAGACAGCGGTATCGGAATAGCCGAAGAGGAGATAGGCAAAATTACGGACAAATTTTACCGCGTAGAGGGCAGAAGCTGGGACAACTCTTTGGGGCTTGGATTGACTTTTGTTTCG
Source organism: Campylobacteraceae bacterium (assembly GCA_031284315.1). Taxonomy (GTDB): domain Bacteria; phylum Campylobacterota; class Campylobacteria; order Campylobacterales; family Campylobacteraceae; genus JAIRKW01. The sequence goes on from JAITAB010000023.1 coordinate 10,752, forward strand.
TATATCTTGAACATGCATGGAGTTACGTTAAAAATTCAGAGCAAACTGAATGAAGGTTCCGAATTTTCGTTTGATTTGCCCAAATCTTTGGAATAGAGTTAGATACTGAATATAACGGTTATCCAGACTATGCCTAAATATATAAAAGAGAGTAAAACAAGCAGGCTTCCTATATCTTTTGCTTTTTTGGAAAGCGGGTGGATTTTATCGGAAATCCTGTCCACAACAGCCTCTATCGCCGTATTTACAAGCTCTGCAAAAAGCGTTAAAAAAAGCGTGCTGATTAAAAACAATTTTTCTATAATGCCGACAGGCAGTAATAAAGCCGCGATAAGCAGCACAACGCACAACGCCAATTCCTGTCTGAACGCCGCTTCGCTCTTAACGCTCTCTATAAACCCGTCGCATGAATAAACAAACGCTTTCAAAATTCGTTTTATGCCCTTATCTCCCGTTTTCATGTGCCGCCCCTAAAATAATTTATGAAAGTATATCAAATTTTTATATTTAGCGCATTAAATAAAATTATAAAATTTTATGCAGCGTGGTAGCGTTTTTCATCCACTCTTCAAGCTCGTCCCACTTTTGTTCATCTACCATGACGCGGCACTTTTCAAGCTCTGTTTGAAAATTTTTTATGGCTTCCAAGACATTTTCTCTGTTTTGCTTAAAAACATTGCTCCACATCACGGGCGAACTTTTGGCTACGCGGCTCATGTCGCGAAAACCGCCGCCTGCTAAAATCAGAATGCTTTTAGGATCTTCTTGGCGCATAACGCTGTTTGCCAAAGCGTAGCTTAGCGCATGCGGCATGTGCGAAATATACGAAGTGTGGGAGTCGTGTTCTTTGGGATTCATAAAAAATATTTTCATGCCAATATGCGAAAATATCTGCACGGCGCGCGTCAAATGAATATCTTCTATCTCTTTGTTTTTGCATATTACAACAATGCCGCCGTTGTAGAGAGTCGCAAATGCCGCGCTTGGACCGAATTTTTCCGTACCTGTCATGGGGTGTGAGGGCACAAAATTTTTGCGCAAAACCTCAGGCGTATTTTTCACTATCTCCTCTTTTGTGCTGCCCAAATCTATCAAAGTCGTGTTTGCGTCAATATCCGTGAGATTTTGCATTATCGTGATGATAGCCTCCACAGGCGTTGCCAAAAATATCGCATCGCACTTTTTTATATCCTCAAAGTTTACTATCTCATGCACAAGTCCGAGTTTCAGCGCCTCTTCGCAGTGCGCTACATTGTTGTCAAGTCCAACTACCTTTTTAACAAGTTTTGTATTTTGCAGCGATAAACCCATTGACCCGCCGATAAGTCCAAGCCCTATAATCCCAACCGTCACTTTATATCCTTGAAAATTTTGAATATTTATTATTAAAATGGTATTATACCGACTTTATAAAAAAATTTTGTCTAATGGATATTTGATGAGAAAAGTTTTACTCTCTTTTGCATGCATTGCCGCTTTAAGCGATATATCTAACGCTAAACAGATAACGGATATTAAGTTTGAAGGGCTTTTATATCTCTCCAAAGAGACCGCCATAGATATTATGGGGCTGAAAATAGGACAGCAGATCAACATTGATACTATTGACAACGCCTTAAAAACGCTTTTTCGCCAACAATATTTTGAAGATGCATGGATAGAAGAAGAAGATGGAGTTATTACCATACATGTGAAAGAAAAGCCCATTATAGCAAAGGTTGATATTGACGGCGTGGGCGATAACGACAAAGATTCTATCAACTCCTTTTCCAATATCAAAAAGGGTGAGATATACGACATGGACAAGATAGAATTTGCCAAAGAGCAGATAAAAAAGTTTTATGAATTGAAAGGTTTTTTTGATACGGTCGTAGATGTGGAGACAAGCCGGCTTAACGAACAGAGCATAGAGGTGAAATTTATCGTCAACAGAGGCGAAAATATCATCATAAAAAGCGTTGATATATACGGCGCAGACAAGTTGGATTACAGCGATTTTGAACCCTCAATTGCCAACAAAGAGCGCGAATTCATGGGCTGGATGTGGGGCAGAAATGACGGAAAGGTCAATCTTTTTGAATTGGAACAAGACGCTTCAAAAATCAGAGACGCTTACTATAAAGAGGGCTATTTGAACGCAAATGTAAGCGCGCCGTTTTTGCGGGTTTCGTTTGATAATTACAATGCCAAACTCGAATACAAAATAGAAGAAGGTGAAAAATACAAGGTTGGCAGCACGGCGATAGATATTCCTGAGGGTTTTATTGACATTGAAGCCGTAAAGAGCGATTTTTTACTGCAAACAAAGGATACGTTTGATATAACAAAACTCAGACAGGACGCGAAAGCGCTTGAAGATATGATAGCCAATCAAGGCTACGCCTATGCCAAAGTCTATCCCGATATAGATAAAGACGACCAAAATAATATAGTCAATCTCATATACAAAGTAATTCCGGGCGATAAGGTTTATATCAAAGATGTGCGCATTAAAGGCAATACCGCGACAATAGACAGAGTTATACGCCGCGATATATATCTTGCCCCGAAAGATTTGTACAATAGAACGGATTTGAGAGATTCAAGGGACGCTTTGAGGCGAACAGGCTATTTCGAAGACGTAACCATCAAAGAAGAGCGCGTTTCGCAAAATGAAATAGATTTGATAGTTGAAGTAAAAGAGAGGCAGACAGGAACGCTTGGAGGCGGTATCGGCTATGGCTCAAGCGATGGTTTTTTGATAAACGCTTATGTATCTGAAAACAATCTTTTGGGAAGCGGAGTCAGTACCTCTATAGATGTAGAGCGTTCGGACAGAGAACTTTCAGGCTCCATATCCATATCAAATCCGCGCCTTTTTGACTCTGCTTACAGTCTTGGCGGCAGTATTTACAGAAAAGATTTTGATTATTACGATTATGACGAATTGACAAGCGGTTTTTATATCGCTTCGGGGCGAAAATTGGGTCGTTACATGTCTGCTTCGTTAAGATATACTTACGAAACTTCAGAACTCAGCGACCTCAGCGCCGCGCTTAAAAATGAATACAGATATACAGGCGGCTATTTGGCAAAAGCTCTTAAAAGTTCGCTCACGCCGAGCCTTTCGTTTAATAATACAGATGATTATTATCTGCCAAGACGCGGTATAGCGGCGAGCGCCGCTTTCGAATTTGCGGGACTTGGCGGAGATCAGGAATTTATAAAAAGTATGACGAGGTTTGCCGCGTTTTACGGACTTGAAGACAGCGTAGGATATGACTTGATATTGCGCTATAAAGCGCAGTTTGGCTGGATAGACGAGAAAGGCTATCTGCCCTATAATGAAAAGCTGTATCTTGGCGGCGTAGGCTCGTTAAGAGGATTTGAGAGCAACTCCATTTCACCCAAAAATGACGACGGCGCGCTCTTGGGCGGTAAAATATCGTTTATAAACTCCGTAGAGCTTAGCTTTCCAATGGTAGAGAGGATAAAAATGCGCGGCGCGCTGTTTTTTGATTACGGCATGATAGGCGACAAAAATTTTGATGAAAAACGCGCTTCAGCGGGCGCGGCATTGGAGTGGATATCTCCTATGGGACCGATACAGTTTATATTTGCAAAACCCATCAAAAAAGAGGACGGCGACAGGGTAAGCAGCTTTGAATTTACAATGGGAAGAACTTTTTAAATTTTTCAAGTTTTTGCGGAACTGTTCCGCAAAACTCTCGCTTAAGTTAAACGCACGCATTTTACGGGCTTTTTAATAGTTGGTAATCAACGCTTCCGTCATTTCGTTTCTATTGGTTTCGCTCGCTCCCAAATGATAAAAATGCTTTCTAATATCTACGTTAAATCTGCCCCATAATAAATCAATATATCTATTTTCCCGATATTTATTGTGATGCCATGTTGATAAAATAAATTGCGTTTTTTCTCTAAAAAGCAAATCAAACAATTTTTGCTCGTCTCGTTCAGTCCATGAATTAAAATAATCCGAATGCCTGTCTATATACGGCGGATCACAATAAATCAAATCTTCGGCTTTTGCCTGCATAATCGTATCTTCAAAGCCGCTGCAGACAAAAGTCCAATTATGCGTTTGTATCAGCGCCGAAATATTTTTAATTTGATTTGTAATTTTGGTGATATACGGCTGCGCAAATCTATTTGGCTTTTTGCAAAACGGCACATTAAATCCGCCTTTGGAGTTGAACCGCATCATTCCGTTAAAGCAGCTGCGGTTTAAAAACAAAAAATCAAACGAGTTTGGCTGTTTATTGAAATTTGCCCTAACCTGTTTATAATATTCATCGCCGCCGTCAAGCAATTTTTCATTTTCGCCAATTAAAAATTCTTTCATGCCCTCATGTGTAACGATTCCATTTTTTATATCGTTATAAAATCGTATCAAATGGGGATTTGTATCGGCAAATACGGCTTTTTTGGGATGTATATTGAACCCGACAACGCCTGAACCCATAAACGGTTCGTACCATATATCATAACGGTTTGGCAGTTTATCGGCAATCCAGCCGACCAATTTTGATTTTATCCCCTGACATTTTACGGGCGGAATTATTATGGACATTATTATTTTTTGCCTTTATATTCTCTAAAACCATATAAAATATTAGCATGCATGTCATTAGAAAACGGATTAAAAAAATATTGAGATGCCGAAAAACACGCAAAATTCAGCGGCTCGCTTTATGGTTTTATCAATTTCAGACTACATTCAAGCGTAACCTTTACGCAATAAATATCCCTTATACTTCTGCATGAAAAATTTTTAAGGAGACAAAAATGTTAAGGAAAAGTATCGCATCTTTGATGCTGTGTTCCATGGCTTTAATCGCTACGGACAAGATTAATGGAGCGGGAGCATCGTTTCCTGCGCCGGCGTATTTTGGCTGGGCATATTCGTACGGACAGGAGAGCGGCAGTGAGATAAATTACCAATCCATCGGTTCAGGCGGCGGAATCAAACAGATAACTTCAAGAGTCGTTGATTTCGGCGCAAGCGATGAGCCGCTTAAAAACGAGGATTTGAGCGGCGCGAAACTGCTGCAATTTCCATCGCTCATCGGCTCTATAGTTTTGGCTTACAATATAGACGGCATTAAAGACAGCGAATTGAAACTACGAAATGAAGTTGTAGCCGATATATATCTTGGCAAAATCAAAAAATGGAATGACGCGAAAATCGCCAAAGACAACCCCAATTTAAAACTTCCCAATGCCGATATTACGGTCGTTAGACGAAGCGACGGTTCGGGTACGACATTTAACTTCACAAGTTTTTTGGCGGGCGTTAGTAAAGAGTGGAAAGACAGCTTCGGCGTAGGAAAGGCGATAGATTGGGCTGTGGGAATTGCCGCGAAAGGCAATGAGGGAGTTACTTCCATGATAGAGCAGACGCCGAATTCTATCGGATACCTTGAAAATGCGTACGCGCTCAAAAACAATCTCGCGCGCGCAGCGCTTACGACCAAAAGCGGCAAATGGGTGAGTCCGAACGACGATAATTTCAAAGCCGCCGCCAAAGGCGCAAAATGGAGCAAAGCCGATAATTTTTACCAGCTTTTGGTTTTACAAGACGGTGATAACGCTTATCCGATAGTTGCGGCGACATTTATACTTTTGCCGACCGATAAGGCGGATACAAACAAAAAAATAGTTACATTTTTCAATTGGGCGTTTGAAAAGGGCGACAAGGATTTGATAAAACTTGGCTATGTTCCGCTGCCTGTTGAAACTAAAAATCTTATCCGCGAATATTGGAAAGATAACAAGTTAAATTAGAGGATTGCTCTTAAAGAAGGTTTGTTTTGTCCGCGCCTCATAACGGGCGCGGCGTTTTAATTTATAAGCTTCAAAAAACTGCGCGTCTGTTAAAAAGTTTTAGCGTAACCGTTTCGCAATAGAGTGTTATTAAAATACAAAAATCAATTCGAAAGGCGGCATGTGAATAAAATAAGCGACTTTCTTTTTTTAAACATCACCCGTTTTATGGCGTACGGCATATTGATCATACTCATAGCCATATTTGCCGTATTGCTTAGCGAAGCCAAACCTGCGATAGACGCTTTCGGGCTTGGCTTTTTGACATCTTCAAAATGGGCGCCAAATCTTGAAATTTTCGGCGGTTTTCCCGCGATAGCAGGCTCTATTCTTTCCACTTTGATAGCCATGCTTATAGCTGTGCCTTTGGCGATTGGCGCGGCGATATTTTTGAGCGAAATAGCGCATGAGAGGCTAAAATCCCCCGTCGGAACGGCAGTAGAGTTATTAGCCGCAATTCCTTCGGTCATTTACGGCATGTGGGGACTGTTTTACTTTGCGCCGATTTTACGCGCTCTTTTTGGCGGAAACGGTCTTGGACTTTTAACGGCGGGGATTGTGCTTTCCATCATGATACTGCCGTTCATGGCTTCGGTTGCAAGAGACGCCATGAATACCACGCCGAACATTTTAAAAGAGTCCGCTTACGCTTTAGGCGCAACAAAATGGGATGTCATCAAAAGCGTAATTATCCCTTACGCGAAAGCTGGAATTTTAGGAGCCGCGATATTGGCTCTGGGGCGCGCGATAGGCGAGACTATGGCGGTAACTTTTGTCATGGGAAATGTTCACAAACTGCCAAGCGCGATAACTTCTGCCGCGACTTCTATACCCGTAACTTTGGCAAATGAATTCACGGAAGCGGACGGCGCGCTTTACTACTCTTCGCTGTTTTATCTGGCGTTTATACTTTTTGTGATTAGTTTTGTCGTCATAGGCATCGCCAAATTTATCTTTTTTAGAAAATTAAGGGAGCGCGCATGAGTTATAAAAATAAGCGTGTAGCCGTAAACCGCATAGTATTGACGCTTTGCGTTGTAAGCGCGGCGATAGGCATAGCGTTTTTGTTCTGGATACTTTTTGTACTGTGTTATAAAGGATTTGCCGCGCTAAATCTTGACATATTTTTGCACAATACCGCGCCAAGCGGCATAGAGGGCGGCGGATTGAAAAACGCGCTTGTAGGTCAGGGCATGCTGGTATTTTTCGCTTCGCTCATGGGCATTCCCATAGGCGTGCTGGCAGGCACATTTTTGAGCGAATACGCGCACAAAGGCAAAATAGCAAATTTTATACGCGATATAAGCGACATCATGATGAGTTCGCCCTCAATCGTCATAGGAGCGTTTATATATGCGATTTTGGTCAATCCTGTCGGGCATTTTTCGGGCTGGGCGGGCATAGCCGCGCTGGCGGTTATCATGATACCGATAGTTTTAAGGGTAACGGACGATATGCTCTCTCTTGTTCCGCAAACGCAAAGAGAAGCGGCGGCGGCTTTGGGAGCTTCAAGATATAAAGTCATAACGGGCGTTGTCTATAGAGGCGCAAAGATAGGCATTTTAACGGGAGCGCTGCTCTCAATCGCAAGAGTCAGCGGCGAAACTGCCCCGCTGCTATTTACCTCATTTAACAATAACTTTTTCAGCATAGACTTAAACGCGCCCGTATCGTCTCTTACGGTTACCATGTTTAATTACGCCACAAGCCCTTATGCAGACTGGCAGAGTCTTGGCTGGGCGGCGGCGTTTTTGCTCTCAATATTTGTTCTTGGGATAAATATCATGGGCAGACTTATCATCAAAAAGAGGAGATAATTTGGCAACCATCACAAATATTCAGGAAGAGAAAGCCATTGAGGTCGCAAACCTCTCTTTTACCTATGCCAATACGAATGAGAGTAGTTTAAGAGGCATAAATATGCCGATAGCAAAACATAAAATCACCGCTCTGATAGGTCCGAGCGGATGCGGTAAGACTACGCTTTTGCGCTGCTTTAACCGTATCCATGATTTATACGCGGGCAATATTTACAAAGGCAAAATTATTTTTAACAATCAAAATATACTTGAACCAAAAACTGATTTGATTGAATTGCGTACAAAAATCGGTATGATTTTCCAAAAACCGACTTCGTTTCCCATGTCTATCTGGGACAATATCGCATACGGATTAAAACTCAAAGGCATCAGGGCGAAGTCCGAATTAACCGACAGAATAGAAAAGGCTTTAAAAGGCGCCGCCATTTGGAATGAAGTCAAAGACAGATTGAAAAGCGACGCGAACTCCCTTTCGGGCGGTCAGCAGCAAAGGCTTTGCATAGCCCGCGCGATAGCCGTAGAGCCGCAGGCGCTTTTATTTGACGAACCGACATCTGCGCTTGATCCTATTTCAACGCAGGCGGTAGAACAGCTCATCACCGAACTTAAAAACGAAGTAAGCGTCATCATCGTAACGCACAACATGCAGCAAGCGGCGCGTGTCAGCGACTATACGGCATTTATGTATCTTGGGGATTTGATAGAGCTAAGCCCCACAAAAGAGCTTTTCGTAACGCCCAAAGAGCGTCTCACGGAAGAATATATTACGGGTAAATTCGGGTAATTTCATGTATTTTGACTCTCTTATACAACAACAATCCCAAGAGCGCAAACTGCCCAAATGGCGCGAAAAGCTTTTAAGATGGATACTGCCTCATCTGTTTCATGAGAAAGAGTTCATGGAGTTTGAGAAAAAATACCCAACCCTTAAAGGCATAGATTTCGTTGATGAAATGCTGCACTATTTTGAGTTTAGATGCGAAATGGACAATGCGGATTTGGAAAATATCCCGTCCCAAGGCGCAGTAATATTCGTATCAAACCACCCCACAGGTTTGCTTGACGGTTTGGCATTGCTAAAAATAATATCCTCCGTAAGAGACGATGTAAAAACCATGTCCAATCGTATCCTCTCCCATGTTAAAGCGCTGGAAGATATATTTATATTGGTAGATAACATGGGAGGACAGACCCAACGACATCAGATAAAAGAGCTTCAAGAGCATTTGCGAAACGGAGGAGCTTTGGTAGTCTTTCCCGCAGGAGAAGTGTCAAGATTTAACCCCAAAGGGATAAAAGACTGCAAATGGAACAGCGGATTTGTAAAGCTTGCTTTCCGCACGCATGCGAGCATAGTCCCCGTTCACATAAAGGGCAAAAATAGTATTTTATTCTATCTTTTGTCCATGATATACAAACCCCTATCCACATATTTGCTGGTAGATGAAATGTTCAAGCAAAAAGGCAAAGGCATAAGAGTAAGGATAGGCAGACGAATACCGTACGAGTATTGGAACAGCGATAGAATATCTCCCGCTCAAACAGCCAAATCTTTAAGAAAACATGTATATCAAATAGGCAGAGGCAAAAAAGGACATATCAAGGGCGAAGAGCCTATAGCTCTCTCCTCAGCGCGGACAGCCCTTAAAAATGCGCTTGAAAAGTGCGAAATTTTGGGAAAAACTCCTGATAACAAAATCATCTATCTATGCAAAATGGATATAGATGAATCGTTTTTGCCCGTACTGCATGAGCTTGGGAGGCTAAGAGAGATAGCTTTCAGAGCCGTAGGGGAAGGCAGCGGGAAAAGGCTTGATTTGGATTGCTACGATAACTATTACCACCATTTGGTATTGTGGGACGCCCATCATCTTGACATAGTCGGAGCTTACCGTTTTACGCCTACTGATAAATATGAAAATACAAAGATGCTATATAGCGATACGCTATTTGATTATAATGAAAATATGAATGAGATTTTAAGATACGGCGTTGAACTTGGAAGAAGCTTTATACAGCCTAAATATTGGGGTAAAAAAGGGTTGGATTATCTATGGCAGGGCATAGGAGCTTTTTTGGCGAAAAATCCCGAATATAGATATCTGTTCGGACCCGTTTCCATATCATCGTCTTTGCCTTTGGCGGCACGCGATTTATTAGTGTCGTTTTATAGGCTCTATTTTTCAGCCAAAAATCCAACCGCCGCTTCAAAACGCCCGTACCCTGCAACGCAATTGCTGGCTTTAGAGAAATTTATCGGCAGCGACTATCATCAAGACATGCGCGCCTTAAAAAGCATGCTCAACAACATGAACTGCAGTATCCCCACGCTTTACAAGCAGTATTCGGAACTCTGCGAAAAAGGAGGAGTACAGTTTGTTGATTTTAGCATAGATCCTGATTTTAACGACTGCATAGACGGTCTCGTACTTGTGGATATATCCATGCTAAAACCTTCCTATCATGAGCGATACATCGCACCGTATTTAAAAGAGTGAAATTTACAGGCAGACAAAACAGGAATAACGCTTGTGTCGGTTCATGTGAAAATGACTCCCGCTGAAATGGAAGCGAGCACGGCAAACGGAGCTATTGACAAAGTAAGCCTAACAGGTAAAATTATATTACCTATAATCGCAATCGGAGCTATAGCATTTGCAGGCTATTATGGCTTAAAAATAGCGGCTGAAACCAAACGAAATATAAAAACGCTAAAAAATTAAGCCAGCGGACTAAAAGAAACTATCAAATAAAACGCTATAAAAGCTATTGCTAAATTGATTGCTATATTTGCTATTGTATATTTTAGCCTTGTCATGTTATATCCTTGAATAAAATACAATATTATATCACAAAAAATCTTCTTGCATATATAGCCGTTAAACGCACAAAAAAGCCTAAAAACGCTATAATATGCTAATTTACTTACGGAGCATAACATGGAAGCTATCATAACAGGCATTTTTTTAGGCTTAATTGCTTTACTTATAAGTTTTTTTAGCGATTTAGCACACAAAAAGAGCAAAGCATAAAAAAGGCGGATTTTACGCCTTTTATACTCCATAACAAACTTTACAAAAAATTTTTTACTACAATAGCGCGTGAAACGCACAAAAACCGCGTTAAAATTAACAAACGAGCCTTTATTAATACAAATTTTAGCGGGCATAGAGGCTGAACCTTCACCAATATAAAGTACTTAATTCTATGCTTTATTGTTATATTCAAACTTTACTTTAGCGCGTTTTTGGAAATTTTCGCATGAGTGTACTCCACTCCGCTTCATACGCAATCGGAAATTGCACTCGCAAACTCGTATGCGATTTTTTACACGGATTGCTTAAAGACAAAAGGTTACGATTTTGTTTCAATACAACTTTTGTGTCGGTTCATGCAATAGAGAATGCTCAACAATATTCTATGATAATCATTTCAATACAACTTTTGTGTCGGTTCATGTAAGAAGATAAAAAAATAAGAAGGATACTAATTCATTACAGTTCTTGTATCTATTTTTATTTCAATAATCCCTTAAACAGTTCCACGGCGTCCAATTTCTCCCATGGATAGTCGCTTTGTCCTACTTGTCCGCGTGCGGCGACATCGGCATAAAGAAAAGTTTTTTTGCTCGGCTTGTCAAGCGCAAACTGTTTTGTTATCCATTTTGGCGTCAGCGGAAATTTTTCCAAAACAAAATCAGACAAAATATCGTCATTCACATATTGCTTAAATGTACCCATTGTATCAACGCATACGGATATCGGGTGCGCTACGCCTATCGCGTATGAGATTTGCACTATACATTTGTCCGCCAAGCCCGCCGCTACGATATTTTTGGCTATCCACCTCGCCGCGTAAAGCGCGCTTCTGTCAACTTTCGTGTAATCCTTGCTTGACTGTGCGCCGCCGCCTATCGGCGAATATCCGCCGAAACTGTCCACTATAAGCTTTCGCCCCGTAAGTCCGGAATCGTGCAAAGAGCTGTGGTTTACATATCTTCCTGTCGGATTTATGTGTATGATAGTATCTTTTTTATTGGGGTCGTAAAGCTCTTTGGGCAGTCCCGAATCATCTATAAGTTTTTTTATCAGTTCGCGTACTTTGACGATAGGCATGTTCTCTACGCTTGGCGCGGAAACTACGATAGTATGAATATGCTGGGGTTTGCCGTCTTCAAAATTGCTTTTTGCGCCGTAATCCACCGTAACTTGCGTTTTAATGTCAACGCCAAGTTCATTTTTGTGCGCAAGCGCGTATTGATAGACTTTGTCGCATATCGCTCTGGCATAAGTAATCGCCGCGGGCATAAACTCTTTTGTCTCGTTTGAAGCAAATCCAAACATTATCCCCTGATCGCCTGCGCCTATTTCGCCGTCCTCTTGGTCAACGCCTTGATTGATATCGGGGGATTGCTGATTTAACAGCACTTGCACTTTAACATCGTTAGGATGCAAGCACTGCTCTTTTGTAAACGCGCTTTTGCCGTCATAGCCTATATTTTTAAGAGCCTCTTTGGCGATATTTTCATAATCGCTTTTGCTAAACTGCGCCCTTGTATTTACCTCGCCGCCGATAATTACATGTTTTCCCGCTACAAAAACCTCGCTTGCAACCCTGCCGTCAGGATCTGCCTGCAAAATCTTATCAACAATAGAATCCGCTATGATATCCGCGCATTTGTCAGGGTGTCCGGGGCTCACAACTTCGGAAGTAAAAAGATACATCTTCATCATCTCCTTTTTTTAAAATTGACATTATACCATAAAAAAATCATGACAAAAAAGATTTATTTTATAATATCTGAGGCTTAGAGCCTAAAACATGGAGAATTTGCAAAAATTCTTCTCTCGAAATTTCCACTGCTCCAAGCGAAGATAAATGGGGATTTATGATTTGACAATCTACAATTCCGCCCTTTTCCTCCGCTATTTGGCATAGTTTATAAAGCGCGGCTTTTGAAGCGTCTTTTTTTAGGGCAAACATGGATTCTCCGCAAAAAACGCCGCCGATACATACGCCGTACAAACCTCCGACAAGTTCCGCGTTTTCATCGTAACTTTCCACAGAGTGCGCGATTTTGAGTTCATGCAAGCGGCAGTAAGCCTTTTTTACCTCATCATTTATCCATGTGCCGTTTGTTCTGATTTGAGCGCACATGTCAATGACTTTTGAAAAATTCGCATCAATTTTTATCTCGTATTTTTTTAAATTTTGCCTTAAAGAACGCGCAAGCTTAAACTGTTCGGGATAAATAACAGCTCTTGGGTCGGGCGAAAACCACAAAAGCGGCAAATTTTCATGAGGCCACGGAAATATGCCGTTTTTATACGCCGCGATAAGCCGCTCTGCGCTCAAATCCCCGCCATACGCCACAACTCCGTTTTCGTCCGCTTCATTTGGGTCAGGAAAAGCGGCGCTGTTTTCGTCCATTTTATAAATCATAAATCTATTTCAATTCGCCCCAATTATCGCCGATGCTGACGGTGGTTTTCAGCGGCACATTGAGTTTATAGACAGCTTCCATCGCCGCGCTTGCTTTTCGCGAAAATTCCAAAGCCTCTTCTTCTTTGACTTCAAAAATAAGTTCATCGTGGATTTGCAAAAGAAGTTTGGCGTTTTCGTTTAAAAGCGTATCATAAATTTTTAACATCGCAAGTTTTATCAAATCCGCCGCGCTTCCCTGAAATACGGCATTTACCGCTTCTCTGTTGTAATTTGCCATCATAAGAGGCGTAGCGGAAGCGAAATCAAAATTGCGCCTGCGCCCCAATATCGTCTCTATAAAGCCGTTTTTTTTCGCAAAATCTTCTATATGCACAATATAATTTTTCACAGTCGGAAATGAGGCGAAATAGCTCTCTATGTAGGATTTGGCTTCATTTTGCGGCACATCTATCGCAGCGGCGAGTTTTTTTGCTCCCATGCCGTACAAAAGCCCAAAATTAATGCTTTTTGCGACATTTCTCATCTCCTTTGCCCTGTCGCCGAAAAGTTTTGCCGCCGTTTCAAAATGTATATCTTTATCGTCCAAAAACGCCTTTACAAGCGCGCTGTCCAAACTAAAATGCGCCAAAAGCCTAAGCTCTATCTGCGAATAGTCAATACCGACAAGTTTAAAGCCTTCTTTGGCGGTAAACGCTGCTCTTACCTCTTTGCCAAGCTCGGTTCTGACAGGAATATTTTGCAAATTAGGCTCTTTTGAACTAAGCCGTCCGGTAGAAGTGCCTGTCTGCAAAAAATTCGTACGAATGCGTGAATTTTTGTCAGAAAGCCCAAGTTTTAAAAGCGGCTCTATATATGTTGATTTTAACTTATAAACTTCCCTGTATTCCAGCAGTTTGGGTATAACGGCGTGTTCATGCAAAAGTTCGCTCAATACATTCTCGTCCGTGCTGTAACCTGTTTTTGTCTTTTTGGACGCATCAAGCCCCAAATGCCCGAATAAAACCGCGCTTAACTGCTGGGTGGAATTAATATTAAATTCTCTGCCGCTCAAATCATAAATATCACGGGTAAGCGCATTTATCGCGCTTTCGCTCTTTTCAAGCAGCATTTTCAGATGCGCCGTGTTTACTTTTATACCCTCATTTTCCATCTCTCTTAAAATTTTTATAAACGGAAACTCTATTTTGTTCGCAATTTCTAAGAGTTTCGGCTCCAAGAGCTCTTTTAATTTATGATAAAATTTCAGCGTTATCCACGCATCTTCTGCCGAATATCTGCATGCATCGTCAAGTTCAACATTAGTAAATGTCGCATTTTTGGGTACTACATCGGAAAATTTTATCGTATTGTATCCAAAGAGCCGTTTTGCCAAAGAGTCCATGCCAACGCTTGATTCGGAGTCCAAAAGCCACGCCATTATCATTGTATCGGCACAAATATTTATGTCTTTTATGCCAAAATTAAACTCCACGACATTCAAATCAAATTTTATATTCTGCCCGATGATTTTATGCGTAAAAAGCTTGTTTAACGCCTCTTTTGCGTCTGTTTTGTCAATCTGCGCGCCCACTCCCAAATAGTAGTGCGCAATCGGGACATAGTAAGCTTTATCTTCTTCAAAACAAAATGAAAAGCCTACAATGTTTGCATTTCTTGAGTCTAACGAATCCGTTTCGGTATCAAACGCGACAAATGCGCCATCAGGGATACTCTCTATCGCTTTTAAGAGTTTTTCTTTCGTGTCGAGCAGTACGGGATCAAAATCCATTTTTTTCTCATGCGTTTTTGTATTTGCCGCGTTTAAACGGTTCAAAATGGAGTACATATCATTGTCTAAAAGTTCCTGTCTTATCGCCAAAAGCGGCTGCTGCGAGGGAAGTTTAAAATTTTCAAGTTTTTCGTAAACGCTTAAAGAGTCGTCAAGCGCAGTCAGTTTCAAACTCATAAACGCACTCTCTTTCCCTGCTTTTAAAAGCTCTCTTATTCGTTCATTGCGCACTTTTTCCAAATTGTCGTAGAGATTTTGCAAATTGTCAAATTCGTCCAAAAGTTTTTTCGCGCCCACAGCTCCTATGCCTTTAACGCCCGGAATGTTATCCGCCGTGTCGCCCGTCAAAGAGAGATAATCCCTTATCTTTGAGGGCGGCAATCCGAATTTTTCAAAACAGCCGTTTTCGTCTATCTCTCTTTTTTTGACAGGCTCGTATATCACCACTTTGCCGCCGTCTATGAGTTGATACAAATCTTTGTCATGCGTAACGATGCGCACTTTCAAGTCGCTTGCTTTGGCGAATTTCACCATAGAAGCGATAACATCGTCCGCTTCATAACCATCTTCAAAGTAGCGTGCAAATCCCATCTTTTTTATCCACTCAATAGCAATGGGGAGCTGTATTTTCAAGTCTGCGGGCGGTTCAACTCTGTTGGCTTTGTAGTTTGGATCTATATTATGTCGGAAAGTTTTGCCTTTGCTATCCAGCGCAAACAACATGTAATCCGAAGGAAATTCGCGCAGCGATGTTTGGATAAAATTTGCAAACCCCGTCAAAAGTCCCGTAGGCTCGCCTTTTGAGTTTTTTAAATTGGGCAGGGCATAGTAACTTCTAAAAAAAAATCCGAAAGTGTCTATTATCGTTATGGTTTTCATTGTGCCTCCTTCTCTTTTAGTCCCAACTCATACGCCAAAAATTCTCCCGTATAAGAGCCTGTCTTTTTGTAATTTTGCGCCATTTTCAAAGGCGGCGCTGAATCCACGATTTTACCGCCCTTATCACCGCCCTCAGGTCCCATGTCTATCACAAAATCGGCATTTTTGATAATATCCATGTTGTGTTCAATGACGATTATCGTATTGTTAAGCGAAACCAAATGGTGCAAAACTTTGGTCAGTTTATCCACATCGGCAAAATGAAGCCCTGTTGTCGGCTCGTCCAAAACATAAAGCGTTTTGCCCGTATCTTTGCGGCTAAGCTCTTTTGAGAGTTTTATCCTCTGCGCTTCGCCGCCGCTTAAAGTCGTAGCGTTTTGCCCAAGCGTGATATAGCCGAGCCCGACATCTTGCAGCGTTTTTAGTATCTGATAAATTTTCGGTATGGCGGCGAAAAAAGCGATAGCTTCGTCCACGCTCATTTCCAATATGTCGGATATGGATTTGCCTTTGTATTTTACTTCCAAAGTCTGGGCGTTGTAGCGTTTGCCGCCGCATGTATCGCATTTGACCATAATATCGGGCAAAAAGTGCATCTCTATCTTTATCTCGCCGTCTCCCTGACACTTTTCGCATCTGCCGCCCTTGACATTAAACGAAAATCGTCCGGGTTTGTAGCCTCTGATTTTCGCCTCTTTCGTATTTGAAAAAAGCGTTCTTAATTCGTCCATGAGACCTGTATATGTGGCAGGATTGCTTCTTGGCGTTCTTCCGATAGGACTTTGGTCAAGATAGATGACTTTGTCAAGCTGTTCCAAGCCATTGCACTCCATGCCCGATATTTTTTTGATTTTTTTGGCTCTGTTTAAAAGCTCTTTTGCGACAGGAAGCAGCGTTTGGAGTATCAAAGAACTTTTGCCGCTTCCGCTCACGCCCGTAACCGCGACTAAATTTTGAAGCGGAATTTTAACGCTCAAATCATGGATATTATTGATATTGACATTTTTAAGTTCAAGCCAACTGCTCTGTTTTCTGTTTTGTTGATAATCTATCGTTTTTTTGCCAGTCAGATATACCGCCGTTTGCGTATCGCTCTTTTCAAGCTCTTCCAGCGTACCTGCAAATATCACTTCTCCGCCGAATTTTCCAGCCGCAGGTCCTATATCCACGATAAAATCCGCGCTTTTAATCGTCTCTTTGTCATGTTCAACAACAATAAGCGTATTTCCCTTCTCCTGCAAAATTCTAAGCGTTTTTATGAGTTTGAGCGTATCTCGCTCATGAAGCCCGATACTTGGCTCGTCCAACACATACATAACGCCCGTAAGTCCGCTTCCTATTTGAGAAGCTATCCTTATTCTCTGCGCTTCTCCGCCGCTTATGGTTCTTGAATCTCTGCCCAAAGTAAGATATCCAAGCCCCACATCATGCAAAAAGCGCAATCGTTCGTTTATCTCCCTCAAAATCGGAGCCGCCACCATTTTTTCCTGCGTTTTGAGATATTTAAAATTCTCCTCGTTTGAGAAAAATTCAAACGCTTTTTCTATCGGCATGACAAGTATATCCGCGATGCCCTTACCTGCTGTTTTTACGGCGAGGGATTCTGGATTTAGCCTGAAACCGCCGCATTTGTCGCATATTTTTTCGCTCATGTATTCGCTGAATCCATGTTCGTCTTTTATAATGTTGTATGCCATTTTGACCACGCCGTCATACATTTTGCTTATTTTGTGATGTTTCCAGTAAAATGTAACCGCTTCCGTGCGTCCATGCAGCACAGCTTTTCTCTCATGCTCCTTTAATTCGCCAAAAGGCATAGCAACATCTATCTTTTCGCTTTCGCAAAACGCCAACAAAAATTTATAATAAAAGCTTTTATTAAAGCCGTAAAAAATCCGAACCGCGCCGTTTTCTATACTTAAACTCTCATCTATGATTTTGCTTATATCCAAAGCGTACCGTATGCCAAGCCCATCGCATGCATCGCACGCGCCTTTGGGAGAGTTAAACGAAAATGAGAGCGGCTCAAGCGGATTGAAGCTTATCTTGCAGTCAAAACATGCCAAATGTTCGCTGAAATGGATATTCTCCTTTTCATACCCTATCTCTTTGGCATTCAGTATCTCTACCTCCACCTCCTGATAACTCTCTTCAAGCGCTTTTTCAACGCTCGCGGCAACTCTTTGGCTGTTTTCTTCACTCATCACGATACGGTCTATAACGACTTTTATCGTATGCTTTTTGGTCTTTGAAAGTTCTATCTCTTCATCAAGCCTTACCATGACGCCGTCTATCATGGCGCGGACGAATCCTTTTAAGCGCAAAGATTCTATCAAATCCGCAAAAGTTCCTTTTTTTTCGCGCACAAGCGGCGCAGTGATGACAAGTTTTGCGCCGTCCGGAAGCTTTAATATCTGCTCTATGATATCCGCCGCCGACATTTTGGAGATGGGTTTGCCGCATAAATGACAGTGCTGTCGTCCCGCTCTTGCATATAAAAGCCTTAGATAGTCGTATATTTCAGTGATAGTTCCCACAGTTGAACGCGGGTTTTTGCTTGTGCTTTTCTGGTCTATCGCAATGGCGGGCGTAAGTCCTTCTATCTTTTCTACATCTGGTTTGCCGACTTTGTCCAAAAACATTCTCGCGTATGAGGACAAAGACTCAATATAACGCCTCTGTCCTTCCGCGTAAAGGGTATCAAACGCAAGCGTACTTTTGCCGCTGCCCGAAATGCCCGTAAAAACGATTAGTCTGTTTTTGGGGATAGTTAAATTGATAGATTTTAGGTTATTCTCTTTCGCCCCGTATATTTTTATACTTTCCACACCAATCCTTTAATCAAATAAACCTGTTATTGTATAACAGCGGCTCTTAATATACGATATATTGCAGCTAAAGAAAAATTATTATAAACTTATAGCCATATTTGCAAAGGAGAGAAATTGCGTGCTGTTATTCTTTGGCTCATGCTTGCCGCTTCATTATTTAGCGCAAATATTACAGAGATAGTTTATCCCGACAAACAGGATAAAAACGGAACGCTAAAGCTTATTCTTATGTTTGAGGGCAGTTTTAACGCCTCTTTTGAGCAGAAAAATGAAGGCGGCATGGCAATATTGACTTTCTACGGCTTAAACAACGCCGAATCTTCCGCAAAAGCGCTCAATACCTCCATGATACAAAGCGTAAGCGTCAAGCCTTCGGATAAAAATTCCACTGAAATTTTATTTGTCGGCAGGCAGTTGTTTGACATATCCGTTACAAATGACGCCAACACGCTGTATATCGCTCTTACTCCCAAAGCCGCTCCATTTACGATAGAAAATATCGCGAAAGATACGGGAAGCGGAACGCTTGGTTATATTTTGAATATGCTTTTTTATATTGTTATATTTTTGTTTATAATAACGGTTACGGCTCTACTTTTTTTAAAGTTTAAACTTTTCGGGCGCGGCAAAAAAGTAAATACTAAAACAAAAGAACTTAAACAAAGCTCCTATAAAGAGGCTTTTAAAATCACAAAATCACATGAAAGTTTTACCGCCTCGCATGAACAAAATATTGAAGACGCCAAACAGACAGAAAACTCTACCGTACCGCAATCAAAACAATCAGCAGAAAACCCGCCCAAGCCAAAAACAAAATCCAAAAAGAAAACTCCATCCGTACAGCAAAAAACACTTTTTGACTGACGCTTACAAATTTATTCCGCCGTTGCGAGCCGCAAAGCGTCATGGCAGTATAAAAAATGCTTCCTTATCCTCCTGTGTCCTTTCCGTCATTCCCGCGATATAACAACAAGCAAAGTATATGCACCTCTTATGTCATTCCCGCACCCTTTATGCCATTCCATCGCCCCTTTCCGTCATTCCCGCGACCGAACGACAAGTTTTCGCAGAAAACGCATATCGTGAGGGAAGGCGGGAATCCAAACTAATAAATAAAAATTATTTCATCTTATTATTGGCGACAGCCTTTTGTTGTCATAATATGGATTCCCGTTTTCACGGGAATGACGGAGAGGTGCGGGAATGACGGAGTTTCTTTATTTTCTTTTTTGGATTCCCGCCTGCGCGGGAATGACATAAGGGTCGCGGGAATGACGGAAAGGTTTTCGGATTATCGCGCTGATTGCGTTAGCTTGCAATGACAGAAGGAAAAACGAGCAAAGTTTATGTTGTCGTATAAAATATTTAATCTCAAAGTGTTAATTTTTACCCATTTCATATATTTTATGTTAAAATACTGTTCTTAATTTAAAATGAGGAGCGATTTATGAAAAAGTTGGTTACTTTATCTTTGGTTTTAGCGTTGGCTTTGGCTGTTAACGGCTGCGATAAAAAAGGAAACGGCAGTTCAAATACCGGTACTTCAACTTCAGGCGGATACAGTCCCGAAGGCGGTGAGCGCGTAAACGGCTTTGTGCTTCCTCCGTATCCTGACCCTGAGATAAACGACTCAACTCTTCTTGGTATAGACAGTAACGATAACGGAGTAAGAGACGATGTTGAACGATGGCTGATATTTAAATACAAAGACCATCATAAGATAGCTACACATATAGGGTTTCAAGTGGCGAGAGCTTCACAGATAGTCATACAAGACCCAAGTAAAGCGCAAGAGACAACAAAAGTAATGGAAGCTGCACAGGCTTGTAATAGTTATTTTAGAAATTACGCAGATAGTTTTAATGAACCTCTTTTAATAGATCATAGCATTGTAACCTCTACCGCTTTTAAGAGTATGCAGTTTAACACTGTAGAGAGAATAGAAGCTTACTTAACTTATAACAAAAAACTTAGCGGAGGCGTGTATTCTCTTCCAGACAGCATTGAAGCATACAGGACTTCATGCGACTTTGATATTGATGCCCTTTTAGGAAAATAACTATGAAAAAGCTACTATTTATTTTAATACTCCTATTTTCTGCTAATTTATATGCCTCAATTACGGAGATAGACGAAAGAAAGAATGATATTTATTATGCCAATGGCGTATTGAATACAAAGGAACAAGTTTGGGCTTCATTAGATATTATAAAAGATAGTGTTGTTCAGAATATTTACAACAACAATGAAACCGCCATGTTTAAAGAGACTCATTTTGATGTTCTTTACAACGAATCAAACGGTATGTTTTGGGATTTGTTGGAAGCTTTTCAGCAAAAAAGAGTAGAGCATAAATACTATTGGCTTGCGGTAGATACTATTTCTTTTCCATCATTACGACAATAGCGTAACAATATAAAAAACATGCCTCTTTCCGTCATTCCCGCACTTCATTCCGTCATTCCCGCGACCGAACGACAAGCGAAGTATATGCGCCTTCTATGTCATTCCCGCGCAGGCGGGAATCCAAACTAATAAATAAAAATTATTTCATCTTATTATTGGCGATAGCCTTTTGTTGTCATAATATGGATTCCCGTTTTCACGGGAATGACGGAGAGGTGCGGGAATGACG
>JAITAB010000024.1 GCA_031284315.1 Campylobacteraceae bacterium
CTTTTCCGTTATTTCTGCGATTGAACGACAAATAAAATACATGTGTTTATTTAGCCATTCAAATGCCTTCTTTTCGTCATTCCCACGACCTCTTTTGTCTTTTCTCCGTCATTCCCGCGCAGGCGGGAATCCAAAAAAACAATTCAAAACATGGTAAACATTGCATGGTAATCCAAAAAAACAAAAAAGTATAGTTAAGTAATACATGAAATTACTTTTTACTTATATTTGGATTCCCGCCTGCGCGGGAATGACGAAAGAGGTCGCGGGAATGACGGAGAGAAATGTTTGCAGGAATGACTGAAGGGAGATGTCGCATTTTATTTATCATTCAATCGCGGGAATGACGGAGAGAGTACATGCGTTTGTCGTTCGGTCGCGGGAATGACGAAAGAGGTCGCGGGAAAGACAAAAGAAGTGAGAATTTAGTTTCATGTTTATCGGCTCGCAATGACGGAATTATACATTATTAATAATATGGATTCCCGCCTGCGCGGGAATGACGAAAGAGGTCGCGGGAATGACGGAGAGAGTACATGCGTTTGTCGTTCGGTCGCGGGAATGACGAAATGGAGCGCGGGAGTGACGGAGGGGTGAGGATTGCCGCGCTTTTGCAACGGCAAATGCCTTAGCGCATAATGTTTACGGCAAATGCTATTTTTTGCGCTAAAAGCGGCGCTGATATAAAATTTGCCTAATTTAAAAAAAGCGCGATTTCGTCAGCTAAAAGATAGTCATTATTGTAAACTCTGCCATTTTTTATGCGGATTTTTTTGGCTTTTTCAAGCGTGTCTATTTTTGCGCGTTCAGGAAAAAACTCCAACTCTATGCCGATATTTGAGCGCATTGCCAAAAAAAGCTTTTCCAAACGCAAATTTTCATCGCTCAAATACTCCGTTTTTTGAGTAAGCGGCGATTTGGCGTACTCTTCAAGATTTTTGCTTGGATAAAAACGCCTTCGCCCGTCAAATCCCACAGCCGAACACCCTATGCCGATATAGCTCTCATGCGCCCAATATTGTTTATTGTGAAAACACTCGTAACCGCGCGAAAAATTGGAGATTTCATACTGCAAAAACCTTTCGTTTTTTAGCGTTTTGATGAGAAATTTAGCTTTTATGAGAGACTCTTTTCGCGCATTTTTTTTCTGAAAAAACGGCGTATTTTTTTCAAGAGTGAGCGAATACGCGCTCAAATGGTTCAAAGGAAGCGCGGCGGCAGTTTTGACATCGTTTTCCAACACTTTTTTTGTGTCTATTTTCGTATCGTACATAATATCAACGGAAATATTCTCAAATCCCGCCGCATACGCTCTCAAAATAGCTTCTCGCGCCTCTTTTGCATTGTGGATTCTGCCTAAAAATTTTAACTTTTGATCATCAAAACTTTGAGCCCCAAAACTTATGCGGTTAAATCCAAGCGACTTCATGCCCAAAAGCCATTTTAATGAAGCGGAATTTGGATTTGCCTCCGTAGTTATCTCCGCTTTATTGCTTAAAAACAGTGAGAGTTCTTGCATGAAAGGCTTCAAAAGCTCGGGGTCAAACTCTGAGGGCGTACCGCCGCCGACAAAAACAGATTCTACGCTTTTTGGCTGCAAGTCAAATTTTTCCATTTCAAATTCAAGCTGTTTTAAAATAGCTTTTGAGTACTCTTTTTTAAGGGGATTTTTATCGGCATAAGAGACAAACGAACAGTAGGGACATTTACTGCCGCAAAATGGAATATGCAGATATAAAATCACTTTTTATCCTCTAAATAAAATTAAACTTTGATGTTTTAATTTTGAAAAATTTACACAATTTTAATCACATCTTGGCTACCATTATAACAAAAATTTGAGGCTGATACATGTCGGAAAAAATAACGGAAAGCGAGAAAAAATACCGCCCCAATGTAGCCGCAGTTATCGTTTCGCCCGAATATCCTTTTAAATGTAAAATTTTCATAGCCCAAAGAAGCGATATAGCAGACGCATGGCAGTTTCCTCAAGGCGGCATAGACGAAGGAGAAAGCCCGAACGATGCGCTTTTGCGGGAACTTAAAGAGGAGATAGGCACGAAAAAGATAGAGATAGTCGCCGAATATCCGGATTGGCTTTTTTATGATTTTCCAAGTAAGATCGCAAGCGAAAAAATGTATCCGTATGACGGGCAGAAACAGAAATATTTTCTTGTCAGACTGAAAAAAAGCGCGAAACTTGACATCAAAACAAAGCATCCGGAATTTACGGATTATAAATTTATAAACGCCGATGAAGTTTTAGATTATATCACTCATTTTAAAAAACCCGTTTATAAAAAAGTGTTGGAATATTTTAAAAAAGAAGGATATTTGTAATGTTGATAGTCCAGAAATACGGCGGCACAAGCGTAGGAACTTTGGAGCGTATCCGCGCGGTAGCCGACAGAGTCATAGAGACAAAAACAAGCGGCAATGATTTGGTCGTTGTGGTTTCGGCGATGAGCGGAGAGACAAACAAACTCATAGAATATGCCGAATTTTTCAGCAAAACGCCCTCGCAAGCCGAAATGGATATACTTTTATCCGCAGGCGAGAGAGTAACGAGCGCGCTTTTGGCGATAGCTTTGAACGAACTCGGATATCCTTCCGTTGCCATGAGCGGCAGGCAGGCAGGCATCATAACCGACAGTTTTCACACAAAAGCGCGTATAGACCACATAGATACGACATTTATGCGAAAAGCCTTAGATGAGAGCAAGATAGTCGTAGTGGCAGGCTTTCAGGGCATTACGAGCGAGGGTAGAATAACGACTTTGGGACGCGGCGGAAGCGATTTATCCGCTGTTGCGATAGCAGGCGCGCTGGAAGCAGATTTGTGTGAAATATTTACGGATGTGGACGGTGTTTACACCACTGACCCGAGAATAGAGCCTAAAGCTAAAAAACTTGATAAAATCAGTTATGATGAAATGTTAGAACTTGCGAGTTTGGGCGCGAAAGTGTTGCAAAACCGCTCTGTGGAACTTGCCAAAAAATTGAATGTAAACCTCATTACGAGAAACAGCTTTAACAAAAACGAAGGAACTTTAATCACAAAGGAAGAGAATATCATGGAACAGGCGGTTGTAAGCGGAATAGCGCTTGATAAAAATCAGGCGAGAATCACTCTTAGAGGCGTTGTTGACAAGCCCGGCATTGCCGCGAGTATTTTTAAAAAATTGGCTGACAATAATATAAATGTTGATATGATTATCCAAAATGTCGGCGTTGACGGCACGACAAATCTTGGTTTCACCGTCCCGCAAAATGAGTTGGAATTTGCGAAAAAGATTATGGAAGAGCTGCAGTCTTCCGAAAAGCTTGAATACGACAACGATATAGTCAAAGTTTCTATTGTCGGCGTAGGCATGAAATCTCACAGCGGAGTCGCCGCTTTGGCATTCAACGCTTTGGCGAACGATAATATCAATATAGAGATGATAAGCACAAGCGAGATAAAAATCTCCATGATTATTAAGGCAAAATATGGCGAACTTGCCGTAAGAACGCTGCATAAAGCATATAAGTTAGACAGGTAACATGCAAGAAGAATTTCAACAATGGACGCTTGAAGCGATAAGAAAAGAGGGGACGCGGCTAAGCTGGCTGGAAGAAAAAAGGTCTGAATGGACGCCCCTGCTCGCTTCCATGCTAAAAAAGCTGCTTAACGGCTATACTTTTATCGTCATGAATGACGGCGACTACGAATGGTTTGCCGAATATATGCTGATTTCTTTAAATAAGCCCGTCAAATCGCGCCCATTTGTGCCTTTTGTAAGCGTCAAAAGCCTTTTTCCAAACATCAACGCCCTGAAAAACAGCGAAGATTTTGCTCTGTTTGAGGATATGCTCTCTTTAATGTTCGGCGGAAATTACACATTTTTTTACATTGGGAAAAGCAACGATATCAAATACCAAATAGCTAAAAGAAAATATGACAGCTTTTTGTGGATTATCGGCGAACAGGTGCAGAACAGTTTTTATCTTGACATGGGAGACGAAAGACTTGATAATAAATTGCTGGAACTTTTCAAACTCTTAAACCGCAGTATCGACGCCGTATTATCCGCTGAGGTTTCGCTTGAGGATTGACGAGAGCTATATCCTTACATGCAGGGATTTGGAGAGGATAAAATCATACATAACGGATAACTATCCGCTTAAAAATATCAAATTTTTCATGCCCGAAGATTTTTTGATAGAAAATGCAAAAGAGGTTATAAGAGAGGCGTATATAACGGAGAGCGAGCAAAAAATTATAGTCATGATATCCAAAAGTTTCAATATCTTTGCGCAAAATTCTCTTTTGAAGATTTTGGAAGAGCCGCCGCGAAATATCTCATTTATACTGTGCGCGCCTTCAAGAATGATATTTTTGCCGACTATCCGTTCGCGGCTCGCGATAAAAACGCTTAAATCCGATACGCAGACGCAAAAAAGCGGGTTTGATTTGAAAAAAATGGGCATGCATGAGATATATTCGCTCATCACCCAAAAAAAATTTATAGAAAAAGAGGAGATAAAACTATTGCTGCAAGGAATTGTGGAAGAGGCATGCGAACAGGATATAAAACTTAGCGCAGACGAATTGGGACTTTTTGAAAAAATGCTGCATTTGGCGGAATTAAATTCAAAAGGCTCAAATCTCCTTTTATGCGCGCTTTTGACGATTTACAACAGGAAAAACAGATGAAAACAAAAATCATGGGTATTTTAAATATAAATTCCGACAGTTTTTTTGAGGGCAGCAGAACCGCGGCAGGCGAAGCGGAGCAAAAAATCGCGCAAATGATAAATGACGGCGCGGACATGATAGATATAGGCGCTCTCTCCTCCAGACCGGGAAGCGAAACGATAAGCGATGAAGAGGAGTTGGGGAGATTGCGCAATGTTTTAGATATCGTCAAGAAAA
Source organism: Campylobacteraceae bacterium (assembly GCA_031284315.1). Taxonomy (GTDB): domain Bacteria; phylum Campylobacterota; class Campylobacteria; order Campylobacterales; family Campylobacteraceae; genus JAIRKW01. The sequence continues at coordinate 4,916 of JAITAB010000024.1, forward strand.
ACAGATTTTACGAAAAAGCTATATTTAGTCTTGACAGTTATTCGCCGCTTGCGCTTGATTACGCGCTGTTTTGCGGCTTTAAAATAGTAAACGATATAACGGGGCTGGCAAATGACGAAGTATGCAAAACGGCAAAAAAACACAACGCCGCAGTGTGCATTATGCACATGAAAGGAGAGCCTAAAAGCATGCAGGCAAATCCCGAGTACCGCAATGTAGTTAAGGAAATTGACGAATTTTTCAAAGAGCGCATAGACAAGGCTAAAAGTTTTGACATTAATGATATTATATTGGATGCGGGCATAGGATTTGGCAAAGAGCTTAGGCATAATATAGAACTTGTTAAACGGCAGGGTGATTTTTTGCATTTCGGATATCCGCTGTTGATAGGCGCTAGCCGAAAATCCATGATAGATAATATAACTCCATGCGAAGTCAAAGAGAGACTTTCAGGCACTCTTATCATACATGCGGAAGCTGTCAGAAACGGCGCGTCCATCGTAAGATGCCACGATGTAAAAGAACATGTGCAGGCTTTTCGCGTATTTGAGGCGCTTTCATGAGTTATATAAAGCTTTTTTTCATAACGCTTTTTGGATATTACGAATCATGGATGCTGTGGCTTTGTCTGTTTATCGTTATATTGCTTGCCTTGGTATTGATATTTATCCTAAGCAGAGGCGAAGAGTATAAAAAATTCAACTCTATCTCTTTATACAATGTCATTTGGAAATGGAAATACAAAAAAAACCGCATAGTTTCCCTTTGGTGCTATTGTCCGGAATGCGGAAGCGCGCTTATCTGCGATGACGAATATTGCCGTTCCACCATAACGCTGACCAATAAAACCACCTTTTTGATATGCAAAAACTGCGGAGAGTCGGAGAAAGGCAGGATTGTCGGCGGAGATAGAAATTATCTGTTAAAAATAGTAAAATTTGAGATACAAAAACGCATCAAAAACGGCACATATAAAAACGAGGCGAAAAAGTGAATCACGAAGAGTACAAAAATGCGCTTATACAATTGAACTCATGGGCGCATGCTTACTATGTTCTGGATGCTCCTCTGGCTACGGACGAAGAGTATGACAAACTTTATCACGCCGTTTTGGATTATGAGAATAAAAATCCCTCCTTGATAGACGCCGCGTCTCCTACGCAAAGAGTGGGCGGGGAAGTTTTGGAAGCTTTCGTAAAAGCCGCGCATTTAAGCCGCATGTGGAGCATGGAAGATGTGTTTAACGAGCAGGATTTAGACGAATGGATAGAGAGAGTTTATAAAACAAAAAGGGATTTTACCTTTTACTGCGAGCCGAAATTTGACGGCGCAAGCCTCAATCTCATATATGAAAACGGCATTTTAAAACAGGCTGTTACAAGAGGCGACGGCGTGCAGGGCGAAGATGTTACAAATAATATCAAAACTATCCGCTCTATCCCTTTACGCGTAAATTATGACAAAATTATAGAAATTCGCGGCGAAGTTGTGATAAAAAAAGATGATTTTGAAGAGTTAAATAAAGAGCGCGAAGCAAATAACGAACCGCCTTTTGCAAATCCGCGAAATGCGGCGGCAGGCAGTCTAAGACAGCTTGACCCTGCCATTACGGCATCAAGAAAACTTATCTTTTGTCCATGGGGCGTAGGGCACAACAGCCTTGAATTTAGCTTTTTAAGCCAAAAAATGGATTTTGTCTATTCGCTCGGATTTATGAAACCGCCTATGAGGCTTACATGCAAAAGCGTTAATGAAGTGCATAAACTTTACGATACATTTATTAAAAAACGCGATGAAATTCCCATGATGATGGACGGTATGGTCGTCAAAATAGATGAGATAACGCTTCAAGAAGAGCTTGGCTATACCGCCAAATATCCGCGATGGATGGTTGCGTTTAAATTCCCGCCGTTAGAAAGAAGCACGCAAATTCTCAGCATTTCCTTGCAGGTCGGACGCACCGGCGCGGTAACGCCTGTGGCAAATTTGAAACCCATAGATATAGATGGGGTTACGGTTGAACGCGCGACTTTGCATAATTTTGACGAAATAGACAGAAAAGATATAAGAGTGGGCGATTTTGTAACCATCATACGAAGCGGCGATGTGATACCCAAAATCATACAAGTGCAAAAAAGTAAACGAAACGGAAATGAAGAGATACCAAAACGACCCGTAAACTGTCCCGTATGCGGAGGCGAACTTTTAGACGAGGGCGCGCTTATCAAATGTCAAAACTTAAAATGCGACGCGAGAGCGCAGGCATCGCTTATCTTTTTCGCTTCAAAACAAGCGTTAAATATAGACGGTCTCGGAAAAGAGATTATCAAATCCCTTTACAACGCGGGATTTATCAGAAATATCGCGGATATTTTTTCGCTGAAAACAGAACAGCTTTTAACGCTTGAAGGATTTAAAACAAAAAAGGCGCAAAATATTTTAAAAGCTATCGCCGATACAAAAAAAAGCGAACTTTGGCGCGTAGTCAATGCGCTTGGCATAGAGCATATAGGTGAAACGGCAAGCAAAAAGATAGCGCGCAATTTCGGACTTAGCTTCATGAACGCAAGCGAAGAGGAATTGAATGCGATTGACGGATTTGGCGTGCAAATGGTCAAGTCTTTCATGGAATTTTCGCGCGTAAATAAAGAGTTAATAGATAAACTGCTGCTTTTGATAGAGCCTTCGGCGGATAAACATGAAATTGCGCCGAATCTTTTAAAAGGCAAAAGCATCGTTTTGACTGGAGTTTTGAGCGTTTCCAGAGAGAGCGTAAAAGAGTTTTTGGAGAGCATGGGAGCTAAAATAAGCTCTTCTGTTTCGTCTAAGACGAATTTTGTCGTTTACGGCGAAGACGCTGGCAGCAAATACGACAAAGCTTTGAGTTTAGGCGTTTCATTGATGAATGAGAGCGAATTTAAACAATTTTTACATGAGAACGGTTTAAAAACAGATGTTTTCGCATAAATTAAACAAAAACGAAATAAACGCGATAGCTTTGGGTGAATTTGACGGTATTCACAGAGCGCATAAAAAACTCATAGAACAACTTGGCGCGCGTGGAGCAATGGTCGTTATAGACAAAAACAGAGCCGACCTCACGCCGAAGAGAAGGCGCGATGAATTTGTGCCGAATCCCTGCTTTTATTACGATTTTGCGGATATTAAGGATTTGAATAGTGAAGAATTTGTCGCGCTTTTAAAAAAAGATTTTCCGAATATTAATAAAATAGTAATAGGCTACGACTTTCGTTTCGGCAAAGATAGAGCAGGCGGCATAGACGAATTGGACGCGCTTTTTGGCGGTAAAGTAGTTACAATTCCCGAATATTGCTACGACGGCATCTCGGTACATACGACAAAAATCAGAGCCTTTTTGCAGTCTTGCGAAATCTTTCAAGCAAATAGGCTTTTGGGGCGCGAATACGCTCTTGTAGGCTTTGTACAAAAAGGACAAGGGCTTGGCGAAAGAGAGTTGTATCCGACCGTAAATTTGAGAGTTGATGAGTATTTGATACCGGGATTTGGCGTTTACGCGGGCAGGACAAAGATAAAAGAGCGCATATACGACAGCGTCATATTTATAGGTCAGCGGCTTAGCACGGATGGAAAATTTTCACTTGAAGCGCATATTTTGGACAGAAAAATAGAGGTAGAAGAGAGTGAAAAATGCGAACTTTTTTTCGTTGATTTCATCAGGCAAAATAGAAAATTTTTGAAACTTGACGACTTGAAAGCGCAAATAACCGAAGATATAAAAAACGCGCGTGATTCATTAAAATCATGCAAAATATACCCCGAAGCCTTAATGAAAGTACAACGATGAAAGATAAGATATTTACCCATCCCATTAATAAACAGTTTGAATTTGACGAGAGTGTGGCAAGCGTATTTGATGATATGTTAAGCCGTTCTATCCCGTTTTATGCGGAAGTTTTAAATCTTGTATGCGATTTGTGCCTGAAATACGCGCATATAAATTCAACTATAACAGACCTTGGCTCTTCTACGGCAAATACGCTCTTGTCTATCTCAAAAAAAACTAAAATTCCGCTGCGGCTGAGAGGAATAGATAATTCTGACGCCATGTGCGAAAGGGCGCGGCAAAAGATAAAAGCTTACGGCGCAGATATAGAGATTGTAAACGGCGATATAATGGAGCAAAATTTCGGCATGAACTCCGCTATCATCGCAAATTATACATTTCAATTTATCCGTCCGCCGAAAAGAGCGGAGTTAGCCAAAAAAATATATGAGAGTTTGGAGAACGGCGGCATTTGTATATTTAGTGAAAAAATTATTTATGAAAATAAAGACTTAAATAAAAAAATAATTGATTTATATCTTACATTTAAAAAATGGCAAGGCTACAGCGACTTTGAGATAACGCAAAAAAGGGAAGCGCTGGAAAATGTTCTCGTGCCATATACCGAAAATGAAAATATGGAAATGATGAAAATGGCGGGTTTCCATGAGGTCGTCAGCGTATTTAAGTATGCCAATTTCGCAACATTTTTAGCAATAAAAGCGTAAATTCAGCCGCTGCGAGTAATTTTTTATGTGCATATTTCGTCATTCCGCCCTTTGTGCGAAGCGCATGGCGGCTTCTTTGCTATTTCCGCCGTCCTTCTTATGTCATGCTGTGCCTCGTGCAACATATTAGTGAAATACAGTAATTACTCTCTGCCATTTTTACAACCCTCTCCGTCATTCCCACGCCCCTTATGTCATTCCTGCGATAGAACAACAAGCGAAGTATATGCACCTTCTATGTCATTCCCGCACCCCTTATGCCATTCCATCGTCCCTTTTCGTCATTCCCGCGTAGGCGGGAATCCAAACTAATAAATAAAAATTATTTCATCTTATTATTGGCGATAGCCTTTTGTTGTCATAATATGGATTCCCGTTTTCACGGGAATGACGGAGAGGTGCGGGAATGACG
>JAITAB010000037.1 GCA_031284315.1 Campylobacteraceae bacterium
CATTCAATCCTAAATCCATAATAGAAACGCCTGATTGCATATCTTCAATATTGACGACTTCTTCTTGTAGCCGCTTTAACTGCGCTTTTCGATATTCAAGGTCGCCTTTTTCCTCAGCATTAATAAGATCGTCATCGCCTGTAGCGGTTATGACAGAAATACGCATTTTTGTTTCTATACGCCCTTTTAAAGAGAGGTACTCGTCCAAATCCATATCAGGCCAGAAATTCACAAGTTGAATAACGGCGTTGCGGCTGCCGATGCGGTCAATGCGCCCGAATCGCTGGATAATTCGCACGGGATTCCAGTGAATATCGTAATTGACGCAATAGTCGCAGTCTTGCAAGTTTTGACCTTCTGAGATGCAATCTGTAGCAATCAATACGGAAATGTCATTTTGGTTGTTTGGCATAAGCAGTTTTTTGTCTTTGGAAACAGGCGAGAATAGAGTCAATACTTCATTCATGGAAGCGCGCTGCCCTTTAATCGTAGTTTTGCCTTCCACACTGCCGGTAATTATTGCCGTGTCAAGTCCGAAGCGCGACTTCACAAACGCGCTCACATTGGCATAAAGGTACTCTGCCGTATCGGAAAATGCCGAAAAGATAAGGATTTTGCGGTTTTGGTCGTTTATCGGATTTGTTAATTTGTCTTCTATCAGCCCAAACAGTGTTTGGAGTTTTGTATCATGTTTTGGCGTTATATCATCTATCAATATTTTTAATAATTCAAGCGTTTCGGTATCTTCCGAAAGTCTGCTGCGCCAAGTTTTGTAGTCCGTATCCGCAAGGTTAATCTTAATGCTGCGTTCGGCGGCGAAATAGTCCGTGTTGCGGTCGTCATCGTCAAAATCCTCATCGTCTCCGACAAGTTCATGCCCTGTGATAACAGAGTTTCCGCCGACAGTGAATGTGTCAATCTCGGCAATAGTGTCGTCAATCACTTTTTTAACACGCTCTACAGTAAGGCGGAAAGACTCCACGGAACTTTCGAGCCGCTTCAAAAGGTTGATGCTCATTAGTCTGCGGATGCCCATTTCGCGTCCGGCGCGATTAATGTTTGCCGATGTATCTACATATTTCGCAAGCATGCTTGCGAATATAAAATTTGTCGGCGTGTAAACAGACAGGTTTAACCGCATTAGCTGTTCGTAGATATCGGCATAGTTAATCGCACTCTTTAAGTCTGTCATGCGCGGACGCAGAGACAAGGGTTTTAGTCGTTGCGGGAACGAGCCGATTTCGTCCATATTGTAATACTTTTCTATATGTTTGCGGGAGCGCGCAATCGTTACGCTGTCAAGCATTTCAAAAAAATCAAAATCAAGAGATTTTAGCAGAGCTTCGGTAGAGCGGCTGTTTTCATCAAGTTTACTCCATTGATTGAATACCTTCTGGGCATTCCTGAAAATCTCATCAATAGAGCGCTTTGTACCCAATTTTTCATTAATAAGATTTGGATTGCCCTCATAGGCGAGTTCAAGTTGGTGGCGAAGGTCTGTGAAGCGGTTGTTGACAGGCGTAGCCGAAAGCATGAGTACTTTCGTTTTGACGCCTGCGCGGATTACGCGGTTCATCAAACGAAGATAACGATTTTCGCGGCGGTCGCCGCCATATATTTCACCGCCATTTCTGAAGTTGTGCGATTCGTCTATTACAACGAGGTCATAATTGCCCCAATTAAGTCTATCCAAATCAAGTCCGTTAGATTTGCCGCGCTCGCGCGAAAGGTCTGTATGGTAAAGCACATCATAGCGCAGACGGTCGGATGCTATCGGGTTGTTGATATAATTGTCTTTGAACGTATTCCAATTGTCAGATAGTTTTTTAGGGCAAAGCACGAGCACGGAGCGGTTGCGGTTTTCGTAATATTTGATGACTGCAAGGGCAGTGAATGTTTTGCCCAGACCTACACTGTCTGCAAGGATACATCCGTTGAATGATTCGAGTTTATTAATAATCGCAAGTACAGCATCTTTTTGGAAAGCGTATAGCATGCTCCATATTTTACTTTCTTTAAAACCTGTTGCTTCGTTTGGCAGCATATCCTCCGAAATATCTTCTAAAAATTCATTGAAAATATTATATATTGCCATAAAATATATAAACTCCGGCGCATTTTCGTTATAGGCAACCGTAATGCCGTCTATGACCTGTTCGGTAACATCTTGCATGAGGTTCTTGTCGTTCCATATCTGTTCAAACATACAAATGTATTCATTTGATAACGGAACAAACATTTTATTGACGGGGTTGATAATATTATTACCGCGCTCGCAGCCTATGTCGGCAGTCGTGAAGCCATTTAGCGGTATATAAGTTGTATTTTCAGCGCCGATTACATTCATAAAGCCGCTAATATTGCCGCCGGTCAAATTGGAGCGAAACTGCGCCTTTTTGCGAATCCAGTCGGCGCATTCGCGAGCGATAGCTTTTTGTGTCAGTTCATTGCGCAATTTGACTTCGAACTCCGTGCCGTAAAGCGACCGTTCGCGTTCAAGCCGCGGAATGTAAAATTCACGCTTTGTTTTGGGCGTTTTTTCATGTAGAAAAGTCGGAGAGGTGAAAATAAAGCGTAATTCTGCAATGCTATCAAGTTGTTTTTTGAGGGCTTGATACGCATATATGGAAAAACACGCCGCCGCTACAGACAATTTGTCGCCCCTTTTTATAGTAACTGCTAAATCGTCTTTGACGGTTTTATTTACATTGTCAAGCATTTCCGGCATTTGCATGGGCGTCATCAATCAGTTAATCTTTGCGCTTTTGCCGCTATTTACCCAAGCATCAACTTCAGAAATCTTAAATTTGAACTGCTTGCCTATCCTGCAATGTGAAATAACGCCTTTTTTAATCCAATTGCGCATAGTGTCTTTGCTCACTCCAAGGCATTCGGCTATTTCTTCAAGGTTAGACCATTTTTCAGGTTTATTGGGCATCGCTTATCTCCATGACTGAATGACTATAATTATAACACATCAATGGTTGGATCGGAATGATTATTTTGATTTTATATGAATTGTTTGAAATTAGTAGTACAATTTTGTGCAAATTGACACTGTTGATATTTTGGTAAAATACTGAAAATAGATTTTTATTTAAAAACCGCCTCAGCGGAATGTGTATTTTATTTATTGCCCTATCAATACGCTTGCTGTCTTAGGTTTGCGCTGAATATACGATAACATAAAACTAATTTGCGTTTTCTCTACAATTTATAAATCTATCAAAAAGCGGATTATTTTGTTCCATGGCGAATTTTGTTACTAAACGCAATAGAAAAATAGCATTTGTTATTTGGCAAAATCTCATAATAATGAAATTTTTGTTTATAGTATCAAAGACAGCGGGAGGGTAATTTTTTTTATTTTACCTCAATCCCGATAGTTTTTTTAGTTAGGTTTTATTGCTATTTTTTTGAAATAACATATTCTGTGAGTTTTGCTATCTCAAGCTCTTCATTGGTTGGCACAACAAGCACTTTCACTTCGCTTTTTTGATTTTCAATGTGCGTATCGTTCAAGGCATTTCTTTTTTTATCCAATATTATGCCGCAATGCGACAAGCCTTTACATGATTGGTGTCTTACGCTTGCTGAGTTTTCGCCGATGCCGCCTGTGAAAATTATCGCATCTACGCGCCCTAAAACGGCATAATATGAACCGATATATTTTCTTATGCGGTAACAAAACATGTCAAACGCGAGTTTGGCTCTTTCGTCTCCGTTGTCCATTTTCCCCTGTACTTCGCGCAAATCATTTGTGCCGCAGATACCCTTTAATCCGCTCTGTTTATTCAAAAGCATATCAAGTTCATGCGGTTTTAATTTTTCTACTCTCTCCAAGTAAAATATAATGGCAGGGTCCAAATCGCCGCACCTTGTGCCCATTATAAGCCCTTCCAAAGGAGAAAGCCCCATGCTTGTGTCTATACATTTGCCGTTTTTGATAGCCGCCGCACTTGCGCCGCTGCCAAGATGAAGCGTGATGAAATTGCACTTGCTGAGCGGTTTTTTGAGTATTTTTGACGCCTCTTCGGCGATATATTTGTGCGAAGTGCCATGAAAACCATAACGCCTGATGTGAAACTTTTTAGACAAATCATACGGCAGGGCGTATGTGTAAGCGTATGGAGGCATTGTCTGGTGAAACGCCGTGTCAAATACCGCTACTTGAGGGACATTGGGCGCTTCAATTTCGGCGGCTTTGATGCCTGCTATATTGGCGGGGTTGTGAATGGGCGCAAGAGGAGTATTTTTGATGATTTCTTGCATGATGCCGTCGTTAATCAATTGGGATTCGTTAAATTCGCCGCCATGTACGACTCTATGACCTATACCGTCCAATTCATTAAGGCTTTTGATGATTTTGCTCTCAACCAAAAATGATGAAATTATCTCTATGCCGCGTTCGTGGTTTGGTATTACAAGTTTTTGTATTATAGGCTCTTTGCGGCGTGATGAGTTTAGTTTGATTTTTCCCAAAGGCTCGCCTATCTGCTCAATTAAGCCCGAAGCCAAAACTTTGCGCTCTTTCATGGAGAAAAGCTGAAATTTTATGGAAGAACTGCCCGAGTTGATTACAAGTATTTTCATTTATCGCTCCGTTTTAATTTGGGCTGCTTGGATAGCAGTGATGACGACCGTGTTTACTATATCGGCGACTAAACAGCCGCGGCTTAAATCATTGACCGGTTTTTTAAGTCCTTGCAGTACGGGACCTATCGCCAAAGCATTTGATGAGCGCTGGACGGCTTTATAAGTGTTGTTGCCTGTGTTTAAGTCGGGAAATATAAATACGCTCGCATTTCCGGCTACTTTGCTGTCGGGAAGCTTTGTTTTGGCTACTGTCGGGTCTATCGCGGCATCGTACTGGATAGGACCTTCCACTAAAATATCAGGATATTTTTCTTTAACAATTTCAGCGGCACGCCTTACTTTTTCCACATTTTGACCACTGCCGGAATTTCCCGTGGAATATGAGAGCATGGCGACTCTTGGCTCTATGCCGAAACTTTTTGCGGTGTTAGCTGAAGAGACGGCAATTTCGGCAAGTTCTTCCGCGCTTGGGTCTATATTAACCGCACAATCGCCGTAAACAAGCGTTTTCGTATCGAGACACATAAAAAATATACTTGAAATGATAGAAATACCGGGTTTTGTTTTTATAATTTGCAAAGCGGGGCGTATAGTGTCGCTTGTAGTGTGTATTGCTCCTGAAACCATACCGTCCGCGTCGCCTTTATAAACCATCATTGTGCCGAAGTAACTGCAATCATGCATGATTTCGCGTGCCTGTTCTATCGTTACGCCTTTTGATTTGCGAAGTTCATAAAAGTCATTTACATACTGCTCCATGAGGTGCGATTTTTCAGGGTCAATAATGGACGCTTTTTTGATATCTATGCCAAGACTTGAAGCTCTCCTTTTGACATCTTCTATCTTGCCTAAAAGTATAATATCAGCCGCATCGCGCCTTAAAAGTATTTCACTCGCACGCAGGATTCTATCGTCATTGCTTTCGGGCAGTACGATTCTTTGCCTGTTTTTCCTCGCCATTTCAAAGAGAGTATATTCAAACATGATAGGCGTCATTGCTGCAGGAGCATGTGCGGCGGCTATGTTTTTCTCTATCTCTTCAATATCTGCGTGTTTACTGAAAAGTCCAGATATCAGGGCGATTTTGCGTTCATTTGCAGGTTTAATCTGCGGTGAAATCTCTTTTACTTTGGATAAGGTTGAGATAGTGTCTCCATCTGCGCTTAAAATAGGAATGGATATTTTGGAAAAGCCTTCTATCAGTCTTAAAAAGGAGGCTTTCGGAAGTATGTTGCCGCATAAAAGAATACCCGCTATCATAGGATAAGCGTTGGAGCTGTTCGCCATAATAGCCGCCGATATGATATCAGACCTGTCGCCTCCGGTGATGATAAGGTCGCCTTCCTTGATGAATGTCAGCATGGTGTCTATGGTAGTTGAAACGACTCTTATCTGCTTTGCTACACGGCGCAAATCCTCTTTTTTGCCGAAGACAAATTCGCATTTAAGCGCATCTTTAATATCCTCAATTGTCGGGCTGTTCAACTCTTCCACTTCGGGCAGCATGTATATCGGCGAGATAAAAGGAAAGAGTTCGTTTTTTTTCTTTTTCAGTTCGTTTAATATATCGGCGTCAAGGCGGTTGATGAAAGTGTTGAAGCGTATGCAGCCCGAATCTTTAATAATATTTGCTTCTATATTGACGGCATCGGCTATTTCGTCAACAGTTCGTTCTTTTCCGCTTATGATATTAACTATCGGAGTATTAAGATGCTTTGCAAATTCAAGATTGATATCAAAATCAAAAGCAGAGGGCAGCAAAGAGCGTTCAATGCCTGCGCATACAATAAAATCATATTTTGCTTCAAGTTCTTTGAATTTAGCTATGAGATTTTGTATTAATTCATTTAGTTTATCTTTTGCCGCGGCAGATTTGACTTCATCAAGAGTAAAGCCAAAAGCCTCTTTCGCATTCATGTCAAGCTTATAATATTTAAGCATGAATGAAGTTATGTTGTCACTATTTTCAGAAAGAGTTATTGGTCTGAAAAAGGCGATATTTTTAACTTTGCGCCTTAGTATATCCATGAAACCCATACTGATAAAAAGGGTTCCCGAGAAAGGTTCTAACGATGTTATATAAAGGCTTCTAATTTTCATACGGCGCTTCCTTTTAATTATTAAATTTTTTTTACTAAAACTGTAATAATAAAAAGTATTATATGAGAAACATACTTTATTTTGAGAAATAAAGTATGTTTTAAAAAAGGCGAAGTATAAATAGTGTAACTATTTGTAATAATAAATCGGTACAACCTCGTTTTATTTATCAGCCTCTGGCTGCCGATCCCAATTCCCACATAGGCATAAATATACCAAGCGCCATGAGCAGAACCATGCAAGCCAAAAATGCCAATAAAATCGGCTCTATATAGCTTGACAAGTTATCTACAATCGTGCTGAATTTATCCCTGAAGTAATCTGTAACTTTTGAGAGCATCATATCAAGCGTACCACTCTGCTCGCCTGCTTGAATCATCTGTACAAGCATATTTTCAAAAAGCCCCGTTTCTCTAAAAGAGTCTGTCAGAGATATACCTCTTTGAACGGATATTTTAACCAAAGAAAGTCTCTCTTGCAAAGTAGTATTGCTAACAGTCAAAAGCGATGTATCCAGCGCTTCAACTACAGGAATGCCTGCGCGGATAAGTTCTGAAAGGATAAGCGTAAATCTATTCAAGTTAGAGTAGAATATAATTTTCCCTATCAGATAGGTTTTTAACATATATTTATCGCACTGCGCATGAAATATAGGGTTGTTTTTGTATGAGCGGGAAATTAAAAAAAATGCAACCACGCCCACGCCAAGGATATAGAGACCGTAATTGTTAATCGCAAATTCTATGCCAAGCAATATTCTTGTTGGAAGCGGCAGTTTATCGCCCGCGCCCAATTGCTCAAATATATCTCTGAATTTAGGCACAACATAAACCATTAAAATAGTAAACGCTATTGCCATTGCCGTAATAATCATTATTGGATATCTGATAGCTTTTTTGAATTTCTTTTTATTTTCATTGACCTCTTCAAGAATATCGGCAAGTTTTTTTAATGACTCTGCCATATTACCGGTACTTTCGCCCAGCTCTATCATGGCTATGCTTACATCTCCCAATTCTTCTTTGAAAGCGGAAGCCGAAGCAGTCAAGCTAAGACCTGCATTTAAGTCGTCGTCCATTTTGGCAAAAATAGCTCTTAATTTTTCATCAGCCGCCGCTTTTCCTACCTCTTTAACGCTGTCATGTATCGGGATACCGGCATTTGACATAACTGCCAATTGCCTGAATGAAGCGACAAGAAACTCTGTTTTAACGCTTTTTTTGAATACGGCGCCCAATATATTGTTTTTCAACTTTTCAAGCGTTTCATTCAAAGGAGCGGTTGTTTCCGTAACCTTTACAATAGAACCGTCGGGATTTCTTGCTTTAAAAATCCTTATCATGTCTGCTCTACTGGCAGCCTGTAAAACAGTTTTTGACTGTCTGCCTTTAATTGAGTACACAATTTCAAAATACTTTAAATTCATGATTTTGCCACCCTTAATACTTCATCTACTGATGTTGTGCCTTTTGCTGCACGGATAATGCCGTCTTTGAACAGATCCATAAATCCTTCGGCATAAGCCTGTCTTTTAATATCGTCTTTTGTCGCGCCCTGAGCAATCATGCTTGCGATTTTTTCACTGATGGGGAAAATCTCAGATATCATCTCGCGCCCAAGATAGCCTGTTTGCGAACATTTTTCGCATCCTACCGCTTTGTAAAATGTGTAATTTTCGGGGATAAACGGTTTTATTCTATTGAGCATATTTATTGGTATATTGATTTTTGCTTTGCAGTTTGGACAAAGCTTTCTTACAAGTCTTTGCGCCTCTATGGCTATCAAAGCGCCGCTTATGAGATACGGTTCTATACCCATATCGATAACTCTCGTTACCGCGCTTACGGCATCGTTCGTATGAAGCGTTGAAAATACCAAGTGTCCTGTGAGAGCCGCTTGTACAGCGATGCGAAGCGTCTCTTGATCTCTAATTTCGCCTATCATTATAATATCTGGATCTTGCCTTAAAATTGAACGCAGAGCTGAAGCAAATGTGAGATTTGCCTTTTCGTTTACATGCACTTGCTGTATAAGGTTTAATTGATACTCCACAGGGTCTTCAACAGTGATGATTTTTGTCTCAACGCTTTTAATGGCGTTGAGAGCGGCGTAAAGCGTGGTACTTTTACCGCTTCCTGTTGGTCCCGTAACCAAAATAATGCCGTAAGGCACTCTCATGGCGCGTGAAAATTTTTCGTAATTTGTAGGGTGCATACCAAGATTTTCAAGCTTAATCATAATTTTTGATTTATCCAAAATTCTTAAAACTATTGATTCGCCAAAGAGCGTAGGCAGGGCAGAGATACGAAAATCATACTCTTTTCCTAATATTTTGGCTGAAAATCTGCCGTCTTGCGGCTTTCTTTTTTCTGCTATATCCATGTTGGATAAAAGTTTAATCCTTGAAGAAAGAGGCGGATATATATCTCTTTCAAAGAGGAAAGTTTCGGCAAGCATGCCGTCTATTCTGCTTCTAACCATGCAGTTTTTTTCTGTAGGCTCTATGTGAATATCACTTGCGCGTGAAAGAATGGAAGTTTTTAGTATGGCTTCTATAAGTTTTAATATGCCCGATGACTCTTGCGGATTGTCGGCAGCGCTTGTCGTTATCTCGCGTCTTATTTCATTAATTATGCCGTTTATGCTTTCGCTGAGTTCTATTTTGTTGAAATATTTTTCAATCAAAACAGGATCTGCTATAACCGCTTTAACCATTTTTCTGCTAAACAATCTTTGCAATCCGTCAATGGTTGCCATATTGGAAGGATCTTTTACCGCGATATATATATTTATATCGTCTTCTTTTACAGGCAGAGCGTCATATTTTTTCAGTTGTGGAAGAGCAACTTTTTTTGATAATTTATAATCAATATCTATAGCATCCAAATCAATATACTCAAGCCCCGACTCTTTTGCAAGAAAACTTAAAAATACTTCTGATTGTATGCCGAATTCGTTTGAAATGTCGTCTAATGTAATTGTTCCGCTTTTATAAAATCCCAAAAGCAAAATGAGCAAATCATCTTTTGAAAAGTAACCGTTATTGATTAAAACCGAACCGAGAGAAGAATCGTCTGCTGAAGCTTCGGTTGTAATGCTTTCAGCTGTTTTTTCATCTATAATTCTATTGCCGACAAGATAATTGATAATAGCGTTTGTCGCGCTTGTTTCTTCCATGTATAAAACTCCTTTATTCAGCTATACGGTTAAAATCTATTTGTATTCGCCGCTTTTAATGTTTTGCAACAAGTTAGACGCGCTTACCGCATCTTTGGCGTAATTGGTATATATCTCCAATGCCCGTATAGCGTCCTCTCTTTTGCCGAGCTTAACTTGATTTCGCGCAAACATTATCCAGCTAAGTTCATTTTGCGAATCTATTTCATTAGCTCTTAACGCCCATTCTAACGATTTTTTATAATCTTTTCTTTCGAAATACTCTTCGGATATCATTGTAGCAAAGACTATATTATTTGAAGCTTCAAATTTTTTAATTAATTCTTCTATGTTAGATATGTCATTGGTCTCTATGAATATTTTATTTTCTATAGGGGGAGCAATAATCGACTGCATTCCTGGAAATTGTTCGGTTATCAAAGAGGGTTGTTTATTATCCGTGTTAGTTTCTACTTTTGAAGAATCGTCTCTATTTACAACAGGCGGAATGGCTGCTCTTTGCGTACCTACGGAAGACTGAACAGGTTGCGTATCATTGGTTCTTGTAATGTTTCCGTTATTAGATGCAGATATGTTTTCCAACTCATTATTTGCCGTAGTTGCATTAACAGCTGTTATAGCGTTCTGTTCAATAACGGAGGTATTGTTGTTTTGTATCTGCGTTTTAACGGGATCATCATGTGCGCCCAAGCTTTCTCTCATGACAAGAAACAGAAGCGTAAGCGATGCGATAAAAAGAAGCACAAGAAAAATTGCAACAAGTTTTCTAAATAAAATCCTGCCTGTGTACTCTTTCCATCGTTCTTCAATTGCTATTATTTCTTCTGTTTTAAGCATTTATCAATCCTGTCGCAATTCCTGCCATTTCAATTAATTTCTTTCTATTGCTTTTGTCGGATACTGTTGAAGGTTTATTAGATTCATAATATTCGTAAATTTCAAATAATCTAAACATAAGTTTGTTTACTGTTCTAAGATTGCCTTTTGTCAATGAAAAAATAAGCGGAATACTGTCCTTAACATAGGTGAGATAGTCAAATTTGTTATGATATAAAAATTTTTTCTCCAAGTATGAGCGAACCTCTACCATTGTAGAATCGTCAAGCTCTATACTCTCCCAAATCCTTGTTTTGAAATAATCTTTTGCCAAAATCTCTTCTT
The DNA here is from genome assembly GCA_031284315.1 of Campylobacteraceae bacterium. GTDB lineage: Bacteria > Campylobacterota > Campylobacteria > Campylobacterales > Campylobacteraceae > JAIRKW01. Next base: position 11,035 of record JAITAB010000037.1, read on the forward strand.
TTTCTGTCTTATGAACAGTAAATAAAAATTTAAAAAGCCTCGTATCTGCCATTAAACGGACTTTTTCTATCAAATCATGAGGATAAAGCTGCGCTTCATCCAAAAGAACCGTTACAGTAGTTTGTTCGGAAATTTTTGGTATTTTTGTCTTATATATGGATAAAAATTCTTCGTAGCCGCTAAAAGGCGGAGCCTTTATGGCAAATACCTCTTCAAAGAGCGATTTTAAAAACTGTTTTTCATCAAAAAATGGTCTTGGAAAAAAAACAATAGGATATTTACCTCTCATGTCGCTATATATTTTTTCCAGTAAAAATGTTTTACCGCTTCCTGGTTTGCCGTAAAAAAGGACAAGCTTTAGCGGTTTACTGATAGCGTTGGATAGTTTGTCGTAGGCGATTACGGATTTGTCAAGATTTATATAATCAAAGACTTTGCCTTCGATAAATATAGCCTTGACATCCGAAAATCTATTTAAAATACCGTCCATTATTTGCCAAGAGATTTGTAACCCAAATCATTCAAAGATTTAACTGAAATAACCGATGCATCATCTTCGCTTGCAACTCTTGGAGTAATGATAAATACAAGCTCTTTTGTTTGTGTCTCTTCCCCGGCGTATTTAAACGCATATCCAAGCAAAGGAATACTTCCAAGCACAGGAACACCTTTGTTCGTATGTATAACAGAGTTTGTAATTAAACCGCCAAGTACGATAGTATCGCCGTTTTTAACATTTACAACAGTTGAGAGTTTCTTTTCCGTTGTATCAGGAGCTATCCTTCTTGGAGTTGTCTGTTTTTGATTGTCCTCTACATATTTGAAGTCGCTGATAGAAGGGTTGATTCTTAACATAATATTGTTATCGTCCGATACTGTTGGCAACAAGTTTAGCAAGATACCGATAAATACGGAGTAGTTAGTAACTTCTTCAGATATAACATTGCCGTTGCCGCTTCCTGCATTGCTTGTTGTTTCAGTAGTTTGATAGTTTATCGTATCACCGACTGTGATAAGCGCTTGCTGATTATTGAGCGTTAAAACTTTTGGATTTGAAACAACATTGGTTTTACCTTTTTCTTTTAAAAAGTCAAAGACGCCGTCTATGGAAAAGGTCGCGCCAGCGTTGAAAGCTACAAGTTTTCCTACATCGGAAGAACCAATTCCAGCGCTGTTTCCAAGATTGACACCAGGATTACTTGGTCCTCCTGTGCCGGTAAGATTCCAATGCCCACCTCTCCATGCAGCGCCAGGATTGATACCTACTACATCGGTTGCCGCATCAACTATAAAACCAAGATTGAATTTAGTCCAGTCAATACCCATTCTATTGTCGTCATTCAAATCAACCGATAAAATTGTAACATCAATCAAAACCTGTTTCAAAAGTCTTTTTTTCAGCGCATCAAAGTAATCTTCCGCTCTTTTTAACTGCTCTTTCGTAGCCGTTATTGTTACAAGTCCCGCTTTGGGGTTAATAACGGGCGGCTTTGCAACATATATTTCTCTGCCTGTATTTATAATGGCTTGTATCTCTGCATCTATGGTTTTCCAAAAATCAAACTCTTCTTTAACTGTTATTGAGTTATCCGCCTGATCAGGTCTTTCAGCAGAGCCGCTTCCTGCCTCCTGAGGAGCAACGCTTACAGAGGCGCTCATGGTAGCAGTTCCCTGTCTAACAGAGGTTATATAATCAACCTTGAAACTTTTTGTCTCCAAAGCGGACAGTTTAAGAACACTGTTTTTGTAGTCATAGTTAAGGTTATTTGACGCAAGCAAAATATCCAGCGTTTCAAAAAGCGATTTATCTTTGATATTCGTACCGTATAGCGGTTGATTCGCTATCTCTATCGCAGGAGCATCTGCAAAAACAATACTGAAATCACACAGTTCCGACAGTTGCGAAAGCACCTCGGTTAATTGCACATTTGCAGTTAATTTGATATTTAAATTTTTGTACTCGCACCCTTTTTTCGTTTGCAGAGTCTTATTTTGAGCCGCCGCCGCAAAAGAGTACTGAGGCAATAACGCAAGTAATGCCACACAAGCCGCAAAAGCAACACTTTTTTTAATTTGCTGTAATGATACTATTTTCATTTTTTTCCCTTAAGAATAGTTCTAATCTTTTATTATCACTGCCCAAAACAACACTTTTTTGTTTTATGGCAATGACCCTCAAGCCATTTATTAATGAACCCAACTTTAGCCAAGAATTATTAATCTTAATCTTGTTTTCAACTATAGCGTTTAACTGGAACACAGGTTCTGCAGTACTGTTACTTGCAGGTATTGCGGCTGTTTGGATAACAGCAAAAGGATTGGACAGTCTGTCTATATCTTCGTCCGAAATACCAACACGCACTTCGCTAATTTGATTGAAACTCTCATCGTACTGCGCTATATTTGCGCTACTGTCGCCGAATAAATTAAGCGTGCCGACCAATATGGCGGCTGTCAAAAAAGACTTTTTCAATATAGCATCCCCCATACCGCAAGTTTAACGTTGGTTTCAAGTATGTTTGTAGTATTGCTCGCTATGGTACTCTCATAAACATCAACGACCAATTGGCTCTCTTCAAGAGCATTGATGAATTTTATAATACCATGAAAACTGCCGCGCGCATCTATATCAATATTTAAAACCTGCTCAATTTTCCCGTTTTGCAAATCTTTATTGTCCTTGAAATCATTTTCTATCTTTAAAATATTGATTTTATAATCTTTGGCTAAAGCCGTTATTCTATCCATGAATGATGCCCAGCTTTTATCATTAAACAAAAGATATGAAAGCTCATGCAGTTTTGTGTCCATGTATTCGTTTTCAACTCTTGCTTCCTGTATCAGCGCTCTGTCATTGGCGATTCCACTCGTAAGGCTTTCCACTTCTCTTTCGTTTAGAGATATGTATGATTGCTCCTCGTTAAGTCTCTTCGTTATATCATTCAATACAGCCGTATTTTTATTATAAAAAACTTCCGCTTCAGGGAATATGACAAAGTAGACAATAGCGGCAATCAATCCTATCGTTACAAGATAAATCAGATAAACTTCGCTTACCTTTTTTGCCGAAAGGTAGTTGTCTAATTTGTCTATTAGCGTATCGTCATGCATTGCAATGTCTCCATGTTGATATCGTTTTCGCCATTTTCATTCTATTTTCCTCCCTTTTGATTTAATATTTCCATATTAATATCGCTTCGGTATCTGCTTATGTTGGCATCTTTAACTATTTCTTTTGTTTTTATGCTGTAATTTCCGGTGTTGGCTATGGCATTCATAAGCTCTGTGAAATGTTTTTCGTCAGGACCTATAAGCGATAGCACTATCGTGTTATTCTGCTGCGCTATTTTTTCTATTTTGACATTATTGTTATTCGCAAAAGTAATAAGGTCGGATACGATAGCGGCTTTCATTGAATAATCCACTCTTTTACCGCGAATTTCATTTATAAGTTCCTGTCTTACCCTAAGAATACCGATCTCGTTTTGCAATTGCGCTCTTGCCGCGTCTCTTTCTTGAGTCAATCTGGCAATATTCCCCCTTAACGCATCGGCTGTATTTTTTACTTCAGTATATTTTTCTGTTTTAAAGTTTGCAGCCACCATTTTATATACGCCAAAACCGTACTGATAGGCAGGATATAATAATGCTATTAAAAGCACGACCGCAGCTATCCCGAGAAATTTACCCACAGGTCTTTTTGAGAGCGGATCAGGACGCTTGAAAATAGTAAAGTTGGAAGATTCGTTAGAATCAGACTCCATGTACAATTGAGCCGCCAAAATCATCATCGTGTGTACTTGGTCTATATATTGCTCTCTGGAATTGATAGCTACGCTGAAATTAAAATCAAGCGCTTCTACGCCCATGTAACTTTTGGCATATTCATTCATGCCGAATATTATGCCGATATCCGTACCTATATAAACTCTTGATATTTGTGAAATGTTGCAGTATCTTTTCGCATAAACGGAAATATCGTTTATATACAAAAATATCTCGCCGAAAAGCTTCATGAACTGCTGTTGGTATTTTATGTCGGTTGTATTCAAGCCGTCTTTTTGGAGCATTGCAAAAAATGTGGTTTCATCAACTCTTTCACCGAGCATCGCGCAAAATCTCTCATTTATTTCGCGAAGCGAATAGCGCAAAGATTTGGAGTATAAATAGTGTCCGTTTTGGTACAATGCCAAAAACGCGTCATTTTTTTGAAAGTAAATAAAGCATTCCGCACCGCCATGCTGGTCTATGATGCCTTTTCTATAAAGTGCGCCGATAAGAAATGGAGCTGCGGTAATATAGTCAATGTAAGATATTTTCCTTCTCAGCGGCGAGAAATTTTGCAGCATTGCTTCGGTACTTACCGCAAATACATCATATATATAATTTTTTTGGTCGCTTGCCGAAGCTACTGTTTCTGCGTAATTAATTTTATAATTTATGGAAGAATCCAGCCCCAAATCCTCATACGCTTTTATTTCTAGCGCATCTCTCAGGTCGCTTTCAGGAATGCTTCTGCTAATCTCAAGCGTTCCTGAAACAATATCCTTTGCCATCACATAAGAGACATAGAAATTGTTTTTCTTGAAAGACCTGTTTATATCATTTTCTACTATCTCATTGGAGCTAAATTTATAAGAGGTAGCAGAATACGGATCTATTGTGATGATAGACGTAGAAGAATTTCTGATTTTTTCTTTTCTTGACTTTGCCATTAATACCCTTCCTTAAGACTATACAGCGCATATTGTATCATAAAAAATGCTTTTTTATTCACAAATAACCTAATTTAGTTAATATTTTTTCGTTTTTTGTCCAATTTTTACTGGAATTTACAGATATTTTGATAAAAATTTTTTTGTTAGTTAGTTTTTCTATGGTTTTTCTGGATTGGATTCCTATTTTTTTTATGACAGATCCGCCTTGCCCGATGAGTATGTTTTTTTGATTTTCTTTTTCAACCACGATGGTTGCATATATTTTTTCAAGTTTTTCGCCTTCTTCTATTTTATCTATTAATACATGAGAAGAGTAGGGTACTTCATCACTAACAAACTCAAAAACAGCCTCTCTTATCTGTTCGGCGTAAATTTCTCGCATCATTTGCGTGCTTATAAGCTCGGGGTCATAAAAATACGGGTGTTCGGGGATAAATTTTTGTAATTCTTCCAAAAGATATTTTTTACCTTTGGCGTGTTTTGTGGAAATCGGTATTATGGCTTTAAAATTTGACTGATAAGGCTCAAATTCGGACAGTTTTTCCAAAAGTCGTTTGTTAGTAATTTTATCGCATTTTGTTAGCAGCACTGCATGCGGCGCTTTTGGCTCTTTGGAGAGAAAATCCCTGTAACTTTGCAAAGAATCCGTTGCAGGCGATAAAAACAGTATCAAATCCGCATCGCTCATAGCTTTCAGGGTTTCGTCAAGCATAAATTTATTTAAAAGTTTTTCGCTCTCATGAATGCCCGGAGTATCTACAAAAATAAATTGCGTACTCTCATGCATGACTATCGCGTTAGCTCTTTTTCGCGTAGCGTTAGCTTTTTTGGAAACCATTGCGATTTTTTCATCTAACAGCCAGTTTAAAAGGGAACTTTTACCTGCGTTGGGTTTGCCAATTACTGCAATAAACCCGGCTTTTTGTTCATTCACAAAATATACCTTGCGCTATCCTCGTTTTCTACTATTGTGTCAAGTTTATCATGAACAAGTTTGGCTGTTACATTTATTTTTTCGCCTTTGTGTGCATCTGCATCAAAACTTATATCTTCAATAACCTTTTCTATAATAGTATGAAGCCTTCTTGCTCCTATATCTTCGGTTTTTTCATTTGCGATATACGCGATTTTTGCTATTTCTTTTATCGCATTATCATCAAATATAAGCTCAACTTTTTCTGTGGAGAGCAGCGCTTTGTATTGGCGCAGAAGCGAATTTTTGGGTTGAGTTAGTATCTTATAAAGCGTATCTTCGTCAAGAGGGCTGAGTTCTACTCTTAGCGGAAATCTGCCTTGAAGCTCAGGAATAAGGTCGCTCGGTTTACTCAAATGAAATGCGCCCGCCGCGATAAATAAAATATGGTCTGTGTCTATCGAGCCGAGTTTGGTGGAGACGGTAGAGCCTTCAACTATCGGCAGCAAATCGCGCTGAACGCCCTCTTTGCTTGGATCCTGTCTGCCTTGAGATGCGCTTGAAACAGCGATTTTATCTATTTCGTCTATAAAAATTATTCCCTCTTCCTGCGCTCTTTTCACAGCTTCTCTTTTTATCGCTTCATTGTTTAGTATTTTATCGGCGGCTTCGGTTTTAAGGGCTTCTTTCGCTTCTTTTACGGACATCTCTTTTTTGATACTGTTTTGTCCTGCGTTTAAGATTTTGATAAAAGACTCCTGTACTTTGATCATTTCCGGCGGCATATTGTTTTCGCTGTCAAACTCTCCGCTTCCGTACGGGAGTTCAACTTCTATATTTAAACCGTCCAAATCGCCGCTTTTCAATCTCTCTTTCATTTTGTCATAACCTTGCTTGTAAGCGCTTTGTTTATCTTCGCTGGCTCCTTTGGGAAGAGGCGGCAAGAGTTTTTCAAGTATGATTTTTTCTACATGTCTTTCTATGGCGTCTTTGTTTTTTTCTTTGTGTTCGTTTCTGACGAGACTTAGAGCCGCAAGAGCCAAATCTCTTACCATAGACTCAACATCGCGTCCGACAAAACCGACTTCTGTATATTTGCTTGCTTCTACTTTGACAAACGGCAGATTCATCATTTTAGCGAGTCTTCTTGCAATTTCAGTTTTTCCTACGCCCGTTGAGCCTATCATGAGGATATTTTTCGGCATAACCTCTTCTTGCATGGAAGGCTCTAATTTAAGTCTTCTGTATCTGTTTCTAAGCGCGATGGCAATAGCTTTTTTTGCTTCAAACTGACCTATAATATATTCATCTAAATATGCAACAATCTCTTTTGGCGTCAAATTCATTGCTGTTTGTTGTCCTCTAATGTAAAAATTTTTATGGAGCGGTTTGTATAAATACATATATCAGCCGCTATTTCAAGGCTCTCTTTGACCAAATCCTCTTCATCCATGTCAGTGTGTTTATTTAAAGCGCGCGCGGCGGCAATAGCGTAAAAGCCTCCGCTGCCGATAGCCGCTATCTGTCCGTCTTCGGGTTCTACGACATCTCCCGTGCCGCTTAGTATAAAGATATTTTCGCGGTTTAAAACTATCATCATAGCCTCTAAACGCCTCAAATATTTATCTTTGCGCCACTCTTTTGAAAATTCAACGGCTGACTTTAAAAGGTCGCCTTTTTTTTGTTCCAATATTCTCTCAAACATATCAAACAGTCCAAAAGCGTCTGCCGTACTTCCCGCAAAACCGCCAAGAACGCTGCCGTTATGAAGTTTTCTTATTTTTACGGCATTACCTTTTAATACGGTATTGCCGAAAGTTACCTGTCCATCTCCGCCGATAACGGATTTGTTCTTGCCTTTCAGAGCCAAAATTGTTGTTGCATGAAACATTTTATTCGCCTATAATCTCTATCGTCAAGTTTGAGTGTATGCCGTGTCCGAGTTTTATTTGAATGTCAAAAATGCCCGTGCTTTTTATCGGCAGTTCTATCTCTATATTTTTTTTGTCTATCTCTAATTTATGCTGTATTTCAAGCTCTTTGGCTATCTCCTCTTTTGTAATCGCGCCGAACAAGCTTCCGTTAGCGCCCAAAGAACGCTTGATGACAAGTTTTATATTGCCGAGCATTTTATCTGCGGCTTTTAGCTTTTCTATCTCTGCTTCCGCTTCAGCCGCTTTTTTTCTCTGTTCGGCTTCATATTGGCGCACAACATCATTTGTGGCAAGTTTGGCAAGCCCTTTTCCCAAAAGAAAATTTTTGCCGTAGCCGTCTTTTACCTCTTTGATTTCGCCTGTTTTGCCAAGCCCTTTTACATCTTTTAAAAGTAAAACCTTCATTATTTTCCTTTACTGTTTTTTCTGTTTTTTCCGCTTATGATAAATCTAAGCGCGTTGAGTTTTATAAAGCCCTCCGCATCTTTTTGGTTGTAAACTTCGTCTTCTTCAAAAGTACTGAATGCAGTATTGAAAAGATTGTCCGTTTTTGAATCTCTGCCTATGGTTATGACATTTCCCTTGTAGAGTTTAAGTCTTGCCGTTCCGTTTACTCTTGTCTGCGTTTTGTCTATCGCCGCTTGCAGCATTTCGCGCTCAGGACTGAACCAAAAGCCGTTATACACGAGGCTTGCGTATCGCGGCATCAATTCGTCTTTTAAATGCGCCGCTTCTCTGTCAAGCGTTATGCTCTCTACCGCTCTGTGCGCTTTGAGCATTATCGTCCCGCCCGGCGTTTCGTAGCAGCCGCGCGATTTCATACCTACATATCTGTTTTCTACGATGTCTGTCCTGCCGATACCGTTTTTTGCGCCAAGCTCATTTAATGCGGTAAGCATTTGCGCAGGCGTTAAATCTTTGCCGTTTAGTTTTACAGGGTCGCCGTTTTTGTACTCTATCTCTATAATTTCTGCGGTATCAGGCGCTTTTTCGGGGCTTATAGTCCATCTCCACATGCTCTCTTCAGGCTCTTTGCTCGGGTCTTCTAAGACAAGTCCTTCATAAGAGATATGCAGCAGGTTCGCGTCCATGGAGTAGGGCGATTTCTGCCCTCTTTTTTCTATATTTATGCCGTGTTTTTGCGCATATTGCAGGAGTTTTTCACGCGAGTTTAAATCCCACTCTCTCCATGGGGCTATTATCGTAAGGTCGGAGTTAAAATTCAAATATCCTATCTCAAATCTGACTTGGTCGTTTCCTTTGCCCGTTGCTCCATGCGATACGGCGTCTGCGCCCGTAAGAGCTGCGATTTGGGCTTGTCGTTTAGCTATCAGCGGACGCGCTACGGAAGTTCCCAAAAGATATTCGCCTTCATATAGCGCGTTTGCTCTAAACATCGGAAAAACATAATCTTGCACAAACTCTTCTTTTAAGTCTTCTATAAAAATATTTTCAGGTTTTATGCCCAAAGAGATAGCTTTTTGCCGCGCAGGTTCTACCTCTTCGCCCTGTCCTATATCGGCGGTAAAAGTAACGACTTCGCATTTATATTCGTCTTGCAGCCATTTTAGAATAATACTCGTATCAAGTCCGCCCGAATAGGCCAAAACTACTTTTTTAACGCTTTTTTTCATGATAAAAATCCTCGTGTAAACATAGATTCAAATAGTATCTAAAATTACATTAAAAAATGATATTGGAAGCTGTTAGTTATATAAAATGTGCTAAAATATAAGTTCATCTTAATAAAAGGACGATTCATGAAACATGTTTTATTGTTTGCCGCGGCATTATTTTTGTTCGCAGGCTGCGCTTCTAAACACGACATTGCGCTTGTGGGATTTAATACGGAAGGCATCTTAAAAGGCGTTTTTGACGAGAAGACCGAAACGGTAGCCGTTACTATGGAAGACGGCGAGATACTGAAAGGCAAATACAGTTCGTTTGAGGACGAAAGCGCGGTAACTTTCGGCAATACGATAGGCTATACCTCAAGCGGCAGATACCATAGAGGCGGCAGTTTCGGCGGTATGGGCATGGGGATAAATTTTGGTTCGGAGAGTAAAAAATACGCGCTTTTGACAAGCGAAACTTCGTCTTTGAAAATGGAAATAGCGATTATGCTACGAAGCTGGTCAAAAAACGGCATGGGCGAAGCAAAAACAAACGACGGAAGAGTTTACAAGATACAGTTTTAGCGGGATTTTTTAAATTTCGGAGCGAATTTAGAAAAAAGATTTTATTGAGCGCGGGAGCGCTTTTTTAAGGATTTGCAAATTTTATGGTTTCATGTTGATATAAAACATATTCTTATCTATCAAAATATTTAAAAAACAGAACTTAACATTAGTAATTTATATTATAATTGATTGATTATTTTAAATTAAGTTATTGAGACGGAATATGTTAAAAAAAATCCTGCTAATCTCATGTTTAATCAGCGTATTTTTATGCCCCATAAATTTTGCCGCAAGCTTTGACTGCAAAAAAGCTAAAACAAACATGAAAAAACTATCTGCGCACATGAAAGCATTGTTTTGCGCTTTGAATTTTGATATAATTGCGGGAAAAATCAGGAGTGCAAAATGGAATATATTGTAGGAACTGTCATCATGCTTGTATTTTGTATCATTACCGCTGCTGCTATTGGTTTTACTTTTAGATATTTTGAAAAAAAGTCTAACAAAAGCTAACTACTATTGAGAGTTTAGCTTTTATTGTTGCGAATTGGAAGTTAGCTTTGCTTTTTTGCTTTCAACTCATCCAGTTTTTTTTCTACATAAAAACTATATAAACCAAATAAAACGCCCAAAAATATACCCTTAATGGCATATCCAATATACCATACCAATGGTATGTATGCATCTAATAAGGCGCTTGCAATTACATATATTACAACGATAATCGCATAATGCAAAATTTTTGAAAATTTCATTTCATACCCCCTGAAAATTTTCGCGATTATACCATACATTTCATGCATAATTTATAAAAAACAGCAGCGATAAAAGTCAAACCGCCCTCATGCTTTCGGTTTTTTAAAAAAATTATGCTACAATCGCGCTTATGTTAGAAAAATCCATTAATTTTAAAACTATCGGTCTTGTATTGCGCAAAGATACATATTTAAAAAAAGAGTATGAGAAAATCAAAGATATATTTGCCGCCTTTAAAGCGGAAGTTATCTTGGAAAAAAATAGCGCAAAGAGCGTTGGGCTGGGCGGACTTTGCATGCAGGAGTTGTGCGCGCGTTCAAACGCTCTTATTTCGCTCGGCGGAGACGGTACGCTTTTGTGGACGGCAAGAGAAAGTTTTCGTTTTCAAATCCCCATACTTGGCATTTGCGCGGGCAGGCTGGGATATTTGACGGCTTTGAAAATGGACGAAATGGAGCAGTTTGCGGCTAAACTTTATAAGGGCGAATACAAAATAAACAAAAGAGCCATGTTTGATGTAACGCTGAAAAAAGGCGAAGAAGAAACAAAAAGCGTGGCTTTCAACGAAATTGTTTTTTCGCGCGCCAAAATCGCTTCCATGTCTACAATAGAAGCTTATGCCAACGGAGAGCATTTTAATTCGTATTTTGGAGACGGCGTGCTACTTTCAACGCCTAACGGTTCTACCGCTTACAATCTCTCATGCGGAGGTCCTATCGTGCTGCCGCAGACGCAGGCAATGATATTGACGCCGATTTGTCCGCACTCTTTGACACAGCGTTCAATCGTGCTTTTCAACGAGTATGAGATAACTCTAAAAAGTCAAGATAACACCGTAGTCATCATAGACGGACAAGATATATATAATATGCGGGAATTTGACTGTGTCAGCGTGAAATACGCAAAAGAGGGCGTGAAATTGATAAGCAAAATAGAGCAGAGCGATTTTAATCCGCTAAAAGAGAAGCTTTCATGGGGTCATAAGTGATAGAGAGTTTTTATCTGAAAGAGTATTTGAGTTTTAAAGAGGAAAAGCTTGATTTCAAAGACGGGCTTATCGTGTTTTCAGGTCCGAGCGGCGCGGGAAAATCAGTCTTTTTCAGCGCGCTTTTGTCGCTTTTTGGCTTTAGCGCAAGCGAAGCGGCGCTGCTTGAAGCGGTTGCGGATAATGAACTGCCGCTTGATGAGTACGGCATAGAAAAAGAGGCGGTAACGATATTTAAAGCGATAAAACAAAAGAACGCGCGTTATTTTGTCAATTCGCAAAATATCTCTCAAAAATCGCTCAAACAGCTTTCGTTAAATTTTATAAGCCACCTCTCTTTGCGCGATAGCGGCGAGTTTGAAAACAGTTCGCTTTTAGCTCTGCTTGATAGTTTTGCGGCGAAAAACGAACCTTTACATGCGGAAAAAATTGCCTTTTATAAAGAGTGTTACGAAAAATTTACGGAAGCCAAAAAATCGCTTGAAGAGGTGAGTGCGGAGGAGTCAAAGATAAATGAACTGAAAGAGTTCGCCTCTTATGAAATAAGCAAAATAGAAGCCGTCAATCCTAAAATCGGCGAAGATGAAGAGTTGATGGAGTTTAAAAAAAGGCTCTCCAAAAAAGAGAAAATACAAGAGGCTCTCATGCAAGCAGAAGCGATATTTGAAAACGAACGCGCCGTAAATAACGCGCTTGATTTGACAGGGCAGGAGAGCGCGCTGTTTGACGAGGCGATGAATTTTTTGCATAACGCGTTTGAAAGCGAGAAGCAAAAGATAAGCGAACTTGAAGAAGTAGATATAGAAAGCGTTTTGGACAGAATAGAGCAAATCGGCGCGTTGAAAAACCGCTTCGGCACGATAGAAAAGATACATGAACGCTTGAAAAAACGCAAAGAAGAACTTTCGCGTTATGAAAATATCAGCTTTGAAAAAAAGTCGCTTGAATTAAAATTTGACAAATTAAGCAAAGAGCTTGACAGCGCGGCGGCAGAGCTTTCAAATTCCCGCGAAAAATTTTTAAAACCGCTTGAGAAAATTATCAACGGATATCTTGAAAAAATGTATTTAAAACCTTGCATTATCAGTCTTTCCAAAATGCTTCCTTATGATTTGGGCGCGGAAGAGATGAGCGTAACTTTGCAGGATACGGAGATAAAGAAAATAAGCGCGGGCGAATTTAACAGGCTAAGGCTTAGCTTTATTGCGGCGGCAAATGAGATAAAAGCCGATAAAAACGGAGTTTTGATACTTGACGAGATAGATTCAAATCTAAGCGGAAAAGAGTCCATGAGCGTGGCAAACGTTTTGAAGGAGATTTCGGCAAATTATCAGATATTCGCCATTTCGCACCACCCGCAGTTGTCCTCATGCGCTAAACAGCACTTTCTTGTCTGGAAAAAAGATAACGAGAGCTGCATAAAAGAGTTGGACGAAGAGGGCAGAATAGAGGAGCTTTCCCGCATGATAAGCGGAACGAATATCACTGACAAGGCGCGCGAATTTGCAAAAAGTTTGAGGCGGGATAACAGATGATAATAGACACTCACTGCCATTTGGACGACGGTAGATTTGAGAATGATTTGGATGATGTTGTAAAAAGAGCCAAAAGCGCAGAAGTTTCGGGCATATTAATACCCGGAGCCGATATTTTTGACTTGCCTAAAGCAAAAGAGATTTCGTATAAATATGACAATATATTTTACGCGGCGGGCGTACATCCGTATCATCACAAAGACTATAAAGAGGGCGTTTTAGAAGAGTATTTGCAAGATAGCCGCTGTATAGCTGTGGGCGAGTGCGGATTGGATTATTTTCGTCTGCCCAAAAGCGAAGAGGAACAAACAAAAGAAAAAGCCGCGCAAAGGGAAGTTTTTATAGCGCATATAAAACTTGCGGCTAAATTTGCCAAACCGCTGATTGTGCATGTGAGAGACGCTAATGAGGAGAGTTTTGAAATTTTGAGTGAATATGCCGTTGCAATGGGCGTTGAGGGAGTACTGCACTGCTATAACGCTTCGGAGTTGCTGCTAACGCTGCATGGGAATTTTTATTTTGCCGTAGGCGGAGTTTTGACTTTTCAAAATGCGAAAAATTTGGTGGAAATTTTGCCCAAAATCCCAAAAGAGCGGCTGCTTTTTGAAACGGACGCCCCGTATCTTACGCCGCACCCGCACAGAGGAGAGCGGAACGAGCCTGCATATACGAGATATGTCGTGCAAAAAGCGAGTGAAATTTTGGATATAAGCATAGAGAATTTGTCAAAATTAAGTTCCGACAATGCTAAGCGCATTTTTAAAGCCTTTAACAAGGCTAACTCAGATAAAATAATGGGTTAAATTATTTTTCAAGGATTTTGATGAAACGATTATTAGCTGTTTTGATTTTAAGCGCTGGCTACAGTTTTGGTTATTTTGTCGTGGAAGATGATTACGCCAAGCAAGTGGAAGTGCTGAAAAGTCTTGATATTGACACCTCTTTTTTACAAGATTCCGTTTTTGTCTCCATGAAGGACAATATCAGAAATTATAAAACAAAACAATTTTTGAAAGTGCTTGAAAACGGCGCGCAATTTGCTCCCGTACTGAAAAAAATGATAGAAGAGGCTGAAATACCTGATGTGTTTTTGTATTTGGCAATGGCGGAGTCTGGTTTTTCTACAAACGCCTACTCAAAGGCAAAGGCGAGCGGACTTTGGCAGTTCATGTCGCCAACGGCGAAAAAATATAATCTTTTAATAGACGAATATGTGGACGAGAGGCGGGATCCTGTAAAATCCACAGAAGCCGCGATAAAGTATCTGCGCGTTTTGCATAATAGATTTGGCAAATGGTATCTTGCCGCTATGGCTTACAATTGCGGGGAAGGCAAAGTTTCAAGAGCTATCGCCGAGGCTGGCACGGACAATCTTTATGCGCTTTTGGACGAAGATAAAAAATATCTGCCTTTGGAGACGAGGAATTATATACGCAAAATAATCACTATGGCGTATCTTTCGCAAGATGTGAATTTTTTGCTGGATAACGGCGCAAGTTATGTCTTGAACAGCGGCGGCATGAATGCTCCTTTTGTAAAGGTGGAGATTTATGGAGGCTCGTCTTTAACGGATGTAGCCGAAGCTATTGACATGTCCATGCAAGAACTGCTTACTTACAATACGCACTTGAAATATTTTTTTACTCCGCCAAATCAAGAAAAATATCACATATATATCCCGTCCGATAAACTCGCGCAGTTTAAAAATGATTTCAAAATGGAGAAGGGTAATTCAAAATATTATGTTTACACCGTAACGAAGGGAGATTCGCTGCAAAAGATAGCCAAACAGTACGATGTAAGCTATAAAGTCATAAAAGATTTTAACAGCATGCGTTCCGACACTATCCGAGCGGGGCAAAAACTCATAATACCTACGGCTCATTCTATTAGGTATTATACGATACAAAAGGGAGATACGCTGCATTCAATCTCTACGAAATACAAGCTTACGGTAGCGCAATTGATGCAGACGAACAATCTGAAAGATTCCACTATAATTCCGGGAACAAAACTTGAAATTCCGATCGGCAATTAACGCATTTATTGCGGTTTTCATACTGCTGTTTTTGGGCGGGTGTACTTTTAAGAGCAGTATTGATGCCGGCGAAGAGATAAAAAACTCTCCCAAAACGCATGAAGCTTCCATGAAGCCTTACAAAATAGCAGGTAAAACATACTATCCAACACAGGTGAGTATCGGCGATA
Source organism: Campylobacteraceae bacterium (assembly GCA_031284315.1). Classification (GTDB taxonomy): domain Bacteria; phylum Campylobacterota; class Campylobacteria; order Campylobacterales; family Campylobacteraceae; genus JAIRKW01. The sequence goes on from JAITAB010000037.1 coordinate 26,264, forward strand.
CAATGAGCGGCGTAGCAAGCTGGTACGGTAAGGATTTTCATGGTAAAAAAACCGCAAACGGCGAAACATACAACATGTACGCTCTTACCGCCGCGCATAAAACTTTCCCCATGAATACGATAGTCAAAGTTACTAACAAACGCAACAACAAAACTGTTATTGTGCGTATCAACGACAGAGGTCCGTTTGTGGCAAACAGAATCATAGATTTGAGTTACGCCGCGGCTAAACAAACAGGTTTGGATATCAGCGGAACTGCGCCGGTGGCGGTTGAAGTGCTTGGATTTGAGGGCGTAAAAAATGGGAGCAGAAGCGTTTTGATAGGCGATTTTGACGTGCAGATAGGCGCGTTTAAAAATTTAAGCGGCGCGCAGTTTTATCAAAGAGAACATAATAATGATAGAGGCAGATACGAAGCGTTTATAAAAGAGGGCTGGCATGAGGGCGAAAAGATTTACCGCGTGTGGCTTAGAGGTTTCGGAAGCGAAACGGAGGCGAGAGATTTTATCTCAACAAGCAAATATCAAGGCGCATTTATAGTGCGGGAAAAGTAGGACGGTATGACAAATATTTCACGCAAAACAAAAGAGACGGATATAGAGTTAAGCTTAGAGCTGCATGGAAGCGGCGAGAGCAAAATAGATACTAAAATAG
>JAITAB010000002.1 GCA_031284315.1 Campylobacteraceae bacterium
ATAAAATAAAGCTAAAAACAGAAAAATATCAATTTTTTTCATGTTGTCTTTATTTGTTTGTGAATCTTTTTTTGGATTCCCGTTTTCACGGGAATGACGGAGAGAGGTAATTCCCACGATAGAACGACAAATAAAGCATATATACGCCCCTTTTCGTCATTCCCGCGCTTCATGCAAAGCGTGGAAATCCATCCTTTCCGTCATTCCCGCGACCGAACGACAAGTTTCCGCAGGAAACGCATATCGTGAGATTGGGGTCCCCAAAAGCAACGCTTTTGGGGCAAGAAGGCGGGGAATCCAAACTATAAAAACCCTTCGTCATTGGAAGCGTTGCGCCAATCCAGAAACTTCCTTCCGTCATTCCCTCAGCAACAAGTTTCCGCAAGGAAACGCATATCGTGAGAAGAGTCGGGAAAAATATCATTTGGATTCCCGCTTTCGCGGGAATGACATAATGGGGGCGGAGAATGACGAAAGGGGACGGATTTTCATGCTTTGTATGAAGCGCGGGAATGACGGAAAGGGACAGAAAATATAAAAAAACTCAGGCTGCTTATCTTTGCCCCATGTTAAAATAAATTGCTTCGCTTTTTATTCTCGCAATGACAGATGTTTTTACATTTTTTGGATTACCGCTTTCCCTCACGATATGCGTTTCCTGCGGAAACTTGTCGTTCGGTCGCGGGAATGACATAATGGAGGCGGAGAATGACGAAAGAAGGTAGGAATGACGGAAGGATGCGCGGGAATGACGAAAGGAGCGCATGTTGCTTTGTTTATCGCTTGGCTGCGGGGACGAAAAAGGACGATATAACAGCAAAAAAGCGCAAAACTTTACAAAACGATTCCAAAACTGCGCCGTATCCACAGTAAACGCGGCGCGCAAAATAATTTAGGCGGATACAAAAACGGCGGCTTTATCTTTTGATGCTTTTTTTCAAATTATCCGCCAGCAAAAATGCAAGTTCCAGCGCTTGGTCGGCGTTTAGGCGCGGGTCGCACATGGTTTCGTATCTGTTTTTAAGCCCCTCTTCTGTTATCGCTTTCGCGCCGCCTACGCATTCGGTTACATTTTGCCCCGTCATTTCAAGATGAACGCCGCCCGCATAAGCGCCTTCGCTTTGGTGTATCGCGAAAAAACTGTTTACTTCGGAAAGTATGCTGTCAAACGCTCTCGTTTTGTAATTGTTCGATGTTTTTATCGTATTGCCGTGCATCGGGTCTATACTCCAGAGTATCTCCCTGCCCTCTTTTTTCAAAGCTCTCAAAAGCGGCGGAAACAGTTCGCCTATCTTGTCATGTCCCATTCGCACGATGATATTTATCCTGCCTGCTTCGTTATTTGGATTCAGTCTCTCTATCACGCGCAAAAGTTCGCCCGCTTCGGCTTTTGGTCCGGCTTTTATGCCTATGGGATTATGCACGCCGCGCAAAAATTCCACATGCGCGCCCTCAACTTCCCGCGTCCTGTCGCCTATCCACAAAAGATGCGCCGAACAGTCGTACCAACCGCCCGTCAAACTGTCCTGCCTTGTCAAAGCCTCTTCGTAGTTAAGCAAAAGAGCCTCATGAGAGGTATAAATCTCCGTCTCATGAAGCATCGGGGTATTTTCCGAAGTAATTCCGCATGCTTCCATGAAGTTTAAAGTCTGCGTAATCTGTTCTGCTAATTTTTCGTATTTTTCGCCAAGCTGGCTATTTTTCATAAAGCCCAGATTCCATTTATGCACTTCGCGCAAATCCGCCAAACCGCCTCTCGCAAACGCACGCAAAAGATTCATAGTAGCGGCTGATTGGTTGTAAGCTTTGAGCATTCTTTTGGGTTCAGGCGTTCTGGCTTTGGCGTCAAAGGCTATATCGTTTATGATGTCGCCGCGGTAACTTGGCAGTTTCACGCCTTCTATCTCTTCATAATCGCTTGAGCGCGGCTTCGCGAACTGACCTCCCATGCGCCCTACTTTGACCACGGGACAGCCGCCCGCAAATGTCAAAACGACAGCCATCTGCAAAATGACTTTGAACATGTCCCTTATATTTACCGCGCCAAATTCCGCAAAACTTTCCGCGCAGTCTCCGCCTTGCAGTAAAAATGCCCTTCCTTTCGTAACTTCGGCTAAACTTTTCGTAAGATTTCTCACTTCGCCCGCGAAAACAAGCGGCGGTACTTTTTTTAACTCTGCTTCTACTTTATTTAACTTTTCAATATTCGGATAGACAGGCTGCTGTTTAATCGATTTGCCTCTCCATGATTCCCTGTTCCACGACTTCATTTCAATCCTTTTTGATAAACGATAAAAATTATTTAAAGCCTGATTATATTAAAATAGTACTTATAAGCTTCTTTTAACATCTAAAAAACTACAATTACGCGCAAAAAAGAGTTAAAATTGCCAAATTCCCTTTCACAACAACAAACAGGCGTTATCTGCGCTCTGGGCGCATTTGCCCTTTGGGGCGTGTTTCCTGTATATTTCAAAGCGGTGGATTATGTGCCGCCTTTGGAAATGCTCTGCCACCGCATAGTCTGGTCGGCGCTTTTACTGCTTGTACTGCTCTATTTTTCACGAGGTTTCGGCGAAATAAAAGAGGCGTTGAAAAAGCCGCGCGTAATCGCCCTGCTCTCTGTTACGGGACTTTTGATAGCGTTAAATTGGCTTGTTTTTATATACGCCGTGATGAACGGTATGATAGCTGAAGCGAGCCTTGGATATTTCATAAATCCGCTTATAAATATCATGCTGGGCATACTTTTTTTGAAAGAAAAAACGACTACTTTGGAAAAAATCGCTATCGCTATCGCCTTTTTCGCCATCGCGCTTGAAATAATCAAATTGGGCAGAGCGCCTTATATCGCGCTTTTTCTTGCGTTTAGTTTCGGATTTTACGGACTTATCAGAAAGATGATGAGAACAGGCTCATTTAGCGGATTGTTTATAGAGACATCGCTTATCGCGCGCTTTTCTGTCGCTTATCTTGTATATTTGGGGTTTTCGCATACTCTTAGCTTTTCTTTTGATGATTCATGGCTTATCATGTTTTCAGGTCCCGTTACCGTTGTGCCGCTTTTGCTTTTTGCAGGCGCGGCTTCAAGGATAAGGCTCGGAACGGTGGGATTTATACAATACCTAAGCCCTACTATAACTTTCTCTTTAGCCATACTTGTATATAATGAGCCTTTATCAATCGGCAGATTAGTAACATTTGCGCTGATTTGGCTTTCGTTGATATTTGTAATAATAGACTCTCTCATACAAAAACAAAAAAGGAAAACAACATGAGTCCGCAGCTTTTAGGAGCTATCATTATTGTCGCGGTAGTTATCGTCATCATGACAAAACAGATAAACAAAGCCGCAGATAAGGCTGACGCTAATATGCCGGTCGTAGAGCCTGAGCGTTTGTATGTCAATTTCGCTTCTATCATACAGGAGAAAATACGCGCGCTAAGACTTGATATAGATACGCCCAAAGAGGAAGCTAAATTTGTGCTTTTAGACGGCGTAAACGCTTCCGAAGCTCTTGAAAAACTGTCCGACATGATAAGAAAGCTTGTCTTTTTTGAAACAAAGATAGGCATGAAAAACGGCGCGCAAAACAGTGAAGCGGAGCTTTTTAATATACTGAATGAACTTGATATTTTTATCACGGAGTGCGTAAAAAACGGCGAAACAATTGCCGATGAGATAAGAGAAGAGTTCGCCGCGTCATACGAGAGACTAAAAAACAATTATATGATAGAGAGTATGTAAACCCTCTTATTTCGTCATTCCCGCAACCCATTATGTCATTCCCGCGCAGGCGGGAATCCAAAAATGACATGAAATAATCTATGCATATAAATAAAAATATACTTTCATACACTATTGATACCCTTTTGTTATTGCAAAGAGTGGATTCCCGTTTTCACGGGAATGACGGAGAGAGGTAATTCCCGCGACCGAACGATAAACAAAGCCGTATATATGTTCCCTTTTTGTCATTCCCGCGCTTCATGCAAAGCATGAAAATTCGTCCTTTTTCGTCATTCCCGCGCCCTATTCCGTCATTCCCGCGCAGGCGGGAATCCAAAAATGACATGAAATAATCTATGCATATAAATAAAAATATACTTTCATGCACTATTGATACCCTTTTGTTATTGCAAAGAGTGGATTCCCGTTTTCACGGGAATGACGGAAAGAAAGCGGGAATGACAAAAGAGGACGCGTGAATGCGAAGAGGCGCATGTGTTTTGTCATTAAGTCAGCTATAAATTACCGCCGCTTTTTTAATAATACTCATTTTAATATCTCCTTGTCATTTAATCGCGCAATAGCTTTTTTTGCGCCAAATACTGCAAAAATTTGCAGTCGCCAAGCTCACACCCTTTGCGAGCGTCTTTTGTGGCGGTTTTATAGTCGCCCAATTTAGCGTAAGCAAGTCCGCGGTTGTTGTAAGCTTCTGCATATTTCGGATCTATCTTAATCGCTTGCGTAAAATCAGCGATAGCTTTGCTGTAATCGTCTAACTTAGCGTAAGCAAGTCCGCGGCCATTGTAAGCGTATGCATAGTCATCAATCTTAATCGCTTGCGTGTAGTCCGCAATAGCTTTGCTTGTGTCGCCCAACTTAGCGTAAACATCTCCACGGTTGTAGTAAAAGTATGCGTCATTAGGGTCTATCTTAATTGCTTGCGTGTAGTCCGCAATAGCTTTGCTGTAATCGCCTAATTCAGCGTAAACATCTCCGCGAATGTAGTAAAAGTATGCGTCATTAGGGTCTATCTTAATCGCTTGCGTGTAGTCCGCAATAGCTTTGCTGTAATCGTCTAAAACATAGTAAACAACTCCGCGAATGTAGTAAGATTCTGCGTCATTAGGGTCTATCTTAATCGCTTGTGTATAATCAGCGATAGCTTTGCTGTAATCGCCTAAATCATAGTAAGCATTTCCGCGGTTGTTGTAAGCTTCTGCATAGTTACCAATCTTAATCGCTTGCGTGTAGTCCGCAATAGCTTTGCTGTAATCGCCTAACTTAGCGTAAGCAAGTCCGCGGTTGTTGTAAGCTTCTGCATATTTAGGGTCTATCTTAATCGCTTGCGTGTAATCAGCGATAGCTTTGCTTGTGTCGCCCAAATCAGTGTAAGCAAGTCCGCGGCCATTGTAAGCGTATGCGTCATTAGGGTCAATCTTAATTACTTGCGTATATTGCTTGACAGCTTCTTGCAAATAGCCACGATCGTATGCCTCTAAACCGCGTTCAAACGCTTCATCTGCGCTGTTTGCACCAAAGGCAAAAGCCGCAGTTAAGCAAAGAGCGATCAAAACCTTTGCAACTGCGCCAAGTCTATTTCCATGTAATACTTTCATATTGTCTCCTTGTTTATTATGGATTGTATTATATTGGTAGTTTGCCTGTAAAAGCAGGTTTAAAAAACGAAAAGTTATAAAACTATTAAGAGAGAGAGAGAGAGAGAGAGAGAGAACTTTAAACTTAAATAAATTTGAAACAATAAAATTAATCTTAGAGAGCGGCGTTAGATATATTGACATGTAAGCCTCTTTAACAAAAAATTGATAAGTGCGATTTTGACATTTTACGACTTACATTGTTATTAAATAAAGATTATGAGAAAAGAAAATATAAACAATATCTGTTTTTCGGCAAAAGCCATTTGTTTAAAGATGCGGTATTTATGGTTTTCTGTTTTATGCGTATGTAAAGCTGAAAAGTTGGCAAAAAGCTATAAATTACAGCAGTTCTTCAAAACCGTATTTTGCTTCGGCAAGTTTTTTGCGGATATTATCCTGATGGTCTTTGCCTTTTGTCTCAAGCGTGATAGTTATATTTGCGTCTCCAAATTCAAGCGTAGTGGAAACCCTGTCGTAGTCTATCTTGACGATATTGGCGTTAGCGTCTCTGAAAATATCGGTAAGTTTCATGAGCGCGCCGGGCTTATCCACAAGCGTTATCATGAGAGTCATTTTTCGCGCGGATTTGACAAGACCTTTTTCTATGATGACGGAGAGCATTTGAACGTCTATATTTCCGCCGCTCAAAATCGTCCCTATTTTGTCTTTCGGAAAAAACGGAAATTTTTGGTGCATTATCGCGGCTACTCCAGCGGCTCCCGCGCCCTCTACCACAAGCTTTTGTCGTTCCAATAAAAACAAAATCGCAGAAGCTATCTCTTCATCGTCCACCAAAACGACTTCGTCCACGCATTCAAGCATGGTATCAAGCGCATAAGCGCTCACATCTCTTACGGCGATACCGTCCGCGATGGTACGAACTGCGCTTGAATTGATGATTTTTTTCGCGTTAAAGGAGTTACACAATGCAGGCGCGCCTTTTGCGCCCACGCCGATGACTCTTATCTTCGGGTCAATCTGCTTTATCGCAGACGCTACGCCGCTTATAAGTCCGCCGCCGCCTATGGGTACGACAACAATATCAAGAGAGCCGATATCGTCCATCATTTCAAGAGCTATCGTCCCCTGCCCCGCCATAACTTCGCCGTCTTCAAACGGGTGGATAAATGTGAGGTTGTGTTCTTTGGCATAATTCACGGCAAACGCGAACGCTTCGTCAAAATTATCTCCATGCAGGATAACTTCCGCGCCCAAAGACTTTGTGCCCATGACTTTCAAAAGCGGAGTCGCTTCCGGCATAATTATGACGGCTTTTGCATCAAACTCTCTTGCGCTGTATGCAACGCCTTGCGCGTGGTTGCCTGCGCTCGCGGCTATAACGCCTCCGTTTCTTTCGGTTTCGCTAAGAGAGGCTATTTTATTGTACGCGCCGCGTATTTTGAAAGCGCCCGTTAGCTGGAGATTTTCTTTTTTGATATAAATATCCGCGCCGCTTATATGGCTTAATGCGGGCGCATACGCAAACGGCGTTTTATTGACGATGCCCGATATCCGCTTTTTTGCTTCTATGATATTTTGGAGAGGTATCATTTAACGGTAATCTTAATAGTAACCCGCACTTGATATTGCGTAAAGCCCTACTATGATAAGAAAAATAGAAAGCAAGAAAATAAAAACGGAAAAAGTCAATCCCAAAGCGGCAAATACTCTTTTTCTGTTTTTGACGACAAGTCCTGCGATGCCAAGCCCTATACTAATGATAACAACTATCATCAAAAGGAGGAAAAAACTACCGACTATAATGCTTGCCGTATCGCCCATATCGCCTGAAGCGTCCAATGCGCCCGCCGTAACAAACAAAATAAAAATAGAAATAACGCTTATGATACTAAGCGTGAATGAGGCTATTCCAAGTCCTGAATGTTTCAACTCGGCATTTTCGCCATCTTTCGAAATGCGCGTTTCAAGTTTTGAATGCTGCTCTTCCATGTACTGCTCCATTTTTAGAAAAAATAATTGCGGATTATATCACAATATACCTTTTATCTATACTTACATGAGTATAAATATTTTCTCAAGTCCCGCCAAATAAGGAATTATAACGGCAAGCGATATAACGAGTGCGGCGGCGGCGCGGTATGTCATTTTCCCGAAAAGCGCAAAAACGGCAAGCAAAAACGCCGTAAAAGCGATGGTAACTGCGGCGGCATGGATATAAAATATATCATAGCTAAAAATGAAATTTGTAAATTCTATTATACCGCTCTCTTCGCTTCTGCCTTTAAACATGTAGTAGGTAATCGGCGCATAGAAAAACAGATTTGCAACGATGCTTAAAAGCAGTGATATAAATTCGTATATTTGCCTCATCTTAGCTCCTTTGAAACGCTTCGCGCTCTAATTTCAATTTCTTATACTCTATCATAAGACATCTGTCCTGAATGGCATGAAGCCCCAAATTTTGGGCTATTTCCATAGCTTTATCGTTAATAATGCCAAGCTGAAGCCACAGCGTCTTAACATCGTCTCTTTTTTTAATCTGCCCCAATATCTCAAACGCAAATTCGGCTTTTCTGAAAACATTGACCATATCAACCCGCTCTTTTATCTCGTCCAAACTTCTGTAAACCTTCTGTCCGAGTATAAAATCCTCTTTCGGATACACGGGGATAATTTTAAATCCATGCGCGAGCATAAATTTCGCGACTTTATGGCTTGGCTTGTTTTCGTTCGGCGAAAGTCCTATCGCGGCGATGATTTTCGTATCGTCAAAAATCTTTTTTAAAGACTCTTCCATAAACGCCGCCTTGTTTATATTATATAGTTTATGCGGGCAAATATTACAACAAAAACGAAAAATATTAACACAAAAGTTGAAACCGCCACTCCGACAAAAGAAAAAACCCGTCTTTTATTTTTCGCAAACAGCCCGATGATGCCAAGAATAATTCCGACAAAAGAAGCCAAAACTGAGAGTATCCACGCGATAACTACCGTTATCAATATCCATTCTGACGCTTTTGTCATGCTCCATGAAATATACGCCCCGTACGCTGTTACGCCAAATGAAACGAAAAACAAAACCGCAGCCGCCGCGCTCATGATAAAAGACGCCGCGCCAAATCCCGAATGTTTTTTCTTTTCCATTTCCAAATCCTGTCCGCAGTTTATGGAACTAAAAGTATATCACAATAGAACTTTTATGTTTGTAAATTTTGTTATTTTACCGCATACGGACAAATGACAAAACCGTTCTTTTCGTATTCTTGCGACCTTTTCCGTCATTCCCACATCCCACTTCGTCATTCCCGCGCGAGCGATACGCGTCAGCGTCATCGCGAGGAATGCGGGAATCCAAAAGGAATTAAAAAACGGTATAATTATGTCATTCCCATGTCCTATTCCGTCATTCCCGCGCGTTGCTATGTTGCAATAAGTTTGTATAGCCTTTAAATTTTATGTTCCTTTTCGTCATTCCCATGACCGAACGACAAATGAAGCACATATACACCATTTTTGTCATTACCACACCACACTTCGTCATTCCCACACCCCATTATGTCATTCCCGCGCGAGCGATACGCGTC
>JAITAB010000035.1 GCA_031284315.1 Campylobacteraceae bacterium
GTCTTTTGCTTTGAATTTGCCGTCAGAGTTTAGCGCGTAAAGGCTCATTTCAAATATCTTTTTGCGCAAAAGAGGCTTGCATTTTTGTATTGCGCAAAACGACTCTTCCAGCTGTTTTAAAGAGATATTTTCAAATAAAATATATTGCAGTTTTGGCAAGAGGATAAAAAATAGAGGCGGGGTTACCGCCTCTAAAGCCACAGGTTACAATTTTAAATTTAAAATTACAGATCCTGCCAGTACAAATATGGAAAGCCGTCGTTTTTAGCGGCGTTTATTTGCCATGGACTGTCGTCATTTCCTTCAAAGCCCCAACTCAAAGTTTGATAAGTCTCCAGCACTTTAAAGAGGTTGTCCGCCATACCTATACCTGAATATTGGTCGCCCGAATTGGTTCCTACAGGCAGTGCGCTTCTGACAACATTTCTTAATACTCCTGCATTTACGCTTCCTCCTACTGCACGGTTTATATTTGTAGCGCCTGTTCCCGTAACAGAGTCGCTGTAAGCGACATTATTTTGAAGAATAGTGGCAGCGGCGCTTGAACCCCATCCTGCTATGCCGCCGACATAAGTAGTTCCATGAACAGTTCCTATGGCGTAACTGTTTTTAAAGGAGCCTTGATCGCTTCCGCCGACTAAGCCGCCGGTATATGCACCTGTGCCGCTTACATCTCCTATAAAGTAAGTATTTATCACAACGGTACCGGCGGCATTAAGATGTCCTAACACGCCGCCGGTACGGGTAGCGCCGTTAACGCTTCCTGCTGCATAAGAGTTTTTTATGGAAGCAGTGTTTTGAAGCCGTCCCGCTATACCGCCTGCAGCATCAGTTGTAGCTTTAACATTTCCTTCAAAATAACTGTTTTTTATGGAAGCCGTGTCTTCAAGATTTCCCGCTATACCGCCTACATATTGAGTTCCATTGACATTTCCGGTTGTATAACTGTTTTTTATGGAAGCAGTGTCTTCAAGCCGTCCTGCTATACCGCCGACATAATTATTAGTACCTCTGACATTTCCTATCACATAAGAGTTTGTTATGGAAGATGCGCCGTAAACGCGTCCCACTATACCGCCGACATATTCATCGCCTTTTACTTCGCCGTCTATCTCAACTCCGAGATTTGTTATATGGGCATTGTAAATGCTTCCAAAAAGCCCGATATAATCGCTGGTACTATTTACTTTAAGACCAATTATCTTGTATCCGCTGCCGTTTAGCCTGCCTGTAAAGCGGGAGGTTCCAGCACCTGTACCTAACGGCGTCCATGTTACTCCCGTTAAGTCTATATCGCTCGTGAGGGCATATCTGCCGCTCAAAGCGCTTGCATCAGCAGATGGGAATCCTGCAGAACTGTTTATTTCTATGACATTGCTATTGACGCTGCCAAGATAAAAATCCAAATTTCTATCCACATTAACTGTATCGCTATTGACCAAAACGCCGCCAACCGCATATATCTGTTCGCTGTCAGGAACGAGCGCCTCTGCGGCTAATGCCGCGATAGTATTGCTGCCGCTTTTGTTTCCTACAGAGTAAGCAACTTGAAAATCACCGTTCAAAAACGATACGGTATATCCGTTAGTACCTCTTGGAGTACCGCCGTCTCCTCCGCCTCCGCCGCCGTCTCCGCCTCCGCAGCCAATCGTAACAAAGCCTATCAAGAGAGAGAGAGAGAACGCCTTAAATAAACATAAAGCGTTAAATTTGGTTGTAAAACCCGCCATTGTACACCCCTTAATTTGGAATTTTTCACAAAAGTGATTACTAAAACTATTTTATATAAAAATATAGCTTAAAAATTACTTTAAATTTTATAATTTTTGTTTTTATCGTTATAAATTGTCCTGTTTGCATATAATATATGTAACAAAATTCAAAAATCACAATGATGTTAGTTTTAAGTTTGAGATGAAATATAAAATACGCAACAAAAAATAAAATATAGTAAGAATATCTCATTTTACATATTAAAGAGATGTCATGTTATACTTACTGCAAAATTAAAAAAAGGTTTCGTTTGAATTATATTGCGATTGCCTTCGGCGCAGTTTTGGGCGCATTTTTGCGTCATGCGATTTTTAATATCGTCAAATTGGAGTCTTTCCCGTATCATACGCTTACCGTGAATGTCATCGGCTGTTTTCTCATCGGGGTATTTGCGGAGTACTGCATCATGAAAGGCAGTGTGCCGTTAAGCGTGAAACTTTTTTTCATAACGGGTTTTTTAGGCTCATTTACGACATTTTCATCATTTGCTTTAGATACGGGATTTTTGACGGATAAAGGAGAATTTTTAAAAGCGTTCGCTTATGTCGTATCGTCCATATTTTGCGGACTTGCAAGCTATTTCACGGCGGTTTATATGGTAAGGAGTTTGATAAAATAAGCGGGCAAAAACCCGCTTGGAACTTATTTTGTTATAGCTCTGTAAAAATAAGCAAAATCGCTCTTTTCATGCCATTCGTATGTAAATTCGCCACCGGTATTATCAAGACAGAGCCACTTATTTTTTGTAGAGGCATTTTTGCCGCATTTAAACCCATAACTTGGCAAATATCTTGCATTTAGCCCGTAATTGGTCTGTTCAGACGATATATTGCCACCATAATACGCCAAAGCTGCGGTGAGATTTCCGTTTATACTGCCGAATTCCTTATCAAAAACAGTATCGTTTAGCGTGGAAAAATCGGATAATTTATTCCCCAGTATTGACGCCGCAAGAGTATTTTCCGCACCGTTGTACTGTACATACTGCATTGATGCGTCTTTGCGCCCGTACCAATTGGCTGTACTGTTCAAGGTATAGCCGTTTTGTATAAGAACAGACGAATTAAAATCATCAAACGCAGACTTGGAAATATTGTATTTTTTGTTTTTCTCTATCAAAACAATCTCGGCTGTCGTATTCGGAAAAGCGGGGAATTTGTTCTCTGCTTCCGAAAAAGAGATAGACGGACTTACCGCTATTTAGGTGTCTTTTCCGCCGTCTAAAAATGTGCATGCTAAAACAGCGGCAAACAATTTAACTCTATTTTTCATAATTTTATCCTTTTTTTGAAAATATTTCGTGGATTATTTCATGAAATATATTAAAATTAATTTATTTATTATTTGGCAAGAAGCTTGTTTTTTATGTTATTAAAATTATTAAATTATTTTTATAGCCGATATATGCGTATATTCTACAAATTTGATATTTCAAATATCGTATATAAAATTTTCTGGTATATATGAATATTTAAGTGATATTTTATTTTTTAAGATATACGATAAAGAGTAGTGGTTTTGGTGTATCAAAAATCCATCGCATGCGCCAATTGAGTCTATCAACTCATTTGCCTGTTTGAAATTCAAGTGTTTGCCTTCGCTGTATTCTATATCATAGCTTGCGTCTATAAATACGGCATCCAAATCCGCTTTTCGCAAAAAATCCAAACTCTGCTCCTCAATTTTTGAACAATCCGTAAGATAAGCTACTGTTTTATTTGGCGTTTTTATGATATATCCATGAGTTGGGCGCGTATGCACAAGCGGCACGGGAATAAACTCTATATTTTGTATGATTATGCCGTGAAAGGGCGTATTTTCTATAAATTTAAATCCATGCGGGCGCGTCAAAAGGTCGGCAAAACCCTTATCGTCTTTGGGGTGGTAACATGGGATATTTTGCGCGCTATGGCGCAATCTTAAAAGTCCGTAAGCATGGTCGGCATGAAAATGCGTCAAAAATTGTGCGAGCTGCTTTTTGTTTTCGCGTATTTTTATAAATTCATCGCTTCCGCCGTCTATAAAAATGACGCTGTTTTCAAGCTCTATATAAGCGCAGCTTGGAGAGTTAAATCTGCCGCTTTTCCTGTACATTTTGCATGCCGCGCAGTTGCAGCCGTAAACGGGAAGTCCTGCCGTATCGCTTGTGCCTATGAATTTTAGCGTTATTTTTGGCATGAAACCTGCCTTATTTATTATTTTTTATTCCAGCCCATTCGTTATACCAATCCTCCTGTTCAGCACGCCTTTGCCGCTTGCGTTTCAGTAAATTGTCGCGTATATTTGTCAGCTCTTCAATGCCCATAAATTTTATAACGCTTATATCAAGAGGCTGTGCATTTTTGTCGGATTCTATCAGCGCGGCTATTTCCGACAATAAAGCGTCCGCTTCGTCCATGACAATCCTTTGCAAATCATAAAGGGCGCATGATAACACATTTGCCATAAAAGCCCGATAACTGAAGCGCGCATTTTTTCAAGCGCATTAACGAAGCGTTATTATTATCTGATGTAAACTTATAAATTACTTCGCGCAAAAGGATAAAAGATGGGCATATCTATTATCATGATAGAAGACGATGAAGAGTTAGCCGCTCTTCTTGCAGATTTTTTGAGGAAATACGACCTCGAAGTTACGGTTTTTCCAGACCCGTTTATCGGCATCAGCGCGATAAGTATCAACAAATACGACCTTTTAATACTTGATCTTTCGCTTCCGGGGCTTGACGGACTTGAAATTTGCAAAGAGGTGCGCGAAAAGAGCGATATACCTATCATAATCTCATCAGCCAGAAGCGATGTGGAGGATAAGATAAAAGGACTTGACCTCGGAGCAGACGACTATCTGCCAAAACCGTACGAACCTAAAGAGTTATATGCCAGAATCATGAGCGTCATAAGAAGATACCGCAAAAGCGACAAAGAGATAGAACAAAAAAGCAGTTTTATTTTGAACGAAGAGGCAAGAACTATAAATTTTAAAGGCAATGTCCTGAAACTCACGCAAGCCGAATACGAAGTCCTTTCTACGCTCATAGAGCGCATGGGCTGCGTTGTGTCAAGGCGCGATTTGATACGCTTGGCGCCGTCTTTGGGAGATGAGAGCGAGAGCAGAAGCCTTGATGTGCTTATCAGCAGAATCCGCACAAAGATAAACGACAACCCGAAAAACCCCGAATTTCTCCACTCTGTGCGCGGCGTAGGATACAGGCTTAGCAGATGAGGCTGCGCTATTCGCTTCAGGCAAAAATAACATTCATGTTCATTACGGCGATTATTGCCGTGCTTCTTATCGGTGTTGGCGCATATATCAAAAGCTTGAGAGAATCGGCGTTTGAATTTTACCATTTGGCTGTCTCCATGGCGGTTTCGGAAGATTCGCGCGATGAGGCAAACGACAGTTTTAACGTGGAAAAATTTACAAACGAAGGTTTTTTACTCATTACGGAAAAATTGCAAAAAACCGAGATTTTGAAGATATACGACACACTGCTTGCCGACAAAAAAAAGGGCGGCAAAAACCGAAACCGCTATAAAGACATGGGGAAAATCTACATTGGTGAGAACGGTCTTGATTTTGGCATTATTTTGTACAATGACGATGCTTATCTTGTGCTAAATCAGTCAAATAGCGAGCGCATTATATTTCAGATACAGTACAATATAAGCAAACACTACACGCTGTTTTTGGTCTTCGGAACTATCGTATTTTTGATATGCCTTTTGTATGTGGCTATCATAAGAAGTATCCGCCCGCTGAAAACTCTGCGCTTCAAAATAAAAGATTTTGCGGACGGAAATGACGAGATAAACGCACAGATAAAAGGCAATGACGAGATAGCCAAAGTAGCCAATGAATTTGACGCGGCGGTCAAAAAAATACGCGCTTTCAGGCAGGCAAGACAACTGTTTTTGCGAAATATCATGCATGAGTTTAAAACGCCCATCATGCAGGGCAAACTCTCCGTAGAAATGCTTGACGAGAGCGTTTATAAAAAGTCGCTGGAAAAAGTTTTTATTAGACAGGAGAATCTTTTAAACAAATTTATCAATATAGAAAAGCTCGGCACGGGCGAATTGATACTTGATATCCACTCTTACAATCTGCGCGATATTGTGGATTGTTCGCTTGATATTATAGGCGAGCAGGCTTCTTGCGTGAGCGTAAAGATAGAGGATAAAAAAGTGCAGGCGGATTTTGACATGTTATCAACGGCTATTAAAAATCTGCTTGATAACGCGCTTTTGTATGGTTTGGATAAAAAAGCGAGCATAGAGGCGAAAGATGGCGAAATCATTATCTCGAATGTCGGAAAACCTCTTGAATTTTCGATAGAAGAGTATAAAAAACCATTTTTTCTGCAAGGCAAAAAGCAAAAAGAGTCGCGCGGACTTGGATTTGGACTGTTTATATCGCTGAATATTTTTGAACTGCATGGCATTAGCGTGAAATACGAACACAGAAACGGCGAAAGTATTTTCACGCTGAAGCTTTAACGCGCTTTGCCATTTCCGAACGGCAAGCGCGTTTGTTCATTTTATCACTCTCGAAATCCTTTTTGCCATTCCAGCGGACAAACGACATGCATATATCCCCCCTCCGTTACTTCCGCAATCTATTATGTCATTAGAATGTTAGAGCTAATGATATTGGTAGTACTCCTTTCTTAACAGCCAATACTTCTATTATGTCATTCCCGCGCAGGCGGGAATCCAAACTAATTTTCTTTCTGTCAAATCCAGAAATAATACAAAACAATTCAAGTTGTAAATAATAAGGTTATTTCATTTATTGTTAATGATAGTTTTTTGGATTCCCGCCTGCGCGGGAATGACATAAAAAGGGAGTGGGTATGGCGTAAAAAGAAAATGGGAATGACAATCCTCTATGTCATTCCCGTGAAAACGGGAATCCAAAAAAATATTTACAAACAAACAAAGACAATATAAAAAGAATTGACATTTTATAACTTTTTTTATTTTCTTTCATGCTTTTATATTTTAAAGTTATTAGTTTGGATTCCCGCCTGCGCGGGAATGACATAATAGGTTGCGGGAATGACAAAAGGGCTGAATGCATTCTTGCCATGATGGAATGACGGAGGCGGATAACTCCCGCCTTCTCTCTATACTTTTTCTTGCAAAAGTTTGTCGTTCGGTCGCGGGAATGACAAAAGTCTAAAACGGCGGAAAATCGGCATTTTAGCTTTGCGATGATTAACTGGAAATTTTACCTGATTTCACAAATTCCATCGCTTCTAAGATTTTGTTACTCATAAACATATATCGGCTCAAAAATACAAACATTATTTACGATATCATCGCCCTTGTCTGACACGCTGATGCCGTACAAGCCTTTCAGTCCTGCGGTTCCGCTGACCAAAATATAATTTTTCCCGTCTATGGAGATTATCTCCTCCTGCGTCTCCGTAAAACAGTCCGAAAAAACGCTTGGCTCGCTGTCTTCATCGTTTTTTTCATCTATATAGCGGATTGTATCTCTTCCTTTTGGGTCATAAACGGCCAAAAAGCTATAACCGCAGCCTGATCCCGCTCCAGAAGCATAGTCAAGATTGAGCAGGAGATATTTTTCGCCCTCATTTCTGTAATCCGCAAAATAGCTGTTATTGCCCTCGTCATAAAAGTGTGTGTAGTCGTATTTTTTTATGCTTTTGCCGTCCCACCAATATTTGCTTGTTTCGTTTTTTACGCCAAGTTCGGCGTTAAGCCGTTCAATCTCTTCTTTGTCAAAAATGGAGTTCAAAGGCTTTGGCTCAATCTTTTTATATTTGCCCTCTATAACGCGCATGCATATCGGTTCGCTGTTTTTATAACCCGCCGTTTTTCGCTCTATTTTGCAGACTTGGTCAAAAAAGCGGCTCTCCTTGTCGTAAGCATAAATATCATATTTACTGCTGTCTTTATTGTTGATGCTCATATATATCGTATCATTCCATGAAAACATTTTGATGCCTCCGTACACCGCCCGAGGGTACATTCCCACCCAGTTTTCCTCTTCCAAAACGGCATCAAAAAGCAGATGACCAAGCTCGCGAACGGAACATACGGATTCGTTCGCATCGGCATTGATTGATTTATGGTAGAAGTAAGCTATATGCCCCGTTCCTTGATATTTTGTCAAAATCAAATGCTTAATATCCGAAGCGTTATCATTATACGCGATATAATCCTTAGCTTCCCCCAAGAAAAACTTATCGTCCAATATCTGCCTGCATGTTTGCGAAGTGTTTGCCGTAGGGACAGTGTTCCAATAATAACTTTTTTCTGTCATGCCGTCCATCAAGAGATATAATGAAAACGAATAGACATTGCTTTTCATGCAGTCATAATAAACGCTTTCAGTTTTGGCATTTTTGCATTCGGCAAGCGCATCGTTATATTTTTTAATATATTGTATTGAATACTCTTTATCCCATCTTTTTAAGATTGCATTCAATTTTTTTGCAAGCGCGGCTTCATGCTTTGTTTTTTCGCCAAGAATCGGAATATCGCCCTCATTTAACAGTATCTCATAAAAGCGTTCTTCCTGCGCATGCAAAAAGAGCGGCAAACTCAAAAATAAAACCACAAATAATAGCATTCTCATGGGAAGTTTCCTGAAATTTTTTAGTTATTTTATCATTGTAAGACTTATATTAAAATTATAACTTTGCCGTAAATTATTATGAAAAACTCTGCATGAGAGGCGCTTTAACGCGGCGGCAAGCATTTGACATGAAGCGCATTGAGGATAATTTTAATTACTCCATGTGTAGATATATATAATTTGGATTCCCGCTTTCGCGGGAATGACATAAAAAGGGAGTTGGTATTACGTAAAAAGAAAATGGGAATCCAAAAAAATATTTACAAACAAACAAAGACAATATAAAAAGAATTGACATTATATAACTCTTTTTTATTTTCTTTCATGCTTTTATATTTTAAAGTTATTAGTTTGGATTCCCGCCTACGCGGGAATGACGAAAAAGGTGTGGATTCCCGCCTTCTTGCCCCAAAAGCGTTGCTTTTGGGGACCCCAATCTCACGATATGCGCTTCGCTTGTCGTTCGGTCGCAGGAATGACGGAAAGGGGCATATGCTTTATTTGTCGTTTTGTGCGGGAA
The DNA here is from genome assembly GCA_031284315.1 of Campylobacteraceae bacterium. Taxonomy (GTDB): domain Bacteria; phylum Campylobacterota; class Campylobacteria; order Campylobacterales; family Campylobacteraceae; genus JAIRKW01. Next base: position 8,901 of record JAITAB010000035.1, read on the forward strand.
TGACGGGAGTTTGGATTCCCGCCTGTGCGGGAATGACAATCCTTTTTGTTACTTCCGACATTATGTCATTCCCGCGACCGAACGACAAGTTTTCGCAGAAAACGCATATCGTGAGGGAAGGCGGGAATCTATTCCATGTAAGATACAAAAACGCTTCATAAATTGCCGCATAACAATCCTTAGTAAATCTATATATTTTATACACTATTAAGATTAGTTGTGATACTCTTGCGAAAATGGTTTGATATGTGAGGAGTATCAAGCTGTTATATTACAAAAAGGAGGACAGAACTATGTCCGATCATTCAATTAAAACAAAATTTGTCTGCATTTTAACCGTTGTCGGTTTTTTTGCCAATCTCTCTTTTGCCGCCGAAGCCGTATTGCCTTCTATCAATCTGCAAAAGTCTCCATGGACGGCTGTCGCGCTGGAAAAAGGGTTTTTCAAAGAGGAGTTTGACAAGATAGGAACCAAAAAAATAACGCTGATTCCTCAAGGAGCGGCGGAACTTTTGGGCGCTGAAAGCGCGGCTGTCGGCGGCGGCGCGCTCGCTATAGCACAGCGCATGGTTTACCCTTCTACAATTCACCGCATCAATGGATTAAACACTGTTGTTATATGGATAAGCGAGCCGTCAAACCGTTACAGAACGCCCATTTTAGCGGCTAAAGATAATGATAAAATAAACTCCATCAAGGATTTGGACGGCAAAAAATTCGGCTCCAGCCGTATCTCATGCTATTGGTCTTCGCCGTTTGAAAGCTTAAATAACGCTGGAATACCGTTTGATTCGCGCTTGAAAAAAGGCAGCGTAAGGCATGAAAATATAGATAACTCAGCAGTAGCTATCGCCGCCGTTTTATCGGGAGATACGGATGCAACGGCAGTTCATCTCGCCGCGCCCGCATTTACGGGTCCTTGGCTTTCGGGCAAATTTAAAGTAGTAAGCCGTCCCGCTGATGACGGCGTTTATGTAAATTACGCGGGGCGCGTTACATATGTGGCGCGTAAAGATTTTGCCGATAAATATCCTTCCGTTGTCAAAGCCTTTTTGGCGGCTCGCGAAAAGACGCGCGAATGGGCGTTTGACCACCCTAACGAAGCGGCGGAAATTATCGCAAAAGAGACGCGCGTTCCACTTGAAGTGGCATTGTTTCAGATTACGCATTTGGGGCAGTGGGAATTCATGGGCGGCGAAGCGAACGCCGAGCGCGCCAGAACTGCAATTAAGGAATTTTTAAAATATTACATAGCAAACGGCGATGATATTTTAAGCCAAAAAAGTCTTACTGATAAAGAGGTGGATGCTTTCATAGACGGGCGTTTTTTTCAGGGCGGCTCTCACTCTATTTATAATTAATATATTTGAAAACAGTTTGTTCTCAAACTTGAAAAAGGCTAAAAGATGAGTAAAGAGCAAGTTATTTACGCCGTGCAAAATCAAAATTTCATGCGGCTATATCAGTCCAAAGCGAAAAATTTTTTTGCAAAACGGTATTATATAGGCGTGTTTTTGCCGCTCATCATTATATCTGTCTGGCAAACCGCTTCCTATTACGAATGGGTGGAGCGCATATTTTTGCCAAAACCCATTGATGTGGTAGAGGCGTTTTGGTACATGCTGTGGAAACAGGAGTTGCTAAACGATATAAAAGTCAGCGTTTCCATCGTTTCGCAAGGATTCATTTACGGAAGCGCGGTTGCGGTTTTTTTGGGACTTGCGGCTGGATTGTCGCGCAAAACAGAGCTTTTTTTTGGCTCCACGCTAAATACCGTCCGACATATCCCAACTATCGCATGGCTGCCGCTTATTGTAGTTTGGCTCGGTCTTGGCGCGCCTGCGAAAATTCTCATCATCGCCAAATCTGTCTTTTTTCCCGTTTTTTTGAATGTTTTGCAAGGCATTCGCAGTATAGATAAAAGCTACATAGAGCTTGCCGAAGTTTTGAAACTCACCAAATGGCAGTTGATACGCAAAGTGATAATACCCGCCATTTTGCCCTCTATCGCCGTGTCGTTTCGCTATTCGGCAGGTTTGGCATGGGCTATTGTCGTAGTCGCCGAAGGGTTAAGCGGGCTGGAAGGACTTGGATTTTTGATATTCAGAGCGCAGCAGCTTTTGATGACAAACCAATTGCTTGTATGTATGGCGCTTATCGGATTTATCGGCTTTGCGATTGATCGTCTCATGTATGCGGTACAAAAGCGGCTTTTGCGATGGAAAGCAGGCTTTGATGCATAAAAAACTTGAAATTATAGGTGTAACAAAGCGTTATACGCTTACAAATGGGAGCAAATTTACCGCTGTTCAAAACGCAAGTTTTAGCGTAGAGGGCGGCGAATTTGTCTCCATAGTGGGAGCTTCCGGCTGCGGCAAATCAACGCTTTTGCGCCTTATCGCAGGACTTGACAGCGAGTACGAAGGCAGGATACTTTTGCAGAATACGCCCGTAAAAGGCACGAGTTTGTCGCGCGGCATTGTCTTTCAAGACCACCGTCTTTTACCGTGGCTTAGTCTTAAAGACAATATTTCCATAGCTCTTTTAAATGCCAAAAAAAGCGCGGAAGAGAAAGAGCGAATCGTAAAAGAGCATATTTCGCTTGTGGGACTTGAAGGCTTTGAAAAATCCTATCCGCATCAGCTTTCGGGCGGCATGGCGCAGAGGGCGGCGATAGCGCGCGCTTTGGTCAATCAGCCGACAATTTTACTTCTTGACGAACCTTTGGGAGCGCTTGACGCTATCACGAAAATGCGCCTGCAAGAAGAGCTGCAGCGTATCTGGCGCGTTGAAGGGGTGAGTATGATACTGGTTACTCATGATGTGGAAGAGGCTATATTTTTGAGCGGCAAAATTATCGTCATAAATGCAAAGCCCGGACGAATTGCCGCAGAAATAAGCGTTGATTTGCCCGAACCGCGCGACCGTGCGGGAGCTGAATTTGGCGCGGTAAGGCGTAAAGTTTTTGAAGCCATGAACGATAATGCTCTTATACATGAGAATATTGATAACTATTTTATTTGAAAGGACAGAAAAATGAGTAAAGTTTTATCTTCGTATGAAGAAGCGATTGAGGTTGCTAAAAAGTTAAGCGCAGAGTTTGCCAAAAGCGCGGTAGAGCGCGACCAAAAAGGCGGCACGCCGAAAAAAGAGCGCGATGCTATCAGACAAAGCGGGCTTTTGAATTTTATCATCTCAAAAGAGTTCGGAGGAACGGGCGGCACATGGGCGCAGCTTTTGACGATTATCGGCGAAATCTCCACTGTGGACAGCTCTTTGGGGCATCTTTATGCATTTCATAACTATCAGTTGGCAACAGTGCGGCTATATGGTTCGAAAGAGCAATGGAGCGCGCTTCACAAAGGCACTGTTGAAAACGGCTGGTTTTGGGGCAATGCGCTAAATCAAATCAGAAAAGATGTAATCGCCTCGCAAAAAGCGGACGGAAATTATGAATTTAACGGTGTGAAAAGTTTCGCCACAGGCTCAAAAGACGCGGATTATCTGACGATAACGGGAAGTGAAAACAGCTTTGAGGGCAAAACGCTTGTCGCGGCTATTCCAGCAAACCGCGCAGGTATCGTTATCAACGATGATTGGGACAATATAGGACAACGCCAAACGAACAGCGGTACGCTTGTTTTTAACCATGTGGAAGTCAAAAAAAGCGAAATTTTATCAAATCCAGGACCGCTTTCTACACCGTTTTCCACAGCAAGAGCATTAATCGGGCAGTTGGTATTTGCCAATCTTTTTTTAAGTATCGCGCAGGGAGCTTATAGAGAAGCGGTAAATCATATACGCGGCAAAGAGACGAAGCCATGGCTTGCCTCGCTGTCGCCAAGCGCGCAAAAAGACCCGTTTCTTTTGCGCCATGTAGGCGAGCTTTGGATAAAACTTGAAGGTGCGAAGGCTTTGGTGGAAAAAGCAAATGCGCAGATAGATCCGCTTTGGCAAAAAGCTGAAAATTTGACCGAGCGCGAGCGCGGCGAATTTGCAATATCGGCGGCGATAGCAAGAACAGCCGCAACGCAAGTCGGCTTAGAACTTACGAGCAGAATTTTTGAAGCGCTGGGTTCGCGCGCGACAACTTCAGCTTTGGGATTTGATAGATTTTGGAGAAATTTACGCACGCAGACGCTTCATGATCCGATTGATTATAAAATTTTGGCAGTCGGCGATTTTGTACTGAACGGCGATTTTCCCGCACCCACTTTTTATTCGTAAAATTTACCCGCAAGCCGTCTTAAAAGGCGGCTTTTGCTTTATTAATTTAAGCATTTTAGTATTTATTAAAAAATACAAGACAAACAATATAAAACTTATTTAAAGTTGCATTCAAAATGCTTTTAAGCTTATTTTGCTAAAATGACATCAAATTTTTTGAAGGAGAATGTATGGCATTGTTTGATGATGTCAAAGAAGTTGTAGTTGAGCAGCTAAATGTAAACCCTGCAGAGGTAAAAGAAGAGTCTAAATTTGTTGAGGATTTGGGAGCGGATTCACTCGATGTTGTAGAGCTTGTTATGGCTTTAGAAGAGAAATTTGATATTGAAATTCCCGATACGGATGCGGAAAAAATCGTTACTGTCGGCGACGCTGTTAAGTATATTGAAGCACACAACAAATAAACCTCTGCCAAAAGCCTGTCAAGCATTTGCAGGCTTTTTCTTTTTTTATAACTAATTTAAGGGATAGATCAATGTTTAAAAGAGTTGTTATTACAGGTATAGGCATGATTAACTCCACAGGTCTTAACAAGGAGAGTTCTTTTAAGGCTATCGCAGAGGGAAAGTGCGGTATCGAAAAAATTACTCTGTTTGACGCAAGCAGCCACCCTGTCAGTATAGCGGGCGAAGTTAAGGGGTTTGATCCCGAAGCCGTTCTTGACGGCAAAGAGGTAAAAAAAGCCGATAGATTTATACAACTCGGACTTAAAGCCGCGCAGGACGCCATAAAAGATGCAAATTTGGGCAAATTTGACGCTGAACGATTCGGCGTAAGTTCAGCTGCGGGCATCGGCGGACTTCCAAATATTGAAAAAAACGCCATATCTTCGCATGTAAGAGGCGCAAGAAAAGTATCGCCGTTTTTTATCCCTTCAGCTCTTATAAATATGCTGGGCGGATTTGTATCTATACAATATGGACTTAAAGGTCCCAATCTCTCCTCTGTTACGGCTTGCGCCGCAGGCACTCATGCGATTTGCGAAGCGGCTAAAACCATAATGATCGGCGGAGCGGATAAAATGCTTGTGGTCGGAGCGGAAGCGGCTATTTGCGACATAGGAATAGCTGGATTTGCATCCATGAGAGCGCTTTCTACGCGAAATGACGACCCGCAAAGAGCATCCCGTCCGTTTGACAACGAAAGAGACGGATTTGTCATGGGAGAAGGAGCGGGAGCGCTTATACTTGAAACATATGACGACGCCGTAAAAAGAGGCGCAAGAATTTATGCCGAAATAGCAGGCTTTGGCGAAAGCGGCGATGCAAACCACATCACTACCCCGTCGCCCGGCGGCGAAGGAGCAAAACGCGCTATGGCGGCGGCTTTGAAAATGGCGGCGCTTGAAAGCGTTGATTATATAAACGCGCATGGAACAAGCACAAAATATAATGATTTATACGAAACTATGGCGATAAAATCGGTTTTTAAAAATCCTCCCCCGATAAGCTCTACCAAAGGTCAAATAGGACACTGCTTGGGAGCGGCGGGAACGATTGAAGCTGTAATATCCGTAATGGCTTTAAGCGAGGGCATTTTGCCGCCTACGATAAATCAAGAGGTAAAAGACCCTGAATGCGATTTGGATTATATCCCAAACATCGCAAGGCGTGCGGATATACAGAGCGTCATGAGTAATTCATTTGGCTTCGGCGGCACAAATGGGGTAATAATTTTCAAAAAAGCGAATTAAATTTGGCAACATATCTTGACTTTGAAAAACATATCAAACAAATAAGCGAAGAGCTTTTGACCGCCAAGATAAAAGAGGATTTGCCTGCGGCTGAGATATTGCAGAAAAATCTGGAAAAAGAGGTCGCAAAAACCTATAAAAACCTGAGCGATTATCAAAAGCTTCAACTTGCACGCCACCCTGACCGTCCGTATGCGATTGATTACATGCGCCCGCTTTTGGAAAATTATTACGAATTTCATGGAGACAGAGCATTTGGCGATGACGCTTCTATCGTCTGTTATGTCGGCTCTTTGTCGGGACGCAAAGTTATTATGATAGGCGAACAAAAAGGCAGAGGCACCAAAAACAAAATCCGCAGAAATTTCGGCATGCCGCATCCCGAAGGCTACCGAAAAGTTTTGAGAGTCTGCAAATTGGCTGAAAAGTTTAATCTTCCGATTATCTTTTTTGTGGATACTCCTGGCGCATATCCGGGTATCGGCGCAGAAGAGCGCGGACAGAGCGAAGCAATAGCGCGAAATCTTTATGAATTAAGCCGCTTAAAAACAAAAACTATCTCTATCGTCATAGGCGAAGGCGGAAGCGGCGGCGCGCTGGCGCTTGGCGTAGCCGACAGAGTTGCGATGATGAAGTATTCGGTATTTTCCGTTATATCTCCCGAAGGGTGCGCGGCAATTTTATGGAACGACCCCGAAAAACAGGAAAGCGCGACAAAAGCTATGCGCATCACAGCGGAGGATTTGAAGGGTTTGAAACTCATAGATGATGTCATAGAAGAGCCTCTGATAGGCGCGCACAGAGATAAGGAAAATACAATTAAAATTGTTGGGAATTATATCCTCAGCACACTGCATGAATTGGACAAAATAGACGAAGAAGAAAGGCTTGATAAGAGATTTAACAAGATTCTCTCCATCGGCGCGTACCAAGAACAGTAAATTATTTGATTTGTTAAAAACAGCTTATGCTTTCCGAATAGAATTTTCAATAATAAAACAGTTAATATTGTAGTTTTGATGGTATTGTTGGGATTTGTGTCGGGGCTTTTTTGCGGTTTATTTAAAAGACATTAGGCAATTGAACAGTCAAAAGCATCGGCAAGGATAGTATTTACAAAAATGCTTGAACACGAAAAAGAAAAACTTGAACGCAAAAAAGAGTCGGCAAAAACACAAGAAGAGTTAGAAAAAATTACGGCGGAAATAGAAGAGACAGAAAAAGAGTTATTGAAAAAAAGAGAGTAATTAGCGGCAATTTTTGTTTTTCACCGCGTAAAAGTCTTTCAATAAACAACGGTTATTTTTGCAGTTTCAACGGTATGATATAAAGATAGGCGTAATTTCGGCGCGTTTTGAAATTTCAATTTGCGAATTAAACAAATCTGCTGCAAAATCGCCGCGCAAAAATCTGCGCGAACCAGCCGCCTCCATGCACAAATAAAGATAAAAATATTTGCCTCGTCCGTATAATGGCAAAAAAAACATGAGATTTATACGGCAGATAATTGGCAAAATGATGATAAAAACTTTACAAGCGCGCGAAAAAATCCTATAAAAACTTATAAAATTAAACTAAATCTTTTCTTTTAAATATAATAAATCCCAACAGTGCGAAAATGCCTCCAAGCAGAGCCGGATACAAAAGCGCGTAAAATGCGAAAAATGTTTTGCCGAAACTGTCCAATATAAAATATGCCGCAACTCCCATGACGGTAAGTTCGGGGTCAAAAAGCAAAACGGCTCCTGTCCTGAATACCTGCAAGGGATTTGCCAACGCTATTGAAAAGACGATATTCGGTTCCGATAAACCAGAGCTTAACGCGCCTATAAGCAAAATATCTATGAACGCCAACAGAAAAAGCCATACAAAAAATGCGATGCCAAGCGCGCTCTCTTGAGTTTTTGCGCATGAAGAGATAAAAAAACTGAATCCCAAAAAGTTTATAATCAGCGATATCATCAAAAGCGTATAATATATAAAAATCAGCCATGGCGTATCCGCGCCGCTTATAATGCCAAAAACAAGCGCCAAAGCAAGGGAGAGCAAAATCGGCATAGTAACTGCGATAAACCGTCCGATAAGCCGTCCGAAATAGTAATCTTTCAGCGATACGGGAAAAGATAGCAGATATTCAAGCACATTGCTGTCGCGGTCTGAAACGATTGTGCGCACGGTAGTGATGAGAATAAATATCGGAAGTATAACAATGCATGTCTGTATAAAAAGTAGCAGCAGCCGCCCAAGTCCGCTGAATCCCTGCACTCTTGACTCTGTAACGCCCGAAGCGAAAAAAACCGCCATTAGCGAGCAGAAAACAAAACTGTAAAACCAAAACCACTTTGAGCGCATGGATTCGCGCAAATCAGTGCGTATGATGAGCCGTAGAGTTTGATTCATTATCTTTTCCTATAACAGCTTTTTTTACATGCGCAAAATCAAAATTTTCCGCGTCTTCCAAATCCTTTTTATGCGCCGCAAAACCATAATGCATGGGAGAGTTTGCGCCGCTCGTATAGTAAGCTTCACGCGCATTTATCCACTCTGCGCTCTGAAAATCCGCCGCATATATATAAGAACTCTCCTGCATTTCTTTGTCTTTCAAATCAAGCCATGCAAGCGCACAGCCGATATCGTCAAAAAAGTAGCGTTTTCCATCTTTCGTAACTACCTGTGCGGCGTAATTTGCCGAAGAGATGACCATTTTGCAATGAGCGCAGACATCGCGGTCTATTTTGATATCTTTCGCGCTCATGTCTATTCTGCTGTCGCACCCGACAAAAAACAGGCATACCGCCAACAATTTAACCAAGTTTTTCATCATTTACCGCCTTTCCCAAATCCATCTCTATTTTTCGCGTCAGAAGTGATTTTATCTCCTCCATTCTATGGCTTACAAATATCAAAAGCCGCTTTTTTTGCAGCGGCTGCAAAAGCTTGTAAAAACTCTCTCTTCCCTTTGCGTCAAGGTTTGCCGCAGGTTCGTCAAATATCAAAATATCAGGCTCTTTGGCTATCGCTATGGATATTAAAAGTTTCTGTTTCATGCCGCCTGAAAGCTTAAAAAAGAGTTTTTTAAAATGCTCTTTTATGTCCAACTCCAACTCTTCGCATATAGAAACAATCCGCGCCTCTTCAATGCCGCTTGAAACAACCGCGTAGCGTATCAACTCTTTCGCGCTGAGCTTTATCGGAGGCGGCAGCTGCGGCACAAAACCTACATGCGAAAGCGCGCCGCTTCTGTCTTTAAAAGGGTCAATGCCTGCGATGCGCACAGAGCCGAATGTCGGTATCTGTTCGCCCAGAACGGAACGAATTAAAGTCGTTTTTCCCGCGCCGTTTTGCCCCATGATAATAACGCTCTCATCTTTTTCTAAACAAAGATTTATATCCTGCAAACTAAAATGCGAGCCGAATTTTTTACTTAAATTTTTAATCTCTATCATATTAGTTTCTTTAATTTAGTATCAAATTTAAGCGCGTCTTTATGGCACACTTCTATACATCTTCCGCACAGCGTGCAGTCGCCGTTCATTATCATTTCCTCTTTTTTATCGCTATTTTTGACTTTATCCAGTACATGCGGCACAAGACATACATTAGAACATGCGTTGCAATGATCGCATTTGTCGTCCCATTTTATTTTTGTGGCGCTTATCCAGCCCAAAAAACCATAAGTTGTGCCTATCGGGCAGATATATCTGCACCAAAATCTTTGAGCAAAAAAGAGTTCAATCAAAAACAAAACCGCGACAATAAACAGCGCGAGACTACCGCCATATACTATTGCGCGGCTTAAAATGCCGACGGGATTTATTATCTCAAATACCAAATAACCGGCAAAATACGCCAAAAACAGGAAAAACGCCCAAAAAATGTATTTGATTTTACAGTTAAAGCTGCGTGATTTTACAATCTTTTTCTTGACTAACGCCTTATGCAGCTTTTCGCTTATCTCTCCCAAAATATTGTACGGACAGACCCATGAACAGAAAACTCTTCCGCCGACTATCAGGTAAAACGCCAAAATCGTAATCGTGCCGATTATGAGATTGACATGCAGTTTATAGTGCGCTAAAAACATCTGCATGGAGATAAAAGGATCTATTAAATGAAAACCGAAAAATCTTGAACCGCTAAGCGTTCCTTCCAAAGCTTGAAAATCAAGATTATACGAAATAAAAAAGAAAAAGTTTATACAAAAAATGCTAAGCCAGCGGTAAAATCTAATGCCGAACCTTTTTTTGCCGTCTTTGCCAACCGATATAAAAGTGTCAAAAAACGGCGTTTTTTCTATCAGCGCATTTGTTTTATACTTATTCATAAGTTTAACCTAAAATTTTGATATTTCATCAGCTAAATTCTTTAAGTCTTCATCTTTTATATTTTTCAAAAGCGTTGCCATTAGGGGATTTGAAACTTTTCCCTCTTTATAATCATGCGCTCTTTTTATGATAAATTCGGGCGGTTTTTTGGCTATCGCAGGGAAAATAACCGCACCTTTATCGTCAAATCTTCCCTCTCCGTTTTTGCCATGGCATGCCGAACATGTAGAAGCATAAAGCTTGCTTGTCGGTTTGGAATTTGCCGCATTATTTTGAAGTTCGCCCAGTTTTTTCTCTTCCTCGCTTTTTATCGGCAAAACGGGCGCGGTTTCGCTTATTTGCTCATTGGGCGCTGTTTTGTGAAAATAGTAATTTTTTTGCGTAAAAAACAGATAAAACATCAAAAAAACGATAAAACCGCACAAAAAAAGCCCGAAAATTTTCACTGCTTTTTTAATTTGACGCATTTTTACTTTCCCTTACTTCTTTATTGAAAGCCGCTATTTCATCAGCTAAAGCGCGAATTTCGCTTTCGTCCATCTGCGAAACGAGATAACTCATCAAAACATTATCCCGTTTTAGCGTTTTATAAGATTCTATCATGTCAAATATTTCGTCTGAACTTTTTGTCAAAAGGGACGGACCGATAACGCCGTTTGCGTAATCATCATGACAGGCCGAGCATTTCAAAAAATAGTTTTTGCCAAGCCTTTTGGCAAGAAGCTCTTTTTGCACTTTGTCGTAATTGTTTCTAACGGACGCCATTGCGCCAAGCTGCTTTGTAAGCGTATTTTCTTCGCCGTCAAGCGAAAGATTTATCTTTTTGTTGCCGCTCATGTCGTAATTTACGGGAGCATCAAGCTTTGAAACTTCAAACGCGCCCTCCGTTATTTTGATATTTCCCTCATTTTCGACGCTTTTTGGCTCTTTTTTGTCATTGCAGCCGATGAGTAAAAACGCCGCCGTTATCAATATCAAAACCGCTCTCATATATACACCTCCTCATAAGTTTTGCGTGCCGCTACGGATATGGCAGAAGCCGGGCAAAGTTCGGCGCAAACGCCGCAGCCTGCACATTTTGAGTTGATTTGCGGAAATGCTTTGCCCTCTTTATAGACCATCTCTATCGCGTCCGTTTTATCAGGATACGGACACATATCCGCGCAAATCGTACACTCTTTGCCCTCGTAATTTTGATAATTTTCATATACCGCCGCTTCCCTTTCATTTTGATTGGAAATCAAGAGTTTCAAATCTTTTTTTTCTACTTTTTTGCCCATGTAGGCAAAACAGCCGTTTATATCGCTTATATATGCCGTTCCCATACGAATCTCTTCCGCGCGCTGAACTTCGTGCCGCAAAGAGCCTGTCGGACATGCAAGGATACATGGAAGCAAATCGCAAAGATAACAGCCCCGCTCGTTTGCGTTGATATAAGGCGTGCCTATGGAATTTAAATGCGTGATATCGTACATATTGATGGAGTGATACGGGCAAACCTGTATGCACTGCCCGCATTTGATACATGTAGCCAAAAACTCTTTTTCGTCCAGCGCCGCAGGCGGTCTTAGAAAGCTGTTTTTCGCGTAAAGTTTCGGCGAAATATAAATGCCGCACCCAAACAAAGTTCCGAAAAAAAGCGCGTATGCGGAACTTTTTTTCAACGCTTCTCTTCGCTGTGGATTATTCATTTGAAAGCCTTCATGAGAGGTTTATTGTCTGTAACCATCAAATCAGGCTCCGAAAACGGCGCAAGTTTTGAGAGAAAATCCAAAAGCCCCATCGCCGCCGTACCGTAAAAAAATCTTATGTTTTCATTGTAAAACCAAAGTTTATCGGCGTAAGCGTACTGCTTATAGGGTATATCTCCCACGCCGTCCATATCGCGGTCAAACCCTTCGTAATCGTCCCAATAGTTGCGTTCCCACTCCACATAAGCCATATCGGGCATATCGCTTGAAACAAGCTCCATATTGCCCTTAAAACTGTTTTCGCCGAAAAATGACTTTTCACGGCTTCCCATGAATTGTACGGCGGAAGCGTTGTAGAGGATATTATTGCGGCGGAAAATATTGACGCTTCCTTGTAAATAAGGCGACTGGTCTAAAAAAATGCCGCGTGCGTTATAAATAATGTTGTTATCCTCTATCAGAAAATTTGAACTGTCTTTCAGCCCCAAACCAACGCCGAAAACGCCCGAAGAGTTTTTAATCGTATTATTCCGCGCCGTTATATCATGCGAATACATGAAAAAGATCCCTACGGAATTGCGCTCAAAAACATTATTTTGCACGAGGTTGTCATTCGCGTACATGAAGTGCAAAGAGTATCTGCCCTCATAAGCAAAGTTATTTTCGTAAATATTTTTACTTGAATACCACGCGACTATATCGCGCGATTTGTAGAGTTTGTTGGAGCGCACCAAATTTTCATGCGAATACCAAAATACGATGCCGTCTCCGCGCGCGCCCAAATCAAGCTCTTTTGAAGCGATGAAATTATTGATGATTTTGGATTTTGAAACTTTTTGAAAGTTGATGCCGAAAAGCGAGTCTGTTATCTCGTTATTTTCCAAAACTACATTAGCCGCGTCTTTGACCAAAACTGCCGCGTCCAATCCCTCATGAGCACTGCCCGAACCGCTTATGCGGAGGTTTTTCAGTACGACATTTGAGCTTGTTATCGTGATAACGCTTCCGTTATTATCGCCCGCAATATGCGCGCTTTTATCTTCTGCGCCTTCAATGATAAGGGGTTTATTGATGATGATATTGCCTTTATATACGCCTTTTCCAAGCTCTATTTTTGAGCCTGAATGCGCGCTGTCTATGGCTTGTTGAAGCGAATTTGCATTAAGTGCAAGCGCAAAAGCAAAAATCACCAAATACTTCATGAGCGCGTCTCTTTCAGCTTTGAAAAAATCGCAAGCACACAGAGCGCGGATATGAGCAAAAGCAGATAAAAGCCGGCAGACGGATACGAGTGCGTAGTAAACTGCGCGACTTTTCCGTCTCCAAACACTGTCGGCATGAAAGGCTTTATCTTAAATGCGCCCCACTCTTGCATGTTGTGTCCAAACCAATAAAGCCACGCCGTAAAATCCGCCAAAAATCCCACAGGCAAGAGCGCAGGCAGAAGCATTAATATCCATGATTTGCGGCTTTTTACATAAAGATAAAGTATCATTACAAGCGTTGTAAATAAAAATATATACGGCATAAGCGACATTTCAAGCTGTGCGCCGCGCTCCATGGGATACATGCCGATATAGTGGTTTATCGTATTCATTTCGGCTGCTTCGCCGCTGAATCCGTCAAAATGAAACAGCACAGGGATGCCATCGGGAAATGCCTCTTTGGGATAATTCGGAGCTTCCAACGAAACTCTCCAAACAGGTATGCTTGCCGCGGGTATTTCGGAGTTTGTCTCTATCATTTGCGTCAAAGAACGCGCAGCGTAGTCGGGCGTTGAACTTGATGCGTATTGCAACGGGCTGTAGAGATTCCAAATAAAGTACGAATAGCGCGGGATATTTTCCGTTCGGTGGTTTTTGATATTGTATGTTGCGCCGTAAAAACCGACTATCGGAATAGTAAAAAATACGGACAAAAGCGTCAGCGCGCTTAGCGTAAAAGCTTGCCATTTTTTCATTTGCATAGCCTTTTTTGTTGAATTATAACAAAGCGGGACTTCACTCCCGCTTTGCATAAATACTCAAATGCCCGCGTTTTCGTCAATCCATTTCAGATATTCTATAATATCCTTGACCTCTTGCGGCTTCATGTTTTGATTGGGCATTCTTAGATTGAACGCTTTAATCATCGCGTCTATATACGGATTTGTGTAGAATTTTTCGGGCGTAAGGATAAAGTCGTACACAAATTTTTCGCCGTTTTCATGCCTTAAAAGCGCTCCTGTCAAATCAGGTCCCGAGCTTACCTGTCCTACGACATGGCAGCCGCTGCATCCGCCCGTATGAAACGCATCCTCGCCTTTTTTAGCCGCCACATTCATAGGAGCCGCGATTTCTCTTTCCAGCTGCGCTTTAGCTCTTAAACCTACATCGGCGGTTTTAACCATGTACTGCCAAACCTGCATTTCCCAAAGTATGGCTTGATTGATATCGCCTTTTTTGTACGCCGCGTCCGCTTTTGCCTTAGTATCTTTAATATTGCCGTACTGCACAAACGCGTCATCTACATTTTGCTTGACGGCGGGATATTTCTCATAACTATTTTTTTGCAGAAATCCGACAACGCTTTGGATAACTCCGTCTGTCGCGGCATTTGTAGCGACTATCTTTTGATACTCTTTCTCCAAATCGGCTTTGCTGAGTTTTGAAATCGCTGCGGCTTTGTAGTCTGGGTATTTTTTATTCGGGTCTTTAACGTACAAATATCCCATCATTTCCAAGTGCAGCGCGGAACAAAACTCCGTGCAGTAATACGGATACACGCCTTCCTTATCCGCTGTAAATTTCACGGAAACCGTTTTGCCCGGCTCTATGGAAGCGTGGACATTAAGCCCTGATATGCCAAGCCCATGCGTTTCATCAACGGCTCTTTCAAGATTGGTGATATAAAGCGTTACCTCATCGCCCTTGTTTACCGTGATGTGTTCCGGATTTAAATGGCTTCGTATGGCTGTCATGTAAACTTTAACTTGATTGCCGTTTCGCTCTATCCTTTCTTGTCCCGCCAGCGTCATGCCCTCATGTTTGCCGCCGCTTCTTGAATCCGTACCCATTTGCAGAGTTTTGACGGGATTGATTTTCGCCGCGCTGATAGAGACCATATCATGAGGTTCGCCGAGAGGTATTGGCATGTCGTAAATAACTTCCATTTTAGGACTCGTTATATCTATCAACTGGTGGTTTTGCGGATGCAAAGGACCGACCGAAGCAAATCTGTCAATAGAAAGTTTATCCAGCGCGATAGCATATTTGCCTATCGGTTTGGCGCTTTTGCCTTCTATCGAATCCAAATGCCCGATATTGTAGTTTACATTTACTCTATCCAGTATTTTCATATCGCGGTAGTTCCATTTGACAATCTGCGAATCCACATACAAAGATGTGTATGCTATGCCATCCGCCGCATCAAATGTCGTATGCAGAGGTCCAAGTCCAAGCTCCAACTGTCCATGCAGCGTTTTTTGCAAATCAAGTATTGGAATACCGTAAGAGTCTTTGCCTGCAAACTCTTTCGCGTCAATCAGTTTTTTAATTTTCGCGAAATCATATATGGATTCATGGCTGTCGAGCTTTCCGCCGATAAGAATAAATTTACCGTCAGGAGTAACATCTACTCCATGAGGCGATTTTGGCTCAGGTATCAAAAAGAGCGCGTTTGCTTTTACGGCGGCTTCAATAGTTATAACTTTATGTCCGTTGATAATTTTGTAGCTTTTAGCGTCTTTTGACAACTTTTCCAAAATCTGCCAATTATATACCTGCAAAAAATCCACATCGTTTCGGCTCATACCCGCTTCAAAAGGAGGAAGCCCGCGTTCCAGCCCGCCTGTGTACATTTCAGAGTTGAAGCTGTTTGTAAAAGCCCATCCATAAGAGGGACCCTTGCCTGCATCGCTCAAATCCTGCATATATGGAGGAAGCTCCAAAGTAAATGAGTTTTTCTCATCTATCCTGCCTTTTGCGCGGTCAAATTTCCACAGCGTTACGCCGCCCCTAAACTTATCCTCATACGCTTCTATCGGCACATAATCATCTTCAAAAGGCGCGGCAAGCTGCGCAGCGTCAAGGATATATTCCGTATTCGGCGTTACAAACGAACTTCCATGCGTATTTTTAAATACGGGATTCGCCACTATTTGAACCGTTTCAAAAGTTTTAAGGTCAATAACGGCAATTCTTGGATTCGCTTTATCATTGATAAAAATAAAATCGCCCGTATATTCGCCGTTTTTTTCCGAAAAATTAGGATGGTGGGAATCGCCCCAAGTTACCTGTTTGCCGCGAATATTCGCATGTTCAAGTATCTTTTTGGACTCTTCGTCATATCCGTATCCCTGCCAAGGCTCAGGCGTGAACACGCCGATATATTTCAAAATCCTCATGGAAGGAATGCCATACACTATAACTTGACCGGACTGTCCGCCTGAGCTGAATGCGTAATATTGATCTTTCATTCCGCTCGGAGTGTATGTTTTCGCCGCCGCCAAAATGTCCCGTTCGCTGAGTCCGCGCTCTTTCATAATTTTTTGCAAATCGCTGCTTTGCGCACACAAACCGGCAATCGCAAAAACAAAGAGCATTAAAAACCTTATGCCACTTCCCATGAAACCCTCCTAAGGTTAAATTTGTTACAAATCCGCTTAAAACTCGCTTTTCAAGCCGACAAGCTTAGAAATTAAACAGATTTTAATTATTAAATTTTACAATAGGTACAATCTTTTTTCGGTCGCTAAAAATAGATTTAAGGATAATCATGACAAAAGAACAGCAGCAAATCCTTGAAAAAAGCTCTGTTTTATTGATAGAAGACGAAGAGCGTTTGAGAAAAAGTTTTAAAAAAGTGCTGAGTTTATATGTCGGCGAAGTATATGAAGCAAGCGACGGCGAAGAAGGGCTTAAAGCGTATGAAAAACGCTGTCCGAATATCATCATCACCGATATAAGAATGCCGAAAATGAACGGACTTGACTTTATAGAAATAATAAGAAAAACCAATAAAACCATTCCGATAGTCGTAACTTCGGCGTATTCGGATATGGATTATCTGTTAAAATCCATTAAACTTTTGCTTATAGAGTATCTTTTAAAACCGATTCAAGAGAAAGATTTGATAAGAGTTTTCTCTTCATGCGCGGCTAAGCTTTTAGAGGACGGCGGTACATATACGGAGTTTGAAAACGGGCGGTATGACTGTCAAAACAGAGTTTTTATAGACGAAAAAGGCGGTATTCATGAGCTTACGGCAAAAGAGATAGAACTGCTTGAACTTTTATTGAAAAACAGAGGAAGGCTTTTGAGCAAAGAGTATATAGAGGAGAGTTTGTATATCTGCGATGCCGCGCCTGTGTCGGCTTTGAAAAATATCATCTTCAAGCTCCGTAAAAAAATCGGCTATAAAACTATATTAAGCGTAGGAAGAAGCGGCTACAAAATCAAACAGGCAGACTTATAAGAAGCGCCGCGCCCTCTTTTGTGTTTGCCGCGCTCAAATTTCCGCCGAATTTATCGTTAATAATAAGTTTTGACATGTAGAGTCCAAGTCCCGTTGAAGAGCTTTTTTTACCTGTATGAAACGGTTCAAAAATAGCGTCTATGGGCTTTATCTGTATGCCGCCCGCATTATCGTCTATGCGCAAAAGGAGTTTTTTTCCTTCGTTTTTCAACATGATTTTTATCCATTTGTCTGGATTTGAATTTATAGCGTGCTTGTCAATGGAGTTTTGGATAATAGAGAGTATAACCTGCGCGAGCGAGTTTTGTTGTCCGTAAATATCTGCGCTCTCTTCCATATCCAAAAAAAGCTTTATGCCCTTGAGTTTTAAAATTTTTTCTGTGATATTGAGCGTCTGCTCTATCGCGGATTTGGGATTAAAACGGATATTTTCGGCATTTTTGTAAAAAGCTTCGAAATTACTGACAGTCTCCGACATAAACCGTATAATCTCCTCATTTTTATCCAACTCCTCCGATAACTCTTTTTGTGTAATTTTCTTTTTAAGATACATATTGTTAAGTCCAAGCTCGGAGAGAGGCTGACGCCATTGATGCGCGATAATCGCTATCATTTCGCCCAATGCCGCAAATTTCGCCTGCTTGTGCAGCAGCACATTTTTCAGCTTTTCTTTTGTCATGTTTTCTATATTTATCACGATGACGCCGTCTTCGCTGGCGGAGAGATTGATGCGGCACGGAAACTGCTCATTTTTTTTATTTAACAGTTTTATTTCACAGCTTCTGTTTTTTAGCCGCCGTCTATTTTTTGCGAAAAATGAGAAAAGTCCTCTTTTGTGGATAGAGCGGTAAATTTTGGGTATGATTTTTTGAAGATTTTCTATGCTTTGCATCTCCTCTTTTTTGAAGCCCAAGATATTTTCCGCTTGAAGATTGAAAGTCTTTACATGATAATTTTCGTCTATGGAAATGATAGCGTTCGGACTTGAATCAATCACGGCGTTTGAGTAATTTTTCTCAGCCGTAAGCTCTTTGGTTTTACGCACAATGACGGTATTGGCGGGACGAAATATAAAAATAGCTTCAAGCAGCAGCGTAAAAAGCGTAGCAAAGCAGATAAACGCTTCAAATTTTTTCAGTTTCGCGGTTTTTATCTCGGCTTCTTTAAGGTAAAGAGCCGAAGCTTCGCTCAAATCTTGCAGCAAGGGCGCGGCATTTCGCAAAAGATAAGTCAAACTTACGCCGTCTGTCGTTTCGCGAAACCGCTTGGCGTTTGCTATATAGGTTTCAATCTTTGCGTCAAGTTTCAAGGGCTGTTCAAAATATATCTGCCTTATCTCCTCAGACATGGGCAAAGAGAGCAGAAATGCGTGGTTATTCTCCATCTGCTTGATACTCTCTTCCAATTGCTGCGTTTGATAATATATCGCGTAAAGCGCGATTTGCTGCGAAAGCACCGCCTGCTGACCGCTGGCGTCTATCGTTTGGGCGTCGTTTGACTGCGAATTGATGAGGTAGCTCATGTTGATATATGCAAGTATGGACAAAAGCGCGATTAGCGTCAGCGCGGTAACATATCGTTTCGTGAGATAAAATTTGCTCTGTTCCATGCCGTTATGGTAATGGACATTTGATAAGAGTTTCATAAAACGCCGTTCATTTTCGCGTACAAACGAAACAAAGCGCAAGCGCCCTTCATGTCATTCCCGTGAAACGACAAACAAGTACATGCGCCCCTTTCCGTCATTCCCGCACGGCTCCCCTATGTCATTCCCGCGACCGAACGACAAGTTTTCGCAGAAAACGCTATCGTGAGGGAAGGCAGGAATCCACCCCCTCCGTCATTCCCGCGCAGGCGGGAATCCAAACTAATAACTTTAAAATATAAAAATGTGAAAAAAAATAAAAGAGAGTTATAAAATATCAATTCTTTTTATATTGTCTTTATTTGTTTGTGAATATTCTTTTTGGATTCCCGCCTGCGCGGGAATGACATAGAGAGGTAATTCCC
>JAITAB010000029.1 GCA_031284315.1 Campylobacteraceae bacterium
ATCCAAAATATTTTCACTGTATTCTTCCAAATTTTCCGACATATATACGCTCTTCTAGACTTATTTAATATTCGGATAATATTACTTTGGCTAAAATACCTCAACGCCATATAGATAAACGCTTTATATAGCGTTATAGCAAAAATAAGGAGTTTACATGAAGTATTTTGGATTTGCCATGGTTATTATAGCGATGTTTGTTTTAAGCGGCTGCGTTATCAGAAAAAACAAAGAAACAACAAGTACGACATCTATTGTTATTGTCCCTGACAGTCAATACAAAGCTGGAGAAAAACGATGAAAAATCTTTATATCGCGCTTGTCTGCGCTTTTCTTTTTAGCGGCTGCACTGAACATGTATTGCCAAATATAAATTTTCAGGCGAAATATTATGAACCCTCTTATGCTCTAAACAAAACCGACATCGCCGTAATGAATCCGAACATCAGGATAAATCTCCAATCTACCGATATTATTAAGCAATACATGAGTCCAAGATTTTTGTACGATATAAACGAATTAAATTTTGCTTTATCAAGAGATATAGGGCGCATATTGGAATCAAAAGACTTCGACACATCAAAAAAATTTAACAGTATTAATGGCATGAGCGGCGAAGAGAGGCGAAAAATACCGATAGTTTTTTATCCTGAAATAGTTATAAATATAAAAGAAAACTCCATGACAACAGTAGTAAAAAGCTTGTCGTTATTTTTGCTTGGATTGAATGACAGAGAAATAAACAGGCGCATGGAAGGAGTTCTAATCATCGACGCTCATGCCACTATAAATATAATTGAGCCGCTCTCTGCCAAAAAGATTTGGAGCGAGAGCGCGTACGCAAAAACATTAACAATTCCAATTAGTTATGCCGAATTGGATGCTACCATGTATCCAAAAAGCCCAAATTCGCACGATGCTTCCAGGACTTTTTACAATACTGTAAAACAGATTGACGATATTATTGTTGATATATATAACTCCGCAATGTTCAGCATAGATGAGTATGTGAATACGCAAAGAGTTAAATCTTTGGCAAAAGAGGCCGAAAAACTAAAAGCGTTAAATTAAGATTAGGGGAAATATCGCGGTAATCTTAAATGGATTTTTATATTCCCATCAACTGCTTTGAAACATGCGCATCATTAAATATTTTAAGCTGAAAATGCACCGCAAGAATGGAGTTTGAAAAATGGTGGAAGTGAGGGGAATTGAACCCCTGTCCAAAAACAGCCCCGACTTAATATCTACATGCTTAGAAGGATTGATTTTATCTTTGTTTTTGCTTCGCTCAATCCGCGAAAACTACGCAAAAACGCAGGCTTAAATTTCAATATTAGCGTCAGCCGCGCGCCAAATCAAGCTATCTGTTTTTTGAGCCTTGCGAAATCCGCTTAGATAGCGTCCGCGGTGCAAAGCCTCCCTTTAAGGATAAAACTTACGCGACTTTTGCGTAAGCGGGAGCGAAATTTTTGTTATTTGCGTCTAAAATTAATGAACTTTTTGCGCTCTGTTCAAAGCGGCATGCAATCAAGCCAAACCTGCTCCTGTCGAAGCCAAGCCACTCCCAAAAGCCCGTTTTATTCATTGATTAACTCTTTGATATTGCGGGCAAGGAGCGCAATTTTATCTATTTTTTGCGTTTTAGTCAAGCCTTCGTTTAAAAGTATCTTGATAAACGCGCTTCCTACGATAACGCCGTCAACGCCTTTGGCTTTCGCTTTCGCGCTTTTTTCATTTACTCCAAAGCCGACAAATACGGGCGTATCGGTGCAATTTTTTATATCTTGCGCGATTTGACTCAAATCCTCTTCAGCTCCGCTTCCCGTTATGCCCGCGTAAGCTACAAGATAGATAAATCCCGAAGAGTTTTTGGCTATTTTGACTATCCTCTCTTTTGAGTGCGTGGGAGCTATAAAATCAATGAGATTTAATCCCATATTTTCCAAAAATAGTTTATAGGGCGCGGCCTCTTCAAAAGGCAGGTCTGGAATGATAAACCCGCTAACTCCGCACTCTCTTGCCTTTGCGGCGAAATAATCAAGCCCCTTGCGATAAAAAGGATTGAAATATCCCATCCAATATGTGGAAATTTCGGGCGCGGTTTTTTTGGAAATTTCAAACACGCGCTCCACTTTGAAGCCTCCATGCAAGGCTTTCAGATTTGCCTCTTCTATCACTGCCCCGTCAGCCGCAGGATCTGAAAACGGCACGCCAAGCTCTATTATGTCCGCGCCTGCATTTTTCAAAGCCAAAGCCGCATCAATGCTAAAATTTACATCCGGATATCCCGCCGTTATATACGCAACTAACTGTTTCAATTTGCCTCCGTTGGCGTAGTGATTTGAGTTTTTAACTCTTTTGCTGTTTTTTATGGATATAATTGTAACATTTAAAATCTAAAATTTTCAGAGGATAGCTGCCATGAGAACGATAACTTCAATAAAAAACGCAAAAAACAGCGAAAAACTTGTCGTAATTACCGCTTATGACGCGCTTTTTGCACGCCTTTTTGACCAAAGGGCGGACATAATACTTGTAGGGGACAGCTTAAATAACAGCTTTAACGGACAAAACGATACTTTAAGCGCAGATATAAATATGATGATTTACCACACAAAAGCCGTTTTAAGGGGCGCGAAAAATACATTTGTGATTTCCGACATGCCGTTTGCTTCGTACATGGACGAAAAAACTGCCCTAAAAAATGCCTCTAAAATTTATCAGCAGACTTCCGCGCATGCCGTAAAAATAGAAGGCGGAGTTGAGCGCGCGCATATTGTAAAAGCTCTTGTCAATAACTCTATAGCAGTCGCGGGACATATCGGACTTATGCCGCAGTTCGCAAGAAGCGAAGGCGGTTTTAAAGTAAAAGGCAAAGATGAGAAAAGCATGCAAAAACTCATAGACGACGCCAAAGCGATAGAAGATGCGGGCGCGTTTTGCATAGTCATAGAGGGCGTCAAAGAGGAAGCGGCAAAAGCCGTAACCGAAGCTGTGAAAATACCGACTATCGGCATAGGCGCGGGCAGATATACAGACGGGCAAGTGATTGTTTGGAGCGATATGCTGGGCTTTTTTGAAGAGTTTAAGCCAAAATTTGTCAAACGCTATCTAAACGGCGCGGATTTGGTGAAAAAAGCGGTTGAGCAGTATGCGCATGATGTGAAAAATGGGAAATTTCCCGATGACGAATTTATATATTAAGTGAAAACATGGAAAGAATCGTTGAGATAGAAAAGATAAAGTTTGACAATGAGTACGAAAACTCGCTGCGCCCAAAATCATGGGGCGATTATATCGGACAGGATAAAATCAAAAAAAACCTGCAAGTTTTTATAGAAGCGTCCAAAAAAAGAAACGAAAGTTTAGACCATGTGTTGTTTTTCGGACCTCCCGGGCTTGGCAAAACGACGCTGGCGTATTTGATAGCCGCCGAAATGAATACAAATATAAAAATAACCGCCGCTCCTATGATAGAAAAAAGCGGCGATTTGGCGGCGATTTTGACAAATCTTCAAGAAGGAGACATACTTTTTATAGATGAAATTCACAGGCTTTCTCCCGCTATTGAAGAGATTTTGTATCCGGCTATGGAGGATTTCAGGCTTGATATTATCATAGGAAGCGGACCTGCCGCGCAGACGATAAAGATAGACCTGCCGCGCTTTACGCTCATAGGCGCGACTACGCGGGCTGGCATGATAAGCTCGCCTTTGAGAGACAGGTTTGGCATGCATTTCAGGCTTCAGTTTTATTCACAGGGCGAGCTTGGCAAAATAATCCAAAAAGCTTCTTTTAAATTAAACTTTGCATGCAAAGAAGACGCCGCCGCAGAGATGGCGAAAAGATGCAGAGGGACGCCGCGAATAGCTTTGAGACTGTTAAAACGCGTACGGGATTTTGCGCAGATACACAATGAAGAGTTGATTTCCATAGAGCGCGCCAAATACGGACTTGACGAACTTGGCGTGGATGAACAGGGATTTGACGAAATGGATATAAAATTTTTGCGCATTTTATTTGAAGCAAAAGGACGACCCATAGGTTTAAGCACCATAGCGGCGGCTTTGAGCGAAGACGAGGGAACGGTGGAAGATGTGATAGAGCCTTATCTGATAGCCACAGGATATATTGAAAGAACGGCGCGCGGGCGCATTGCCACGCCGAAATCTTATGAACTTTTTAGACTGTCGCCTGTAAATATAGGGCTTTTTAAGGATATAAATGAGAGCTGACAACCGCTTTTTTATTCTGTCCGTTTTTCTTTTGACGCTTTACGGCATGGTCAAACTCTATTCGCCGTTTTTGCTTGATATTACGATAGCTTCGCTGTTGGCTATAGCCATGAGCAGTATCAATACTTTTGTCCAAAAATTTGTGAAATTTCCCTTTTTGTCAGCGTTTTTGACGACTTTGATACTGCTTTTGCTCTTTTTCGCGCCGATAAGTTACGCGGCTACTACTCTGACAAATTCGCTTATACATGTGAATGATGATTTCATAGAAAAAACGGTAACTTTTTTATCAGATATAAAACTTTCCCTGCCGCAATCTCTAAGCTTTTTGGAGCCTGACATAGACGGATATTTTACAAATATAGACAAAGCGGCGATAGCGGCGAAAGTCGTATCCTACGCGACATTTATCGGCAAAATGAGCGCGGGCTTTTTGAAAGATATGGTTTTGATAATTATATTTTTCTTTTTTGCGACATATTACGGCAAGACATTAAGCGCGTATTTTCAAAGCGTAATGCCGATAAGCAAAAAAGAGGCGGACGCCGTATTTTCCGAAGTTGCCAATGTCATGAGCGTAGTATTTTACTCTATCATTTTAACGGCTATTTTAGAAGGCGTTTTATTTGCTTTTATCGGTATGGCTTATGGATACAACGCTCTCATGCTGGGCATACTGTACGGTTTTGCCTCATTGATACCCATCATCGGCGGTGCGCTTGTGTGGCTTCCCTTGTCGCTATTGGAGTTTTCAAACGGCAATACAGCCTCCGCAATCGTCATAGCCATGTACTCTTTTTTAGGCATCGGCGCTGTGGATAATTTCGTAAAACCCCTCATCATCAAATATGTAAACAAAATGCTTTTAAAAACGCCCGTTTATTTCAATACGCTTTTGATATTTTTCTCCATCATCGCAGGACTTGCGTCATTTGGCTTTTGGGGAATGATTTTGGGTCCTGCCATCACGACATTTTTTATATCGCTTTTGAAACTTTTCCGCAGTATAAAAGAGAAAAATTTGCAAGGCGGTTTATAGGGCGCAAAAGTTGGTTTTTTTGGCATTTTGCGTCTTTATCGCAGGTTACTCCAACTTTGCGCATTTGTCAGTTCAAACCTTTCATGCCGCAAAGCGCGGAGATACGCAAAGCGTTATAAAATATCAAACAACTTATATTTTTAAAATTGCGCTATTATTTTTAATTTTTCTGAATTGCCGCACCGCATTCTACGGCTCGCAATGATGGAATGGGCGGCACAAAATGGATGCCGTTTTTTTACATAATTCACACTGTAAAACGCGGCGTTCACATTGGCTTTTTTATTGTACAATGTGCAAAATTTTATTTTCATTTGCGCTTGTGAGGGGTTTGAAGGTCATGGACAAAGAGTTGATAACATTTATAAAAAGGCATCATGTGCTGAGTATATGCTCCTTAGAAGAGGGCAAAACTTGGTCTGCAAGCTGTTTTTACGCGTTTTGGGAAGAGGAGTGCGCGTTTGTTTTCGCTTCCGATGAAAATACGCGGCACATGAAAAATATCGTGAAAAATCCCTTTGTCAGCGGCACAATCATACTTGAAACAAAAGAGATAGGGCTTATACAGGGACTTCAATTTGAAGGAAGCGCGAAAAAAGCCTGCATGGACGCCAAACAACTCTATTTTGAAGCGTATCCGTTTGCGCGCGCTCTATTCCCAAAACTCTGGCAAATAGAGATAACTTACGCCAAATTTACCGACAACCGCTTAGGGTTCGGCAAGAAAATAGAATGGAGAGCAGGGGAATAACGAAACATGGCGCATGCATATAATTTGGATTCCCGCACCCCCTTTCGTCATTCCCGCGTAGGCGGGAATCCATACCCTTGTCATCCCCATTTCCTTTTTGGATTCCCGCTTTCGCGGGAATGACATAGAGGATTGTCATTCCCGTTTCCTTCCGTCATTCCCGCGTAGGCGGGAATCCACAAAATAGTACCTTTTTCATCATTAGAGACAAAGCGCGGCGTTTCGTTCATTACGCGATCGCCTTAAATGCAAGCAGTTTGTTTCTGTAATGCTCGTATTGTTTTTGACGCGCTTTAATCTCGGCGGGCAAACCCTCGCTTATATCGTTTACCAATGCGTCAAACTTATCAAGTATTTTTACAATTCGTTCTTGCTTATGAAGCGGCGGAAGGGGGATTTTGAATTGAGAATAAGTCGAAATCCATTGTCTGGCATGATTTGAAGGAGCATATCTGATGCACTTCATTGCATAATATATAAATCTAAAATTAACTTCGCCTTTAGGACTTAATATTTTCATGGCTGAGCTTTTAACCTTAAAAACAAAATCAACCCAATGAAACGATGTTGTAAAATCATCAAAAATAATCACAGGTTTTTGCCCGCTTGCTTGATACACTCCGTTTGTCTCATTGGTATAACCCAAAATAAATGTATCTCCTGCGGTCAAAACGGGCGTATCAAACTTATCATTATAATTTGTGGATTTTACTATATATTTATCTGGACGCTCAAAGGCAATTACTTCTCCGAGCGTTGTCCATACAACTGACGGATTGTTTAGCGAGAAAGTTAAAAGCTTATCGCGAAAAAAGCGATACTGCTTTTTTCGCGCTTGCAGCTCCGCTTGCAGCTCGGTAAACTTATCTAATATATTAACAATTTCTTGCTGAATTTCCAGCGGCGGAACAGGTATTAAAAGCTTTGCCAAATCGCTTCCATAAACATGAGGAACTCCGCTTCCTCTTTTGGAATTATGTATTTTTTCTTGCATATTTTTTAAAAAATAATATGTATATTTGGGAATTAACAGCTTATCGTCAGGGTTTACTGAAAACGAGTCAGATAAAAATACAGGAATAGTCCAAAAATTAATAAATCCCGCATATGCTCCCGAAGCTGATACGGAAATAGTTTCGCCTGTTCTATTTGCAATATTGTGATAATAAGCGGGAGTTTGTCCGCCTGCGATAACGGGGATATCGCCAACAACCGTATCTTTTTGTGTGATAGTTGAACCGCGTTAAAATTCGCACACTTCGCCGAGCGGCTTAAATTCAACGCCGTTAGGGCAAAGTTTGGCGATTAACTTTTCTATTTTATTCATTTACCCGCGCCTTTGTTTTTTGCGAATTCTATCATAATTTTAAAATTTTGCCATATTTAGCGGCTTGCGCGCACTCTTAAAAATGAAATTATTTTAAAAACCTAATTGTCCGCCCGCCGCGCCTTTGACGCAAAACGATAATGGACAGCCGTAATTGAGCGTAACCGCGTAGGCGGGAATCCATACCCTTGTCATCCCCATTTCCTTTTTGGATTCCCGCTTTCGCGGGTATGACATAGAGGATTGTCATTCCGTCCCCTTTCGTCCCCTTCCGTCATACATGCGTCCCCTTCCGTCATTCCCGCGACCGAACGACAAGCGAAGCGCATATCGTGAGGGAAGGCGGGAATCCACACTCTTTCGTCATTCCCGCGCAGGCGGGAATCCATACATGACGCATGTATATAATTTGGATACCCGCACCCCTTTCGTCATTCCCGCGACCCCTTTCGTCATTCCCGCGTAGGCGGGAATCCAAATTATTCTATCGCTTCCATAAAGAAATGCGTATCGTGGATTTATAAAAGCTGCCATGAGATAGATTCCCGCTTTCGCGGGAATGACGGAAAAGGTGTGGATTCCCGCCCTTCCCTCACGATATGCGCTTCGCTTGTCGTTCGGGCGCATGTATGACGGAAAGGAGGGCGCATGTGTTTTGCATAACAAATGTGTTTTGCAGACAAAATGATTTTTCGCCGAGAGAAGGTTTTTTTGTTTAGAAAATTTGCTTTACGCCCAGCCGATGTTTTTCAATCTTGAAAGGTTATTGTTTAATTTTAGCTTATTAACTGCAACTACTCTTGCGATTTTAACATGAAGCGTGTCATCGTCAAGCCGTATCGTTTTGATTTTAAAATCCTCACTTTTATTGTAAGGAATAAAATGGACAAGAAACGCGCTTTGCCTTTTGACATGCGCTAATTAAGACGATGTTTTGCTCTCTTCCGTCAAATTCAGTTCCAATTCGCTGTTTTTTGCCGTTACTATTCCTTTTTTCAGGATTTTCGCGGCGATTTTGCGAGCCTGTTTCAATGAGTGCAGTTTGTATGTGCCGCATTGGTAGATATTCAGTTCAGGGATATTTTTCTTATTTTTGATTTTTATTATATCTTCCATAGATTCTTGCCACGCTTTGGCTACTTTTGACTCTCTCGGACTTCCGATAAGGCTCATGTAAAATCCCGTCCTGCAACCCATAGGAGATATATCTATAATCTCAACGCTTTTGCCGTTCAAATGCTCCCTCATGAAGCCTGCGAACAGGTGTTCTATCGTATGTATCCCTTTCGCGCTCATTATCTCTTTGTTGGGTTTGCAAAAACGCAAATCAAACACGCTTATCGTGTCGCCCTTGCGGGTTTTCATAACTTTAGCGATGCGCACAGACGGCGCGCTAAGTTTTGTATGGTCAATTTTGAAACTATCTAAAAGCGGCATTTTTACCCCTCCTGTGTAAATTTTTTTATATTATAACCAAAAAAGAGCTATTTAATTTATTTTTGTTATACTAAGGCAATTTAATTTTTCCGATAAGGATAAAAAATGAAACATATAATCGCGGCTTTGGCTATGCATGAAAGCGATGTTCATGTCATAAACAAAGCCGAAAAGTTAGCGAAAAGAACGGGCGCGAAGCTTACTTATCTGCATGCTGTGGAGACGCCGCTTTTTAACTTTTTTGGCTCCAAACATCTTGACGAAAACAAGATAAAAGAGGAGCTTACGCAGTCGGTTAAAAAGCTCTCCAAAGCCAAAACGGTAAATATCATAACCGCCTTTTCAAGCGGATGGGAGCTTATCCTTAAAACCGTCAAAGAGTTTGGCGCAGACCTTGTGATTTTGGGCAACATGAGCAAATCTCATGCGGTAGTTTATATGGGTTCAACGGCAAAAAGAGTGCTTGAAAAAGTCGGCGTTCCCGTATTTATCGCACGCGGCAAACCGTTAGAAGGCAAGATACTTATCCCAACAGACCTTGGACAATACACCATGAGCGCGTCCAAAATTAAAGAGTTTCTGAAAACAGATTCTGAAATTACCTATCTTTACGCAAATGCCGTATCTTTCGGCGTTACCGTTCCGTATGCGACTTTGGCGATAGAGTCTTTGGAATTTGTGCAAGAAGAGGTGGAAAAACAGGTGGAAGAGTTCAAAAAAGAGAGAACGGACGCCGAGGTTGTCGTTATGGAAGCGGAGATAGTATCCGAAGCGGTGAAAGATTACGCCGAACAAAACGGCTATACGACAATCGTTTTGGCTTCCAGAAATTTATCGGGATTAAATCCTATAATATTTGGCAGCACGGCTTCAAGGATAGCGCAGATAGCAAATACAAATCTGCTTTTAACATTTGTGGAGTAAATTTGTAACAACGGCAAAAAAAATCTGCTCCTCCTGCGCTTATGCAAGTAAAGCCGCGCTGAAAAATTGTTTTTCCGCTCAAGTTTCTCTAAAAGCCCGCTTGATTTGACGCTATTTGAAAATAATCAATAAAATGGTATCATTGCGAGTTATGTTTCGGGGGTTGGGCAGTGGGCAAAGCAAGAGAATTTTTCAGGAATATTGAAAATTATAAAATTTACAATTTAATATTAGTTGTTACCGTAGCGTTTGTCGTAATGCTCGGCAGCAGTTTTTTCAACATGAGAGGCGATTTTAGAGATATTGCCGAAAAAAACCGTGTTCTAATGGTTAATGAAATTCAATATATTGTAGAGACATGGATATTGGAACGCATGAACAGCATAGAGATTAGCGCTAAATATTTTAACCGCTATTATGACAATGAAAAAAATGTACAGGATTTTTTGAGCATATATTTAGAAGGTAACAAATATTTTGACGCGGTGCAGCTTTTGGTGATGGATAAATATTTTTATGTTAATGATAAAAAAATGGACGATTATATTGAAGGATACACATACGGATACGGCGATAAACACTACTATGAAAAGGATGAAGATAAGTGGTATTTGGATATGAAATGGTTTCAAAACACAAGATTAAAACTGAAAACTACGATAGAAGTCGTAGAGGATCATGGACTATTTCATGAGCGAGCGTTCAATATCTGCACTCCTGTTTCCAAAGGTTATGAATTTAAGGGAGTTTTTTGCGGTTCCATCAAGGCGGAACTGCTGTTTGACAAGATAAAAGCTTTGCAAGTGCCGAACAATATATATTATTTCATAGGCAGCAAAGACGGCAATATTTTTGCAAGAGCCGGCGGCAGCAAAGAGAATCTTGACTATAAGCTTGCGAAAATCCGCGAGCAAAAAACTGCCGAGGGATATTTGACTCCAAATGACATGTATGTGGAAAACGATATCGTGTCTATGGATACAATCGCCAATTTTGACTGGTACATAGCTGTCGGCATGGACGGCAAAAAGATAGAAAATGAAATTATCAGGCATTTTTTAAGGCATGCTCTGGTAGTATTTTTATATTTTATTGTATTTATCATTATCATAAACGGTTCGTATGCATTTTTGCACAGGCGCGCAGAGGCGAAAAAAAGAGAATATAAAGAGCTTTTGGAGTATAACTCCCGCATGAGCGAAGTCGGCGTTTTGGTATCGGCTATCAACCACCAGCTGCGCCAGCCTTTAAACGCTTTAATGCTCATCACCAGCAATACGATTCAGCTTTTGGAAGCGAAAATATTGAATAAAAAGGATATAAAGGAGAATTTAACGCTTTCGCAGCGTTCCATCGGCATGATGGATAAAACGATAAATATTTACCGCAATTTTTATAAAATCTCCGAAGATATAAGCGAATTTGAATTGATAGATTGCGTGGAGAGCGTGCTTTATGTGATGCATACAAATTTTGCGCAGAACAATATCGCGGTAGATATGGACAAGAGCGCCGTTATTGGGCTTAAAATCTGCTCCTCGGAAAATTTCATACAGCAGATATTGTTGGCGCTTCTGCAAAATGCCAAAGATTCGATAGCCGCCATGCCGCTAAGAACCAAAGATATTAAAAGCAGAACGATAGAGATAAGATTTGAATCAAACGAAGAAAACGCGGCGGTTTTTATATCGGATTTTGGCGGCGGCATTACAGACAAAAAGGCAAAAAGCCTCTTTTCGCCGCTGAGCCGCTCGCAAAAGCCGAACGGTTTTGGCATGGGGTTGTTTTTTGCTAAAAAGATAGCAAAAGAGAAATTAATGGGAGATGTGGAGTTGGCAAATAACGCCAATCCTACGACTTTTGTTTTGAAAATTAAAAAAAATATCAGGGGAAATACATGAGTATTCGCAAATCAACGCTTGAAATGCTTGGCAATTTTTCTATTTTAGTAGTAGAAGATGACGATGTGGCGCGCGCCATGATAAAACAGGGGCTAAAAGAGTATTTTAGGTCGTATTATGACGCAAAAGACGGTCTTGAAGGGCTTGACGCATTCAAAAAACATCATATTGATATTATCGTGGCTGACATTCATCTGCCCAAACTGAACGGGTTTGAGATGATAAGAGAGATTTTTATACTTAAACCAGCGCAGCCGTTTATCATTATCACCTCTTACGATACCGACCAAAATATACTGAGCAGCGTCCATAACGGCGCGTTTAGCTTTTTGAGAAAGCCTCTGGATATTCAGGATTTGCAGACGGCTATTTTGCTGTCGCTTTCCAAAAAGATAAATCAAAAGCGAATCCGACTGAGCGCTTCTGTTATGATTGACACAAATAAAGAGACTATTTACGAGGATGACGAGCCGATTTTTCTGACGCAGACGAATAATAAAATATTTTGGCTTTTGTGCTACAACCTCAACCGCCTTGTGAGTTATGAGATGATAGAAGATTATGTATATTACGGCGAAAGTATCAATAAAAGCGCGGTGCATACGGCGATACTGCGCATCAAAAAACGCCTGCCCGATATCAATATAGATAATATTTCAAACGCCGGATATATATTGAAAACAAAATAATTTTTAAAAAGCCCGCACCATGTGATGCGGGCGGAAGTTTTAGAGCTTTTCAGCGTTTTTGGAGAGGTATTCGGCTATGCCTTTTGTGCTTGCCTTTATAGCCTCTTCGCCTTTTGTCCAGCCTGCAGGACAAACTTCGCCGTACTCGTTTGTAAAGAGCATCGTATCAACCATTCTTAGCATTTCGTCAATATTTCTGCCAAGGGGAAGGTCGTTTATCACCGCATGTCTTACCGTGCCGTCTTTGTCTATCAAAAATGAACCGCGAAGCGCAACGCTTTCATTGAAAAGCACATCAAAATCGCGTGCGATTTGTTTTGTAACGTCAGCCACAAGCGGATAGCGGATATTGCCGATGCCGCCGTTTTTAATGTCTGTACTTTTCCATGCAAAGTGCGAAAACTGCGTATCGCATGAGATGCCTATGACATTAATGCCGCGTGATTTGAATTCGTCAAGCCTTTTGTCAAATGCGATAATTTCAGATGGACACACAAAAGTAAAATCCATCGGATAGAAAAATACTACCGCGCCTTTTTCGCCCAAGTTTTTATAGAGATTGAAATCCCCAACTATTTGATTGTCCCCTAAAACCGCTGTTGCCGTAAAATTTGGCGCTTTTTTTGTTACTAACATTTTTTCTCCTAAATAATAATTTTTATTAGTTGGGAAATTGTATCAGCAAAATTATAAGTAATCGTTTAAATTTTTATAAAATACGATATTTTTTATCTTATTTTACGCTTTTGACGCTCAAAAAAACAAAATCGTAACATAAAAAGCAGTATTTTATCTTTCCAAAACTCTTTTAATGACCATTTAAATAAGAGTTTGGTATAGTAAAATCCATTTTTTTTAAAGGAGAAATTATGTCGGTTAAAATTACAGATTTGTGTATATCCTGCGGTTCATGTATTGATGAATGCCCTGTTGAAGCTATAGTTGATGACAGCGATAATCCAAACGGAGATGGAATATATTTCGTTTATGCAAATAAATGCGTAGAGTGCGTAGGTCATCATGACCAGCCTGCATGTGCGTCAGCCTGTCCGACAGACGACTGTATTGTGTGGGACAGCGCGGCAGACGGTCAGCCGTTTCGTTCTGAAATCGGCGAAGATAAGCGAAAAGGCAATACTTCCGCAGCTTCATGAGAGATGTTCCGCCTGAATTTTCAGAATTCAGGCGTATTTTATAAAAAAACAACAAATTTTCTGCTATAATTTTACCCTTTGTTTTTTAAAATGAGACACTATATGTCAAGGAGCGCCCAAAATATGGAGCAAACACTATCTATTATCAAGCCTGATGCAGCTGCAAAAAATGTTATCGGAAAGATTATTGACAGATTTGAGAGTAATAATCTCCGTATAGCGGCTTTGAAAAAATTACAGCTTTCAAAAGAAGATGCCCAAAAGTTTTATGATGTGCATAAAAATAGACCGTTTTTTAGGGATTTGGTGCAATTCATGACAAGCGGCCCCGTTGTGGTTATCGTCCTTGAAGGCGAAAATGCAGTCGCCAAAAACCGCGAACTTATGGGCGCGACAAATCCTAAAGAGGCGAAAAAAGGCACTATCCGCGCTGATTTTGCTGAAAGTATTGACGCAAATGCGGTTCATGGAAGCGACAGTTTGGAAAATGCCGCGATAGAAATATCATTCTTTTTTGGCAAAAGAGAGTTGATTTAGTATTGGAGATAGCTTTTAAAAAAATCGCCAAAGAGTCTTTGAATTTTGAACTCGTAAAAGAGGAGATGAGATTTTTCGGCAAAGTTTCGAGAAAAGATAACGGACTGATTTTATT
This sequence comes from Campylobacteraceae bacterium, assembly GCA_031284315.1. GTDB lineage: Bacteria > Campylobacterota > Campylobacteria > Campylobacterales > Campylobacteraceae > JAIRKW01. The sequence continues at coordinate 14,113 of JAITAB010000029.1, forward strand.
AAAAGCTAATTTAATCGGACAAATAAGCCATACCTGCGACAGGTGCGGCGAAGATTTGAAGATAGAGATAAATGAACCGCTTGAGATACTTGTCTCGGAGGGGATTTACAAAGACGCGATAGACGAACTGGATGTCATAGAGTTTTATGACGGCTATATTGATTTTGACGGGATTTTGCAAAGCGAGATAGAGTCCGTCAAAAGCGATTATCACTATTGCGGTAAATGTCAAAATTAATTAAGGAGTAAACAATGGCAGTGCCAAAAAGACGAGTAAGCAAAACGAGAGGCGCGAAACGCCGAACGCACTATAAAGTTACTTTAGCAGCGCCTGTAAAAGCGAGCGATGGTACATGGAAAATGCCTCACCGCATCAACAAAAACACAGGTTTATATTAAGAAGTGCGAATGTTGAAAATCGCTATTGACGCTATGGGCGGCGATTTGGGCTTTGCTCCTATCATAGAAGGAGTTATCAAAGCTCTCGCCGAAAGAGATGATTTTGAGGTGATACTTGCAGGCAAAACAGATGTTATCAAGCCTTTGATTTCGCCCTCCATGCAAAGCAGAGTGAGTTTTATAGAAGCTGACGATGTATTTGATATGCACGAATCCGCGACAGATGTCTTAAAACGCAGAGAATCCACAATATACAAAGCTGTGGATTTGGTGCGGGAAGGCAAAGCGGATGCGGTCGTTTCAGCGGGACACAGCGGCGCGACTATGAGTTTGGCAACTCTTCGCATCGGACGGCTTAAAGGCATAGCAAGACCCGCGATAGCCACTTTGATGCCGACTGTGCAAAACGGCGTTTCAACGCTTGTTTTGGATGTGGGCGCGAATGTGGACTGCAAATCCGAACACCTGTTTCAATTTGCCGTCATGGGCGAATGTTACGCAAAAAATGTCATGGGTATTAGAAAACCCAAAATCGGACTTTTGTCAAACGGCGAAGAGTCAAGCAAAGGCAACGACATCACAAAAGAAGCGTATGAAATGATGGCTAAGCTTAACTCGTTTGTCGGCAATATAGAAGGCAACAATATCTTTGACGCTTCTGTCAATGTCGTTGTTTGCGATGGATTTGTGGGCAATATCGTACTGAAAACAAGCGAAGGCGTTGCCGAATCTATCACCAATATCATCAAAATGAATATCAAAAAATCTCCGCTTGCGATTGCGGGCGCGGCTTTGATGAGAAAAGTTTTTAAGCTGCTCAAAAAACAGGTTGATTACGCCGAATACGGCGGTGCGCCTTTGATGGGCGTAAAAAAATGCGTCATTATAAGCCACGGCAAAAGCAACGCCAAAGCCATAAAAAATGCAGTTTTCCAAGCTTTGAAATTTGCAGACTCTCATGTAACGCAGGCTATAGAAAAAGAGATTGCGGAATTTGAGTAAAATTTACGCATGTTTCAGATCTATCGGCGCTTATGCTCCAAAAAGAGTTTTGAGCAATGAAGATTTGGAAAAAATGGTTGAAACTACGAATGAGTGGATACTCCAGCGCACGGGCATAAAAGAGCGCAGGATTGCTTCGGAGGGCGAACTCACAAGCGATATCGGCTTGAAAGCCGCGAAACTTGCTATCAAAAGAGCGGGCATAAAAACGGGCGAAATAGACGCCGTTATCTGCGCTACGCTCACGCCCGATTTTTTATGCATGCCTGCGACTGCATGTATTATAGCTTCAAAACTTGGCATCAAAAATGTTCTCGCGTTTGATGTCAGCGCGGCTTGCAGCGGCTTTGTTTATATACTTTACCTCGCAAAAGCCCTCATAGAATCAGCCCGACATAAAAATATCCTCATCATTGGCGCGGAAAAATTAAGCTCCGTTGTGGATTATACCGACAGAAGCACATGCATACTCTTCGGAGACGGCGGCGGCGCGGCGGTCATAAGCGCGACTGAGGACAAAAACGAAGCGCTTTTGGATATACAAATAAGCGCGGACGGCGATTACGCGCATCTTTTAGTAGCTCCGCGCTCGCGCGTCATGTATCCCAAAGACGACAGGACGCTTGAATATTTGCAAATGGCAGGCAATGAAGTGTTTAAAGTGGCGGTAAAAACGCTCACGAACGATGTAGTGGAAATTTTGCAAAAAAACGGTATAACTTCTGAGGAGATAGACCATTTTATACCTCATCAGGCAAATTTGCGCATCATAGAAGCCGTGCGCGAAAAGCTTAATTTCCCGCATGAAAAGACGGTCTTGACGGTTCACAAATACGGCAACACTTCCGCCGCATCCATTCCTATGGCGATGAATGACGCTTACGAAGAGGGCAGGATAAAACATGGCGATTTGATACTGCTTGACACATTTGGCGGCGGCTTTACATGGGGAAGCGCGCTGCTTCGTTTCGGCGGAGAAAAACGGCGGATTTAATTATATTTTCAAACAAAAGGCATCTACATATATAATTTAAAGTTAAAATTACTTTTTTTTGGCGGCTGGTTTTTTCATAGCCGACTGCAACAATAAAAATTACTCCGTCAGCTTTTGTAATAAAAATCTTGACTTTACAGGTTTGAGAGCGGGTGAAGCGGGATTTGACCTGTTAGAGGCTGGGAAAAGATAGGAGTTTTCAAAGGCATTTTTAACGGCAATTTTCACAAGATAGCCAATATCTGGATAGGAGCGTCCGATGATGAGATTGGATTTTTCGGCTATATTAACCGCGGCAATATAAGAAATCTCAGCATAGAAATAGCTGAAAACAAAGAGATAAAAGGCAAGCACTATGTCGGCGGCATTACATGAGCCGTTACCTCAGGCGCAGCGCAAAACAATACCGCGTTCGGTTCGTTTATTGCGGGGAGGAGCGCGCAAAGCAGATAAATCCCTTTTGTCATGCAAAACACACACGCCCGCCTTTCCGTCATTCCTATGTCTTCTCTCCGTCATTCCCGCGCGAGCAAAAAGTTTTCGCAGAAAACGATATTTGCGAGGAATGCGGGAATCCAAAAAGGAATTTAAGAAAACAACTCAATTCCGTCATTCCCGCGTAAGCGGGAATCCAAAAAGAGTATTTACAAACAAAAATAATATGAAAAGAATTGACATTATATAATTCTCTTTTATTTTCTTTCATGCTTTTATATTTTAAAGTTATTAGTTTGGATTCCCGCCTGCGCGGGAATGACGGAAGGGGACGATGGAATGACATAGTGGGCGCGGGAATGACGGAGGAGGCAAATTGTTTTATTGTTATGCGTTTTTTTGCCGCTCGGGAATGACGGAATGGAGTGTCATACATTTTTTCTTGTCGTTCGGTCGCGGGAATGACATAGTGGGGCGTGTGTGTTTCACTTGTCGTTCTATCGCGGGAATGACAAAAAAGAATTTAAGAAAGCGGCGTAATTCCGTCATTCCCGTGCGAGCAAAAAGTTTTCGCAGAAAACGATATTTGCGAGGAATGCAGGAATCCAAAAAGAGTATTTACAAACAAAACAAAAATGGTATGAAAAGAATTGACATTTTATAACTCTCTCTTATTTTCTTTTATGCTTTTATACTTTAAAGTTATTAGTTTGGATTCCCGCCTGCGCGGGAATGACGGAAGAATGCGAAAATGACATAGTGGGGCGCGGGAATGACGAAAGGGTGTGGTTTTCCGCTTTCCCTCACGATATGCATTTCTTGCGAAAACTTGTCGTTTAGTCGCGGGAATGACGAAATGGGGCGCGGGAATGACGAAAAAGGGTATGACAACGGGGGTTTACCTGCATGACAACTTGCGATGGATTTTAACTAAAAAAGCTTTTCAATCAAAAAATTACCGCAGGATTTATTCACTTTAAATAAATATCGTAATACAATAAAAAAATTAAAAAAATTTAAAGTGAAACTATGGCAAAGATTGCAATCGCAGGCACGGGATATGTAGGTCTTTCTAACGCCGTTTTATTGGCTCAGTACAATGAAGTTACGGCATTTGATATTGACGAGAACAAAGTCAGGCTTTTAAACAACAAACGCTCGCATATAGACGATGTCGAGATAAATGAGTATTTGGCGGACAAGCCGCTAAACCTAAAAGCGACAATTGACAAAAATGAGGCTTTTAAAGATGCTGACTTTGTTATCGTTTCAACGCCTACCGATTACGACCCGCAGAGCAATTTTTTTGACACAAGCTCCGTAGAATCCGTCATAAAAGATGTTACCGCTATAAATCCCGCCGCTGTTATTATCATCAAATCCACCGTTCCCGTAGGCTTTACGGAAAAATTAAAAAAAGCGTTCGGATACCAAAATATTATATTTTCGCCCGAATTTTTACGCGAAGGCAAAGCCTTGCATGATAATCTTTACCCAAACAGGATAGTTATAGGCGAGCGTTCAAAAAGAGCGCAGGATTTCGCGGATTTGCTGGTACAAGGAGCCGTGAAAAAAGACGCCGCCGTACTGCTTACCGACAATACCGAAGCCGAAGCCATAAAGCTTTTTTCCAATACATATTTGGCGATGAGAGTGGCGTTTTTCAACGAACTTGATACTTACGCATCCACGCATGGGCTTGATACGAAGCAGATAATAGAAGGCGTGAGTTTGGATCCGAGAGTGGGAAATTACTACAACAACCCCTCTTTTGGTTACGGCGGATACTGTCTGCCCAAAGACACAAAACAGCTTTTGGCTAATTACAAAGATGTTCCGCAAAACCTCATCTCCGCGATAGTAGAGTCAAACCGCACGCGCAAGGATTTCATAGCTGAGGAGATATTGAAGCTAAATCCCAAAACAGTCGGCGTTTACAGACTTATCATGAAAGCCGGCTCCGATAATTTCCGCACCTCTTCCATTCAGGGCATCATGAAGCGCATCAAAGCAAAAGGCGTTGAGGTAGTGGTATATGAGCCTGTCTTGAATGAGAGTGAATTTTACCGCTCAAAAGTCGTAAACAATTTGGACAAATTTAAGCAAATCAGCGACATCATCATAGCAAACCGCATCACCAAAGATATAGAAGATATATGCGAAAAGGTATATACGCGCGATTTGTTCGGAAAAGATGCGTGAATAAAATCTTTAACAGGCTTAAATTTAAATGGTATTTTCATAAAGCTTTATACGCTAAAGCTTTGGCATGTCTTGACAAGTATCCATGTAGCGGCGATGAGCTTTGGGCATGTTATTCGCTCGGCATGTATGATACCGCCGCAAAAAGCTCATGGGACGGGCGCTGTTTAAAGGGCGGATTTGCTTTTTGCATATCGCTGGCGGCTGTAGGGAGATTTGAAGAGGCGGAAAATACGGCGGTTTTGCTTGAAAAATTGCGCGGTTTTGACAAATACAGAGATAAATTCTCATGCGCCTTAGCCTTATATATGCCCTCATTTGCACTGCAAATAACAAACAACCCCCGACTTTCCGCCGCGATATTGGCGCGGATAGACAAGCGAAAAGCAGCGCAGATGCTTGAAAATTTGCGCATGGAAGGCGAATCGCATCTTTTAAAAAGCAACATTCTTGCCTCAACGCCGAAAGAACAGTTACGCGCGCTAAACAGCTTTTTAGCCTCGTACGGTTTGGGCGGATTATCTCTCATGGACGATAAAAAAAGCGTAAGCGTTACGAATATAACATGCGCTGCTTTGCCATGTATTGAAAATACGCCGTTAGTTTCTATTTTGGTAACGGTTTACAACACTTCGCCTTATCTCAAATCTTCCCTCGCAAGCCTCTTGTCGCAGACTTACAAAAATTTGGAGATAATCGCAATAGACGATAACTCAACAGACGACAGCATGGAAAAACTCAAAGAGATTGCATCCCTTGATAAACGCGTGAAAGTTTTGAAAAATAAAATAAATTCAGGCACTTTTGCCTCAAAAGCTTTGGCTTTGAAATATGCAAAAGGAGAGTTTATCGTCTGTCATGACTCTGATGATTTTGCGCACCCCGAATGGATACAAAGGCAGATAAAGCCGCTGCTTGAAAACAAAAAATTTGCCGCTTCCGTATCGCAGTGGATTAGAGTGGACGACAACGGCGGATTTAAGGCGCGAAGCGTAATCCCGCAGTCAAGATTGAACAGCGCTTCGCTTATGTTTAGAAAAGCGGTTTTGGAGCGGGTTGGTTTATGGGATATCGTGCGCACGGGTGCGGACAGCGAGTTTTACGCGAGATTTAGGCTTGTGTTCGGCAAAAAGGCGGTAAAATATATAAAGCTGCCTTTGACTATCGGGGCGTATCGTGAAAATTCACTTACGAATTCGTTTTCGTACGGATACGACAAAAACGGCATTTCGCCCGTGAGATTACAATATTGGGAAGCTTGGAGCAAGTGGCACATAGAGCGCCTGAAAAGAGGCGAAAAACCGATAATGCCCGCGGACAAACGCCCATTTCCCATACCAAAAGAGATAGCCGTTTAGCAAAGCTTTTCACAAATAGCGCATCGGGCGTTAAATATTATTTTATAGCTTTTTGGCTAAAATAGTCCACTTTTAAAATCAAAGGTTTTTCATGGCGCAGACAATAACGGAAAAGATTTTCAGCTCGCATATAGGAAAAAGTGTATATGCGGACGATATTATAGAAAGTAAAATAGACATGATTATAGGCAACGATATAACAACGCCTATATCCATTCATGCGTTTGAAGAGAGCAAAGCTCTTAAACTTGCCAATCCCGACGGATTTTCCATCGTCATGGATCACTATATCCCCGCAAAAGATATAGCAAGCGCAAATCAAGCCAAAATTTCGCGGGAATTTGCCTACAAACACAACCTAAAATACTTTTTTGACGAAAAAGATATGGGCATAGAACATGCGCTTTTGCCCGAAAAAGGACTTATAATCCCGGGTGATGTGATAATAGGAGCGGACTCGCACACATGTACGCACGGAGCTTTAGGAGCTTTTGCTACGGGCGTTGGTTCTACCGATTTGGCGTACGCGATGATAACGGGCGAAAACTGGTTTAAAGTCCCAAGAAGCATTAAAATTGAATTTAGCGGCAGACCAAACGAGTTTGTTTACGGCAAGGATTTGATTTTGGAGATTATAAGAACGATAGGCGTGGACGGCGCGCTTTACCAAACTCTTGAGTTTACGGGAAATTCGCTTGAATATCTTAGCATGGACGATAGATTCAGCCTCTGTAATATGGCGATAGAAGCCGGCGCAAAGAGCGGCATAGTCGCGGTTGATAATGCAACAAAAGAGTTTTTGAAAGATAAAAAAATGCCGAGGGAGCCTGAATTTTTCTATTCGGACAAAGACGCCGCTTATGAACGCGTTTTAAAGATAGACGCTTCAAAGATGGAAAGCATTGTAGCGTATCCGTTTTTACCGAGTAACGGCAAGGGCATATCCGAAGCCGTGAAAGATGATTTGAATATAGACCAAGTGTTTATAGGAAGCTGTACAAACGGCAGATTAAATGACCTGAGAATAGCGGCGAAAATCCTAAAAGGCAAAAAAGTCGCGAAAAAAACAAGAATGATAATAACGCCCGCCACGCAAAAAATCGCTTTGCAGGCGCAAAAAGAGGGACTTTTGGATATTTTCGTTGAAGCGGGAGCGGTGGTTAGCAATCCTACATGCGGCGCATGTCTTGGCGGATATATGGGGATTTTGGGCAAAAACGAAAGATGCGTCGCCACTACAAATAGAAATTTTATAGGCAGAATGGGAGACAGAACAAGCGAAGTTTATCTTGCAAATTCAGCAGTCGCCGCAGCAAGCGCGATAGCGGGCAAGATAGCCGACCCGAGAGATATTTGATTTACTAATTGCGCGTATCTTTTTTTATAGTTTATGCTTTTTTGCGAAATTGACAAGCTTGCGCATGTTTGCCATTACAGACTTTTTACAGATATTTTAACGCCGCCGAAGCGTCTTTTTTGACTCTCTCAATTTCGTTGCAATATGCAAAACCAAGCTCGTAACAGCTTTGCATATTGCCGTTGCCGTACTCTTTTCCTTTTGTATTTTCAAAGCCGAAATAGAACAGATTAAGGCATACGATACAAATAACCGCAATAAAACTTGCCGCTCAAAATATCTTTCTTGCCCTGCTCATGTGCACTTCTTTTTAGAAAATTACATATTATACGAACATAGTTTAAAAAAAGTATTAATAAATATGCTCATGGTTTAACGCTTTGATTGCCTTTTGAATTGTTAGCGGCTAAAGCTTGCGGCAGGGATATCTGAAACAGCGTCAATTTATCCTCCGACTGATAAGAGACGATATACGAATTTCTATTCTCGTGAATGCGAAAAAGCGTTACATTGTCTAAAAGTCTGTCCGATTTGACGCGCTGCACGCTCTCATAGGTAAGCGGGATATTTTCTATCTGGCGCGACTCTATCCTAAAAAGCGAATTATCCTTCACAAAGTAAGCCACCTGAGGGTTTATCATCGCATGAATGGAGTTTTTGGTATTTAAGCGGAAAATGTCAAAATCCCCGCCGTTTGTTATATTTGAGGCGGCGTAAAGGTCGGTTTTTGAAAAAATATCGTTATAAAAAAGCCTTATAATCTTCTGCTCTTTTGTATCCCTGTCATATCGCTTGGAGTTAATCTCATTGCTCTTTTGCATGGTATCTATGGCTTGGTACATGTAAACGGCGATAATGGAAAATATGGCTATGGAGATAACTACTTCTATGAGCGTAAAAGCTCTCTTCACATCTCAGCCTTTATCTCGTATCCAAGCGTATTTGCGCCATTCATGGAAGCGTTTATTTTATTGATGATAAGAACCGCCTGCGGAATTTCGTCTATCGTCCGCTCTATCTCTTTGCTGTCCGCCAGATTCATATTAAACGCCTCTTCGCTTGCACATGTGAGGTTTTGCTCTTTCAGCGCGGTTATAAGTTTATCGTCTTTTATCACAAATCGCGATTTTATGGCGTCATAAAGATTTGTATCCGTATCTTCGCTGCATAGATTATTTAAAATAGCTACGGAGAAAAGCATATTCGCCTGATTTTTGGTTTTCGCGTATTGTATGATTTTGGAACTGTTAGAACTTACGCTCAAAAGCCCAAGACCTGCGGTAAATACTATAACCACCGCTATCAAAACTTCCACAAGCGTAAACGCCTTAATCATCTTTGATTCCTATCCTTATCGCCTCGTCAAGCGATATTTTACCCTCGTATAAAAGCGATTTAAGTCTGTGCGAAAGAAATACCATACCGTTTTTTTTCACAAAAGAGCGGATTTGATAATCATTTGTCGTGGTTTTCAGTATTGTTTTTATATCGTCGTTCATGATTAACAGCTCTCCTACTGCCTGTCTTCCTATATATCCGGTATAGCCGCATTTTTTGCAGCCGTTAGCTTTATAAATGACGGTATCTTTTTTCAGCGAAAACTGATTTGCGTAATCTTCGGCTATCTTGTCTTCGCTTTTGCAGTGCGGGCAAAGCAGCCGCGCCAATCTTTGAGCCAGCACGGCAAGCAGCGTGGAAGATATCAAAAACGGTTCTATCTTCATATCCACAAGCCTTGTAATAGCTGCTGTGGCATTGTTTGTGTGCAGCGTTGATAATACTAAATGTCCCGTAAGCGCCGCCTGCGTAGCTATGGACGCGGTTTCATTGTCGCGTATTTCGCCCACCATGACTATATCAGGATCTTGTCTCAATATGGAGCGGAGTCCCGCCGCAAAGGTAAGTCCGACTTTATTGTTTACCTGAATTTGATTTATATTGTTTGTTTTATATTCAACGGGGTCTTCTATCGTAATGATATTTTTTTCAGGCGAAGCAAGTTTTTGCAAAAATGAGTGCAGAGTGGTTGATTTGCCGCTGCCTGTGGGTCCCGTTACCAAGATAATGCCATGCGAATGCTGCAAAACGCCCCTTAGCTCATGTATCAAATCATCAGTAAATCCGAGTTCCAAAAGCGAAGGTATCTGCGCAGAATCCATCAAAATACGCATAACAACCCTCTCGCCGTAATATACCGGCAGTATGGAGACGCGGATATCAAGCGTGCGTCCAGCTATCTTTATCTGCGTTCTGCCGTCCTGCGGAATGCGTTTTTCTGAAATGTCAAGATTTGATATGACTTTGATACGGCTGATGACGAGATTCAGGATATTTTTTTCAAGCTCTATATGTTTTGTCAAGACGCCGTCTATACGAAAGCGTATTTCGCCCTTAAACTCATGCATCTCTATGTGAATATCGCTTGAGCGTTTTTTGATAGCCTGATAAAAAAGCGAATTGACAAATTTGATAATCGGCGCGGACTCTTCGGAAGTCAAAATGTCGCCCGAATTTCTCAAAAACTCCGTCAAATTCATATTTTCATCAACGCCCGCTTCTTCTTCGGCGTTTTTATCTATGGAGCCAAGTTCCTTATCCGTCCTAAGCTCCAAAAATTTATTCAAAAGTTTTTCGTACGACTCTTCGTCCAAAAATACAATTTTATATTCCGTCTTTTGTTTGGAAAGATACTCAAAAGCTATATCCATACGCTCTTCGGTGATACATGCGCATATAGTATCGTCCATTTTTGAAAAAAGTACATAATTTTTCAAAGCTATATTAATATCTTGGGATTCAACCTCAAAAGGTTCAAGATTTATGTCATGTATGTATTCTATGCCGCTCATGAAATATCCTATCTATGCAGTAAATTATCCCAATACGCATCGCTTCCTACCACTATATCGCTCTCAGCGGCAAGAGTATTTCCCGTTCTTTTTTGAAGCTCGTCTTGAAGCTGTTTGCCGAAAAACTCCTGCGCTTGGTCAAGTTCGGCCAATTGCACTTTCAACTGCGAAAGTTCACTGCTCGAATTGACTATATAAGGGGTCAAAACTATCACGATATTGACTTGGTCATTGACATCGGTAGAGTGCGTAAATAGATTCCCCAAAATCGGAATATCCCCCAAAAGCGGCACTTTATCGCTGCTTTTAGTGTTTTTGTTGCGTATAAGTCCTGCAACTGTGATGCTCTGTCCATGCTGGGCTATGTTTGTCGCGCTTACTTCTCTTTTTGTCGTAGTCGGCATGCCGCTGCTTCCGCCGCTTCCTTCCAAAACATCTTCTATAACGGCTTCTATCTGGAGCGTAACTTTCCCGTCATTTGCGATTCTTGGTTTTACCTTCAAAGTCAAGCCTATATCTTCTCTTGTGTATGTATTTCGCGTCAAATCAGTCGTACTGTCGGAGTTTGTCGCGCTTGTGATGATAGACTGCGTTTGTCCCACATATATTTTGGATTCTACATTATTTACGCACAACAGCGAAGGTTCGGAGACGATATTTGCAGCGCCGTTTGTTCTTAGAAAATCTATGGACGCGCCCAAAGCCAAACCTGCCTTTATATCTTCAAGGCTGATAACGGAGCTTAATACGGAAGAGAGCGGCAGAGCGCTTCCTCCCATGTTCATAGCAAATGTATAGAGTCCGTCCGATGTCGCTTTTCCGCCTTCAAGTCCGTATTTTATGCCTATTCTTTGCGATGCGCTTTCGCTGATTTCAACTATTTTTGCCCTTACGTAAACCTGTTTTTGCTCTTTGTCAAGTTCGCTGATGATATCCTTTATTACTTCATAATCTTTCTGCGTTGCCAAAACCACTATGGAGTTGCTCGCTTCGTCCAAAGAGAGTGTGGGTTTGTTTGTATCGGCGGCTCTTACGCTATTTTGTATGATGGTTTGGTTGCCGAATGCACGCGAAGAGGGAGCGGTCGCATTTAAAACGTTAGAAGAGACAAGTTCGCTGATGATTTTATAGACATTTTTCGCTTCGGCGTTGTTGAGCTGTATCACTCTCGTAACCATTTGAAACGACTCTTGCCCTTTGTCCAAATTGGCTATGATATCTTTTAACTTTTCTATATTTTCCGATGATCCCACGGCGATAATTCCATTATCAGCTCTGTTTTCGTATAACGATATCCTCTCTCTTTCTATCTTTTCATTAAAGACGCTTTTTGTAATTGACTGCAAAATGGGGAAAATCTGCCCTATATCGGCATTGTACATTTTGATAAACGCCACATCGGAAGCTACATTCTGCTCCATGAGCGCTATAACCTTTCGTATGGTGTCTATATTTTTCGGGAAATCCGTTATTACAAGCATGTTATTTTCGCGGGAGGGTATAAATTTGGCGGAGATAGAAGCAAGATGCCTTATTTTATTGATAACCTCATCAACATTCAAGCCTTTTATCCTTATCGCCTGCGTAACCATTTGCGTATAACCCTGAGACCTGCCGACTACGGGCAGATTGTACTGCGCGACCATATTGCTTCTTACTATCTCCATGTATGGACCATGATCTACCAAAGTAAAGCCCTTTTGCGCAAGCGCGGATTGCAGTATGGATAAGACTTCCTGCTTGGTTACGGGCTTTGTGGAGATAAATTCTACCTTGCCCGGTATCGCCTCATGAAAGAGTATATCTTTATTTAAAACATTTGAGACAAGCCTCGCAAAATCCGTAATTTCCAAATCTCTGAAATTTATATCAACTGTTGCGTTAGCATCCTCAATGCTTTGAGCATGCAAAGAGAATGCCAAAAGCATACATGCGGCTATTTTAATAAATCTCATATTCAAACTCCTTCTTTTCATTGTTTCTCATAACTTCCAATTTCACCTTGCTGTAAGATTTGGCGTTGCCGTAAATCTCAAGAACGCTTGAGTAATTATCAAGCTTGATTCCATTGAAACTCTGTATTATATCGCCCGAACGCAATCCAAGTTTTGCAAAGGGGGAATTTCTATTTATGCTAAGCACCCTAAAGCCCTCCAGTTTTCCGTCTTTCATGACCTCTTTAAAGCCTATATTTTTAAATACCGAATCAGGATTTGCCAAAAATTCATCTATCTCGTCTCTTTTCAAAACATTCATGTATTCGCCGTCATTTGCCTGCAATTTTACGCCGCCGCCGAATTTATTATTCGCGGGAATATTTACGGCGGGCGAAATTGCCGCGCTTTCGGTAAGCGTTACCCAAAAATCGCTGCCATTTTCCCTGAGAAAAACTCCGTTTGGCTTTATCTCGCCGACAATATATTGCTTGTATCTATCCTCTGTTTTCAAAACTTCCGAAGAAGCGCCGTCCGAAATGACCGCGTAAGCTTTTTTGCCGTTGTTTTCCTTATATACAGCCAAAACCTTCAAACTGCTTATCTGCGAAGCTTGGATATTTGAAGCCGCGCCGTTTTGGGATACATGCGAAAAGGCAGATGCCGTGTAAGCGTTAAAATTTATGACATTTCCGCTGCCGCTTGGCTCTACGCCGCTTTTGGGCAAAAAAATAAAAAGTATTAAAGATATGCTCTTTGCTATGGCTATAAAAATTAAAATCTTAAAGATAACGCTCAATATTTTGTTGTTAAAAAGACGATTCATATACCAATTCTCCGTCTATTTCTTTAAACTCTCTATATATGCTCGGATATTTCTGCTTAAAATTCTCATGCGGCTTTAAAACAAGATAAATCTTTTTGCCGTACATGTTATAACTGCCGCTGATTTTTCCAAATTCCCCGTTTAAATTAAGCCACAATTTTATCGGATAAAACGGCGTAAATTTCACCTTCGCGCTCTCAATCGCGCCTGGCGCAAAACTTTGAAATTTTTTTGCAATTTGAATATTTTCAAACTCTACTTCATTATACAAAATAAACGGCGCGGCTTTTATCCCGCCTATTTGTGCGGCTTCATCGCCAAAATACGACACATGCGCGTTTTTCACGCTAAATACGCCGAGAAATTCGCTTAAAGTTTCATTGCCAAGTACGATTTTATACTCATTAAGTTTATGTTCCATAAGAAAATAAAAATTCTCTTTTGGCAAAAACAAAACCGTGATGAAAATAAATAAACCGCACCAGAAAATATATTTTAAAAATTTCATTTTGTTATTTCCGCTCCAAGAGATATTTTATCTTCCGCTTCGGTCAAAATCGTAAATTTTTCTATCTCGAAGCCGTCTGTAAGCATCTTTCTAACCATATCGTTTACCTGCATGCGCGTCAAAGAAGAGACTTTTATCTCAAAATTTTTGCCCTTGTCATTGACATTTCCCGCGCCAAAAACTGTGCCAAGCCGCTCTTTCAACTCTGTTTTATTCCATGTTTTTTTTGAAAATACTATCTTTTTTGCATTCTCTTCCAGCGCAAAAAGAGCTTTATCTTTTTCGGCTATTTGATTTTTCAACCGTGAGACATTAAATGATAAAACCAGCAAAACCGCCGCCAGTATGGATATTAAAATCAAAGGATTTATCTTATTCATAGCGCAGCTCCATTTTAATATCTTCAGCGCCGTCTTGAAATTCGCTTACGGTAAAATACCTCTGAAAATAGCTTTTCACGGCTTCGCCTCTGCTTTTATCGCTCACATGCAGCGTAAGAGAAATATGCGTTTTTGACGCTTCCAAACTTTTGAAATACTCCCCTTCCAAAAAAGAAAATTTGAAAACTTCGCTGATTTTTTCCCTTATCTTTTTTTGTTCCATGTTGATTTTATCGTACTGCTTTAAAAGCGCGTTTAACTGAATTTCTGTGGAGGGCATAGAGTATTGTTTTAAAATCTCCTCTTTTTGGCTCTCTTTGGAGCTTGACATGTTTGAGAGGTAAAATAGTTCCGCAAAAAGGAGTATATTTAAAAAAATCAGCGCGTATATGATGCCTTTCAACGCGCCCTGTTTTTCGTATATGCGGTTGAATTTTCCAAGAGTGATTGTAATTTTGGAAGGTTTTAACGACTCTAAAACGCTCTTTATATCAACATGTTCTTTCACTAATGAGAGCGGCGCTTTTATGACTTTGCCCTCCCGTATAATCAGAGCGTTTTTCTCGTCTATTTTTATATCATGCGCACTGTTTGAAAATTCCGTCTGCGCAAAATAGACTTTTCTTATAACGGCAGGTTTAACGCCCGCCGCGTCAAGATATTCAAGAATGCTTTTCGCGTCATACGCAAAAAACAAAAATTTACCGTTTTGTTTTATCACTTTGTATGAATAATCGCCCTTTGGTATAAAGCCCTCAAATATGGAAGGAGCGTATTCTTTTGCCCGAAAAGCGTATTTTACGGGAAGCGTTTGGGTTTTTGTCCAGTAAAATTTGGGCGATAGGATAATATCAAACGCATCTATGCCGACCACGCTCATGCGCTTATCGTCTATAAAAACTATTTTATGGTCGTAAGTTTTCGCAAACTTATCGCCGTAAAAACGCTTCAAAATATTTGATGCATGCGCTAAAGCATTTCGCAGGCGTTCAAAAAACTGTTTCAATATAACCAACTTTCCTTGACTTTATATCATATAAAAAATTAAGAGACATTGTCTGTTTCATATAAAAAAGATTTATACTGCACACTATTCTGGGTGAAAAAAAACCCACATTCAAAGCTTTCAGCTTCTCTTTGCCTTCATTTGGGATATTAAGTTCATCGTATGAGTTCAGTAACTCCCCCCGATTTAATGAAATTAAATTATACTCTTTTTTAATTAAAATCAGTAAAGGTTCTTTTATATAATTAAAATCAATATCTTCTCCGACAAAACCCACGATATCTTCCCATGGAATGTTATATATCCGCGCATCTCCGCCTTTTGCCTCAAAATAATCCAAAAGATACAGAAAAGACTCTTTTGAGTTTATGCCTCCATCGTCAAACCTGTAATCCCTCAAAGCCGCCTCGCTCGCGTATGTCCTCTCATTTTTATCGGCATCAACGGCATCAAGCAGTATGGAGAGGAAAAAATTCGCATTTACGACTTGATATTCCTGCAAAAGGCTTTGGAGGAGATTGTATAAAGGCTCGTTTGTTTCGTTATTGCTCAAAATAAGGTTATTGACGTTGATAACGCCGCCGCCGGATTTTATATCTATCATGATACTCATATCGCCGTTATTTGTGCCAAGAGCTATGGGAAGCCCCGTTATGACAGAGAGCGTTTGCGCGTCATTTATGTTTTGGGAGTTTTTCTGTAAAATCGCCAAAGTGTCAAGAAAGCTTTTGTTAAGCTGCACAAAAAGGGCGTTTTGGCTTGAATCGTCAAAATATTTTTGTGAGATATCCACACTTTTTAAAATAAGTAAAGAGAGCATCATGATAAGTCCTATCACGGTGAGAAGGACTATTCCGCGTTTTTTTGACTTATGCATAATTTTCATGAGATATTGATTGAAAATATCGGCAGCAGCATAGAAGTTACGATAAGCCCGATGATGCCTCCTACTATCAGCATCAGCGCAGGCTCCAAAAGCGACAAAAACAGGGCTATTTTGTCTCTGTTTTCTTCAAAATAAAGCTCCGACATGTTTTGCAAAACCATAGAAACTTCGCTTGTCTCTTCGCCCAGTGTGATAGCCTGCACAAAAGAGTTATCCAGCTCAAAACCGCTTTTCAAAAGCGCGGCGGAGAGGCGCGAACCTTCCACGACTTTCAAGGAAGCCTTTTCAAATACATCGGCGATAACGCTGTTTTTCAAAATGCCTGAACCAAGCCTTACGGTTTTTACGAAAGGCACGCCCGATCTTATCAAAACGGAAGCGACATAAGTAAATCTTCCAAGCTCTGAGGATTGTATTATTTTGCCAAAAAACGGCAGTTTTAACATAAAAAAATCAAATCTATATTTTACTTTCGGGCTTGTTTTCAAAACAAATCTAAACGCAAGCGCAAATAAAAACGCGCCAACGGCAAGAAAAAGCCAATTGCTTGACATCCAGTTCCCAAAAGCTATCACCAACTGCGTAATTTTGGGAAGTTCTTGATCCATCTGTTCAAATATGGAGCTGATTTTGGGAACTATGTAAGTTACCATGAAGCCTACCATAAAACATGAAACCACCAAGATAAAAAGCGGATACGCAAACGCGTTTTGCACCTGCTTTTCCAGCCTCTCCTGCTCTTTCAAAAAGCGCGACAATTCCAGCAATATCTCCGTCAAAATGCCGCTGTCTTCCGACACTTTTATGGATTGTTTGTAAAAATTGGGCAGAGTTATGACATTCTGATTTTCAAGCGCGAAGTAAAAATTTTTTCCCTCGTCAAGCGAAGTTTTGATACTTCTTAAAAAAAGCAGCATTTTTTTGTTTTTCGCGTATTGATTGGACGAGAGCGAAACGGCATCTACTAAAGATATTCCGGACTTCAGATATATGCTTATGTCGCGGCTGAATATGGAAAGTTCGCCCGATGAAATTTTGTGCTTTTTTTTGAAGCTAAATTTGCTTAAAAATGTAAAACTGTCCTCTTTTACCTTTTTGTATATGATATTTTGGGATTTGAGCCTGCGTTTTGCGTCTTCCAAATTTGAAGCTTCTATTTTGGAGCTTACTTTATTGCCCAGCGCATCCAATCCCGAATATTTAAATATCAACTTTACCGACCTCTTGCTTCAAAATGCTGTTTTTCCAAAAACTCCTGCGCGTCCGCAACGCTTCCAAACACCCTTCCCTCTTCCAGATAATTTTCAAACAAATACGCCCTGTTTTTGTACTCCAACACAAGCTTATCGCTGCTGCCGTTTGGATAAATATCCATTCTAAAACAGACTTTCTCTTTTTTGTACTCATTCACATGATAATCGTCAAATTCCGCTTTTTCTACTCTCCTGCCGTAATGATAATAAGCGTTTACCGTACTTCCTTTTTCAAAAATATCAAGCGTCATGTTCTTATCTTCGCCATTTACCAAGACTCTGCACTCATTGCAGTTGTCTATGCATCTTAACGAAATGCGGTTTTTTCCGCCTCCGATTTTCGCAAGATAGAGATTTAATTTATCTATTTTTACGCTCTCGTTTTCAGGAGAGCTTATAGAAAAATTTTGAGCAAATAAACCGTAGGAAATTACTATCAGCAGCAAAACCAGCAACAGTTCAAACAGCGTAAACGCGCCCCTTATTCTTGACATTTGCTAAAATATATATCCTCGTCATCGCTATCGCCGCCCTCTTTTTTATCCCTTCCCAAAGAGACGATATCAAAACTCCCGCCGTCGGTTATATACACATATTCGCTTCCCCATGAATCTTTCGGCGCAGATTTGGCGGAGAGATAGCCGCCGTTGGGATAATTTTTGTATTTTGACGAATCGGGGTTTACCACAAGAGCGCCGAGTCCTTCGTCTAAGGGCGGATAATTTCCAAAATCAGCCCTGAACATGTCAAGCGATTCGCTTATGGTTTTCATCTGAATACAGACCAAATCTCTTTTTGCCCTTTCGCTCTGCCCGACAAGATTCGGCACGACAATAGCCGTAAGAAGCCCCAAAATCATAATAACTATCATGAGTTCCATGAGCGTGAATGCTTTTCTCAACTTCAAAATCCTTTTAGTTTTTGCGGATTATATCATAAAAAGCGGCTTTTTCAAATTTAGAATAATGAATTGTAACTTTAATTATTTTTAATTAACAATATTTTCTTAAAAATTTGCGCCGCATGAGAGTTAAAACTTTGCTTTTCCTTGATTTTAGCGTTGAAATTAATTAAAATATCGCTTGTTAAAAAACCAAAAAAATCCCATGAGACAAATTTTCAAATTACTGTAAGCGCGGCGTTATTCGGCAGTTTGGCTTTGGCTGACCTTTTTGACAAATCTCGTAAAGCTTACAAAGAGAGCGATTACGAAAAAGCGGCGGAGTTTAAAAAAAGACTGCGATGACAGAGGCATTTTTAGCTGTTCCAGATTGGGAGAACTGTATAAAAGAGGCAAAGGCGTTACTTTGTGCTGCGTTATTTTGGGAGATACGCATAAAAACAGCAAAGGCGTTGGGCAAAACTTTTCCAAAGCCGCAGAATTCTATAAAAAAGACTGCGATGACGATATTTCCAAGAGCTGCGGCAATTTGGGAGCAATGTACGAACATGGTCTGGGCGTAAAAAAAGATATAAACAAAGCCGTTAAATACTACGCTAAAGCGTGCGGCATAAGAGTGCAAGAAGAGTGTGAAAATCATGCGAGATTGAAAAAATAACGGTTTGGCGCGGCTGCGGTTTCATCATTTTGCGCTTCTTGTTTTGCCGTTCCTATGAACCGTTTCCTTTATTATCTGCTTACTTGAAGCGCGCGGATAATGGACGCGGTCGGCTTGGAGTAAAAAACTTTGCTTAGCGGTAAATATAGATATTGTCTTGATATTTTGTTATGGAGTATTGCGCGGCGGCGTTTGAATTGCCCATGTAAAGCGAATATTAAAGTTTAATCGGTATAATTTCACTCTTGTTTTTTTGGTTCGGTAGCTCAGTTGGTAGAGCAGAAGACTGAAAATCTTCGTGTCGGCGGTTCGATTCCGCCCCTGACCACCATTTTATAAATCCCAATAAGTCCCGAAATCCCCGCCAAATCGGCAATTTAAAGCTTTCTTGCGTCATTCCCGCAACACCATCTATGTCATTCCCGCGAAGGCGGGAATCCAAAAGTAAAACTACACCTGCGAAAATCAAGGCGGCATGCTAATGACCGCATTTTGTATATTTATCTACAAACAGTAGAGCTTACTATGAATGGACTACCACAACTTCAACCACGCTTCTTTGTGTTTTTACGCCTCTATCGCGATTTTCGGCAACCGCCATAAACGGAAAATTTCTTTACCTTATGGCTAAAAAATAGACATAAAAAAAGAGTATAATAATAAGTTTCAAATTTACACATTGAAACTTATTATGAGATATAAATACCTCAAATAATGAGGGAATAATAACTCATTTTAAAGTTTTTGTCAAGGGGTTTAAAAAATAAATGTTAGAGGTTAATGCCATTTTATTCAGGCTTAAAACTCATTTTCAGGTAAGAACAAATGGTGAATTAGCGCCCAAAATAGGGGTTACTTTAAAAGCTATTAGCAATTGGGTTGAACGCAGAAAAATTCCAGAAAAAAAACTATATGAGATAGCTAACAAGGAAAATCTCTCTTGCGAATGGCTCACGACAGGCAAAGGCAGCAAAGAACTTCCGTTTTTAGGACAGGGCGCAGATGCTATACTTGACGCCAACGCCGCAAAAGTCAAAGTCATACTACCCACACTCGCAGGGTTAAGCCCTCGCGCATACTGGTGTGTCAAAACAAGCAACGATATGTTCCCCGCGATAGACAGCGGCGAATTTGTCATCATAGACGACATCAAAGAGATAAAAC